>DATHAE010000161.1:0-7756 GCA_035296805.1 Gaiellaceae bacterium | reverse complement strand
GTCAACCCCGAGTCGTGGACGCACGGCTCGAGCGAGCAGCGCCGCCGTTGGTTCTCACGCGGCTACGAGCAGGGCACGCCGGCCGCCTGCAACACGTTCAGCGGCTCGATCTAGGGCCTGTCCTGTCGCGCGCCCTGGATCATCCTTCGGGCACGCCCCTCACGGCCTTCACGGTCTTGCCCGCAGGTACCGCGGCGTAGAACGCGCCGTCCACGATCCGGGGCGGGAACGTCCCGCGCGGGCGCAGCCACACGGTCACGCGGGCCACGTCCGGGCCGACGATGCCGGCGACGACGAGTTGGCCGCTCCGGCGCCTCGCGAGCGCGTAGGCAATCTCGCCCGCGCCGACGTCCTCGACGCAGGTCCGCCGAAGCTGGACGCCTCCGCGGCTGACGGTGAAGCACACGCCGCCGTCCGCGCCTGGCGAACGCACGACTTGCGCCGCGCCGAAGCGGGCGGTCGTCGTCGTGGTCGCTGCGACGTCTCCTCGGAACGGGCTGCGGTCGACGGCGGCCATCACGGCGTACGCCCCGGCCGCCGCTGCGACGACGAACGCGCCGAGTGCGAGCGCGCGGGTCGCAATGCGTCGCATCGGGCGGAGCCTACGCGGCCGCCCGAGCGCAGGCGCTACTTCAGCCAGGGGGCGAGGAAGGTCTGGATCTCCTCGCAGCCGCGCGGCTCGACGAGCTTCGCGCGCACCACCTTGCCGTCCGCGACGAGCAGCGTCGGGACGCGGTCGATCCGGAACCGGTCGACGAGGTCAACCCGCTCGTCGGCCGAGATGCGGCGGACGTTGAACGTCTCGTGGTTTCGCCTCCGCTGCAGGACCTGGGCGAGAAAGCCCTCCGCGCGCCGGCACCGGCCCGACCGGTCGGAGTAGAAGAAGATCAGCAGCGGCTTCGCGACGCCCTGCTTCCGGACGACGCGCGGATCGGCGACGCTCGTCACGCCGTCACTCTCCGCTCGAGCTCGCGCAGAACCGACGAGGGAGTCGCCTGCGTTGCCACCACTTCCTGCGCGACGTCGTGCACTCGCCGGCCGTCGGACCGCGCGCCGGCGCGGAGCGCCTCGAACACGTAGTCAGGCGGGAGGAGGTGCCGCTCGGCGAGTACGCCCTTCGCCTGCTCGATCACGATCCGACTCTCCAGGGCCGTCTGCAGCTGCGCGTTCTCGCGGCGCAGATCGACGACGCGGCGCAGCAGCCGCTCGACCGCGCTGACGGCCTCGGGCGGCCACGCGGCGTTCGGCGCGAGGACCTGCAGCGCCTCGGGCTTCACGCGACGATCGCCAGGGCGTGGTTGAGGGTCCGCTCGACCCGCGCCACCTGCGTGAGGCCGGAGTCGTCGAGGAGCCAGCGCACGCGCGGGCTCCGCGTGACGATGACCAGCTCGCCGCCGGCAGCGCGGACGAGGTGCGCGGCGCCCGTCAGGATCCCGAGCAGCGACGGGTCGACGACGGGCAGCGCCTGGACGTCGACGACGACGGACGCGCCCTCATGCGCCGAAAGCGGGTAGAGCGCGTCCTTGACGGCGCACGCGTCGGCGTCTGCGCCAACCGTCAGCACATAGCGCGTCGCCCCGAGCTGGGCGACGTCGATCCTCGAGATGACAGTCGGCGCTTCGATGCGCGCATTGAAGCCGCGGCCGTCTGAGCGCACGCTCGGCTTCTGTGAAGGTTCGTTAACCGGTGTTCGCGGGCGCCGTCAGGAGGTCGCACACCGGCGGTCGCCCGCCGCGACCGGGACAGGGGATTGCTACACGCACGCCTCAGGCGCGCGATTACCCCGTTGGAGGGATCCCTCGGCGTGCGCTTCGAACGATGATCGCCCGGGGCGGTGTTACCTGCGGAGGGGCCTGGTACGCATTGCCCCGCTCAGCGGGGGTCCCTTGGTGCGGCAAGGGGCTCCCGCTTGCGGCCCATCGTCTGCACCCGCGCAGCCGCGACCAGCCCGTGCGCGGAAGGAAATCGCCAGAGGAGCGCAAACTCCGCCGCATGTCGCTCTTCGGTCTCCTCGCCGGGACGATCCTGGTCGTCGCGATCATCCTCGCGTTCTGGCTCCTCGCGAGCTTCATCGAGGACTTGCAGCGCGTCGCCCGGCGGCGGTAGCGAGCTCGAGACCCCGCGCTAACGCAGGAACAGCCGGCCGATCACGAGGATCACGACGAAGACGATCCCCATGCCGCCGAAGAACCTGACCAGAAGGTCGTGCTGTTCGAGAATGACCATCCACTCATCTGTATCGGCCGATCGGGTGGACCGCTTGAGCGGGCCGCCTCAGCCGCGGATGTGCAGGTTGACGCCGACGAGCAGCAGCGGCCACAGTACGATCGCGAGCAGCGCCGACACGATCTCGCGGAGCGTGTCGATGTCGCCGAGGTAGTGCTTGTTCGATGCGACGACGATGCCGATGATGAGGTAGATCGCTCCGACGAGGCCGATGCGCATGCCGACGGGCGTTCCCGGGCGCGTTGCGCGTGTAACACGGAGACGTCGCCGGGAGCGCCCTCAGCGCAGCCGCTCGGCCTCTTCCTCGGCGTCGCTCAGCGCCGTCGCTGCGCGCTCCGCCTCCGCCCGCAGATCACGCGCGCGTTCGCGTGCGCTCTCTGCCTCGCGGGCGACGCGGTCGGCCTCGGCCTCGGCCTCGCGCGCGTCGCGTCCGGCGCTTCGCGCGGCCGCGCGGAGCTCATTCACGCGCTCCCGCGCCCGCTTCAGCTCGTCCTTCCGCGGGCGCGCCGCCGGCTTCACCGCCGTCAGCGAGCCGAAGCCGACGCCCTTCAGCTCCTCCTCCAGGCGCCCGCGCGCGAGCTGCTCGCGTCCCGTCTCGTCGACCGCGGCGGCGCGGAGCGTCTGCGAGATCCGGTCGAGCGTCGGCTGCGACGCGGCGTTCCCCGCCTCCTCGAGGATCGTGCGGGCCGCCGCGACCAGGTCGCGGACCGCCTCCCGTTCGCCGCGTGCCGCGGCGGTCACGTCGGCGGCGCCGCCGCGGCCGCGCAGCGCCTCCTCCTGCGCCGCGCGCAAGCGCGCGCCTGCGTCGAGGAGCGCGGCGACCCGCCCTTGCTCCCGACGCGCGAGCTGGTTCACCGCCCAGGCGGCCACGGACGGCTTGCGGAGCCCGCGGACGGTCTCGGCCTGCGCAGTCTGGTGTGCCTTCCGCAGCCGGGTCGCGAGGTCGTTGCGGGCCTTCGTCCACTCCTCGAGCGGCCGGCTGTAGAGCTCGTCGAGCTCCTGCTCGAGGTCCGGGACCGACGCGAGCGGCGGCACCTACGCCCCGGCGTCGGAGGCGGCCTCGCCCGCGGCCCTGGCGAGCGCGTCGGCGCGCCGGACGCGGTCGTCGTCGACCGTCGCCCCGAGATTGACGGCGACAAGGTGAGCGCAGACGCGCGCCGCGGCCTCCGCGAGGACGGCCGCCCCGGCCGCGTCGGGCTGGACGTCGGCCTGTGCGTGCCGCGAGAGTGCGGCGCCGAGCTCGGCGACGTCGGCGCACGCCTCGGCGATCCGCAGCGGAACGTCCGCGGCCGTCGCGAGCGAGCGGCCGAGATCCCAGTCGCGGCGCGACGGGTCGGGGTCGCGCTGCTCGTCGAGGTGGCGGAGGGCGTTCTCGAAGGCCTCGGCGTCCTCGTGCGCGAGCGCCGTCAGCCGCCGCCGAAGGTGCTCCCCCTGGGCGGCCGCGCCGGCGTCTGCGGACAGGCGGGCCGTCTTCGTACACAGCGCGGCTGCCATCGCACCGACGATCGCGGCCGTCGAGCCGACGCCGGGTGCGGGCGCGCGGGCGCCGATCGCGTCGAGGAGTGCTTCGCAGTCGAGAACGTCCACCGGCCCGGGATCGTCCCACATCCCGGGCCGGCGTTGACGATGTGGCTCAGTCGGATGCGAATCGCTCGCGGAGTGCCGCGAGGATCGGCGGGCTGGGCTCGATGCCCTCCGCTGCGACCGCAGCCTCGAGATCGTCTATGACGCGTGCCCGAAACTCCGCGTCGGCCTCAGCTCGAGCGACGAGGTCGTCGAGTTCCCTCCGGGCCGTCGGGAGTTCCTGGGCGGCTGCGATCCACGCCGGGGGAGCTGCAGGCAGGGCTCCGATGAGCGCGGCAAGCCGCTCGCTGTCGTATTGGGATCTCAAGGTCATCCGGTCACAGGACGGGCCACCGGCGCCGCTTCTTCCATCTCGGTGCGCAGCTTGTCCAAGCAGCGCGAGATTCGGCTCGCGATCGTCCCGGCTGGAAGGCCGAGCGCGGTGCCGATCGTGCGGTAGCTCTCGTCGCGCGCGAAGAAGCGGTCGAGGATCTCGCGGCAGTTCACGTCGAGCGTGGCCAGCGCGTCGTGCACCGCCATCGCCTCGTCGAGCTGCTCGAGCGTCTCGTCGACCGCGTCCGGCTCGACATCCTCGGTCACCTCCACGCGAGCGCCGGCACGAAGGCGGTCGATGCACGCGCGGCGCGTCAGCTGCGCGATCCACGGCCGCACCGCCTCGTCGTCGCGCAACCGGCCCAGATGCTCGTACACCTTCGCGAACACCTCCTGGAAGACGTCCTCCGAGTCGTGCTCGGGAAGCCGGAACGCCTGCCCGCAGATCGCGTAGACGTAGCGCGAGAAGCGCGCGACGAGCTCGCGCCAGGCGGCATCGTCGCCCCTGCGGCACCTGGCCACCAGTTCTGCGTCGGACGCCTCCACCCGCTCAATATAGGAGTCAGCCGGACTTGACGAGCGCGGCGGGGGGGACGATGACCGTGTCCTGCCAGCCCTTGCCGTCGCGGATGCGGTAGATCGTGACCGCGCTCGCGGTCGCGTCGCCGTTCCGGTCGAACCCGAACGTGCCGAGGATGCCGTTCCTGATCTTCACCCCGAGCAGGCGCGCAGCGACGTCCCCGCGCGTCCCGTCGGACGCCGCGATTGCCTGGACGAGGACCTCCGTCGCCTGTGCCGCGTGGACGGAGAAAGGACCCGGTGCCTTGCCGCCGTTCACCTTCGCGAACGCCGCGAGAAACCGCCGCCCCGCCGGCGGCAGCTTGTCGTTCGGCCGCCCGGCGACGGAGACCATGACGTCCTCCGCTGCGCTGCCGGCGCCGGCCGCGAGCGCGGAGATCGGCGTGAAGCCGTCGGCGGCGATGATCCTCACACTCGCGCCGACGCGTGCGCGCAGGTCCTTGACCAGCTTCGACCCGTTCGCGCAGACGAGGCCGCCGAGGAAGACGCCCTGTGCCTGCGTCGCCTTGATCCCGCGCGCGAGCACGTCGTACGAGGACGCGCTCGGGTCCCAGCCCTGGAACCCGGCGACGGTGAGCCCGAGTCGCGCGGCGGCATCCCGGAACGAGGTCGCGACGCCGAGGCCGTAGGCGCCGCCGTCGTGCAGGACGAAGACCGACTTGACGCCGAGTTGGCGCGCGAGGACCGCATCGGCCGCGGCCTGGGCGTCGTCGGGTGCGATCACGCGCGCGTAGTTGCGCTTGCCGCTCGGGTAGTAGCGCCGCGGCTCGTCCGGCCCCGTTCCCGCTCCGCGGTGGGTGAGTCCGATGGACGTGTTCGCGGGGCTGACCAGCGCGACGGCGCCGTGCGGCGCCTGGTTCAGGATCGGGAGCTCGACCTCGGCGCAGCCCGAGTTGAACGTCCCGATCACGCCGACGACGTCGCGGTTGCGCGCGTACGCGCGCGCGTTCCCGGCGCACTTCCGCGCGTCCCACATCTGCGCCGCGCCGGTCGAGTCGTCGCAGCTCTGGTAGGCGAGGGTGTAGCGGCCCGCGCGCCAATCGTGCTGCTCGAGGACGAACGCGATCGCCTTCGACATCTCGAGCGCCGGAGCGCGGGCAACGCCCTGGAGCGGCAGGTCCGACGCGATCAGGCGCTTCCCCGCCGCGTTCTGGATCGGTCCGCAACTCGACCGCCCGAGCGGCCGCGCGCCCGGCGGCGCCGCAGCCTCCGCCGCTACGGCAAGCAGCGCGGCGAGCGCCGCGGCGGCCAATGCGCGCGTCGCAAGCGGCGCCATCGACCGCGGACGTTAGCCCGCCGTCCTCCCGCCCACAAGCGGCGACCACCGATCTCGCGGCATGCTGACGGCATGAGGACAGCCGGCGCGGCAGCCGTCACGGTCGCAGCGCTCGTCGCGGGGTGCGGGAGCGCGGGCGAACGCACGGCGACCTCCACGCGTGTCCTCGGCTCGCCCGGCCGGCCGCTGCGGCCGACGAGCGGCGCGCTCCTCGTCGCGAGCGGCAGGATCGGCCGGCCCGGCGAGGTCGACCGCTACCGCTTCTCGGTAGCGCCGCGCACTCGCGTGTCGCTGGAGGCGCGCCGGGTCGACGGCGTCTGCGGGTCCAACCGCACGTTCACGTGGTCTCTCCGCGCCTCCGAGTCGCTGCGTCCGTTGCTGGAGAAGCCGCTCTACGTCTCGGGCTTCTGCCGCAGCCCCGGGCCGGTTCTGCTCGTGCGCGGTGGGACCTACGTGCTTGCCGTGAGCGCTCCGCGAGGGACGGTCGGGCCGTACGCGTTCACGGTCTGGAACGCGCCGGTCGACGAGTTCGCGGTCCGTGTCGGCGCGATCGTGCGTCCGGGACTGCCGGGACGCGGTGCGGGAGAGCTCGAGGTGCCGGGAAGCGTCGACAGCTACTGGTTCACCGCGAGGCGTGGCTCCCGGATCGTGGTCGACGCGCGCGAGCTGCGCGGCTGGTGCGGCCACGGCGAGATGCTGCGCTGGTCGCTCTACGCGGAGCGTCTGTCGAAGCCGGTCGTCGTGTCGCAGCTCCTGTACGGCGGCGGCCTGTGCCACGACAGCGACCCCGTGATGCTCCCCGTCCGAGGGCGGTACGAACTGGTCGTGCACGGCGAGCCGTTCGAGTGGGATCACGGTGCGTACTCGTTCTTCCTCGTCCCGATCGCGCGCTAAGGCGGTGGGCTCGCGGTTCGAGCGGCTCGCAGGCTCGGCGTTCGTCGCCGTCACGGCGGCGGCCGGAGCGGTCGCGGCGCTCGCGGCTATCCTCATGCCGGCGTTGGTCCTCGGCGGATCCGCCTGCGGCGGCGGCGGAAACGCCCAGCGTTGCACCGCGATCGCGCGTGAGCTCTCGCTGGTCGACGTTTCCGCGCGCGCCTGGTGGTACGTCGTCGTCGGCGCGGTGTGCGTCGTGCTCGCTGCGGTCGCGTTCGTCGTGCGGCGGCATCGACCAGCCCGGCTCGGGCTGGCGCTCGCGGTGATGTCGGTCGCGTTCCTCGCGCTCGTTTCCGTTGCGCGGGTCGACGCGAAGCTCGGCCCAAGCGACGGCGGTACCTACGGCCGCGCGACCGAGGAGTGGGGCGGCTTCCTTGCACCGGCGCTGCTCGACCTGCGCGCCGACGCGCTCCGCCGGTACGCGGGCAGGTTCACCGAGCCGGGAGGGCCGCGGTACGACCGCGAGCAGATCCTCGACACGTTCTTCGTGCGTCCCCGGGACGGCTGGCGCGTCCTGCACGCCGCCGTCGTCGTCCTCTTCTTCGCGGCGGCGTTCGAGGCCGTCCGGCGCGTCGTCCGCCGGCCGTCGCTCGCGCTGGCGGCGGCTGCGACCGGCGGACTCGTCGTGTGGGCGGCCGTCGTCGACAGCGCGAGCACGTGCTCGCCGGATGCGTCGGAGTGCTACCGGGGCTTCGCGACCTTGTTTGCGGTCGCGGCTGCCGTCGCCGCGTGGGCCGCCTACCTGGGCGGAGTGCTCGCAGGTCGCCTGGTCGGCCGCAGCCGTCGTCGCGAATAGTCCGGCTGCGCCGAGCCAGGAGCCGACCCGCCGCACGGCCGCCGGGGTCG
>DATHAE010000160.1:0-7940 GCA_035296805.1 Gaiellaceae bacterium | reverse complement strand
ATGGAAAGGTAGTCCAGGCTCGGCTGCTTGCCGGCGACGATCACGTTCACGTAGTCGCGGCTGCGGAGGCAGTGGTCCGCGACGGAGAGGAGCGTGTTCGCGTCGGGCGGCAGGTAGACGCGGATGATCTCTGCCTTCTTGTTGACCACGTGGTCGATGAACCCCGGGTCCTGGTGCGAGAAGCCGTTGTGGTCCTGGCGCCAGACGTGCGAGGAGAGCAGGTAGTTGAGCGACGGGATCGGGCGGCGCCACGGGATCCCGCGCGTCACCTTCAGCCACTTCGCGTGCTGGTTGAACATCGAGTCGACGATGTGGATGAAGGCCTCGTAGCAGTTGAAGAGGCCGTGGCGGCCGGTCAGGAGATAGCCCTCGAGCCACCCCTGGCACTGATGCTCCGACAACACCTCCATCACCCGACCGTCGGGCGCGAGGTCCTCGTCGGTCGGCTCGAGCTCGGCGTCCCACGCGCGCGCTCTCACGGCGAAGACGTCGCCGAGGCGGTTCGACGCGGTCTCGTCCGGGCCGAACAGGCGGAAGGTCTTGGCGTTCTTGACGATCACGTCGCGGAGGAAGCCGCCGAGCCGCCGCGTCGCCTCGGTCGAGGTCTTCCCGGGCTCGTCCACGTCGACCGCGTACTCGCGGAAATCGGGCAGGACCAGGTCCTGGAGGAGCGCGCCGCCGTTCGCGTGCGGATTCGCGCTCATCCGCCGCTCGCCTTCGGGCGCCAGCGCCTTCAGCTCGGGACGGAGCCGGCCCTCCTCGTCGAAGAGCTCGTCGGGCCGGTAGCTCCGCATCCACTCCTCGAGGATCGCGCGGTGGCCCGCGTCCTCGCGCGCGCCGAGGACGGGCACCTGGTGCGAGCGCCACGTGCCCTCGACCTGCACGCCGTCGACGTCGCGCGGGCCGGTCCAGCCCTTCGGCGACCGCAGGATCAGCATCGGCCACTGCGGCCGCTCCGGCGTTCCGCCCTCGCGCGCGGCCGTCTGGAACGAGCGGATGTCGTCGAGCGCCTCGTCGAGCGCCGCGGCGAAGCGCTGGTGCGCGTCGGCCGGCGGCTCGTCCAGCTCGCTGGTGACGATCAGCGGACGCCAGCCGTACCCCTCGAAGAGCGCGACCAGCTCGCGCTCGGGGATCCGCGCGAGCACCGTCGGGTTGGCGATCTTGTAGCCGTTCAGGTGCAGCACCGGCAGGACCGCGCCGTCGGTGACCGGATCGAGGAACTTGTTCGAGTGCCAGCTCGTCGCGAGCGGCCCCGTCTCCGCTTCGCCGTCGCCGACGACACAGGCGACGAGCAGGTCGGGGTTGTCGAACGCGGCGCCGAACGCGTGCGAGAGGGCGTAGCCGAGCTCGCCGCCCTCGTGGATCGAGCCGGGCGTCTCCGGCGCGACGTGCGACGGGATCCCGCCTGGGAACGAGAACTGGCGGAAGAGCGCGCGGAGTCCCTCCTCGTCCTGCGAGACGTGCGGGTAGAGCTCCGAGTACGTGCCCTCGAGGTAGGCGTTCGCGACGAGGCCGGGGCCGCCGTGGCCCGGGCCGGTGATGTAGATCGCCGAGAGGTCGCGGGCCTTGATCGCGCGGTTCAGGTGCGCGTAGACGAAGTTCAGCCCGGGCGTCGTGCCGAAGTGGCCGAGCAGGCGCGGCTTGACGTGCTCCGACTCGAGCCCCTCCTTCAGGAGCGGGTTGTCGAGCAGGTAGATCTGCCCGACGGAGACGTAGTTGGCCGCGCGCCAGTAGGCATCGATCAGCTCCAGCTCCCGGTCTGCGAGCGGCGCCGCGGTCGTGGTGGTGGTCATCTCGGCCTCCTCTCGAAGATCACGAGCACGGTCAGGTTCTCGTAGCCGACGAACTGGTGCCGCGTCCGCGCGGGGACGAAGGCGGCGTGACCCTCGCGCAGATCGACCCGTTCGCCGTCGATGTCGAGGGTGCCTCGGCCCTCCAGGACGACGTACACCTCGTCGTCTGCGTGCGGTTGCTGGTGGTCGGGCTCGGGCGCAACGAGCACGTACACGCCGAGCTCGAGGCCCCCGGACTCGTGGACGACTTCGTAGCCCCCGCCGGCGGCGAGGAGGCGCGCCTTCACGCCCTCGAGGTCGAGCGCGCGGCCGATCGCCGCTGCGCTTCCCGTCAGCTCCTGGCCTGGCACGGTCATCGACTTCCCCTCTCTTCGATCTTGATCGGCTTCGTCACCAGCTCTTCACGGCGGTCGCGGCGTCGGCGCGGCGCAGGCGGACGCGGGCGTCGACGGCGACGCAGCGGTCGGCGAGGCCGAGGACGGGGTTGAGGTCGAGCTCCGCGACCTCGGGATTCTCCTCCGCGAGGCGCGCGAGGCGATGGAGCAGGTCGGTGAGCGCCGCGACGTCCGCGGGCGGGCGGCCGCGGAAGCCGGCGACGAGACGGCCGGCCTTGCCGCCGCGGACGAGCTCCTCGGCGTCGACGTCGGTCAGCGGCGCGACGCCGAAGCGTGCGTCGCCGATCAGCTCCGCGAGCACGCCGCCGGGCCCGAACGCGACGAGCGGGCCGAAGACGGGGTCCTGGACGGCGCCGGCCAAAAGCTCGACGCCGGCGGCGATCATCGGCTGGACGACGAGCGGCGCGCCGATGCGCGTCGCGGCCTCGCGCACCTCGTCCTCCGTCTCGAGCCCGAGCGCGACGCCGCCGGTCTCGGTCTTGTGGGCGCCGGGTGCGGCGGTCTTGACGACGGCCGGGAAGCCGACGTCGCGCGCCGCAGCCACGGCCTCCTCGGGCGAGTCGACGAGCCGCTCCGGGACGAGCGGGATGCCGTAGGCCGTGAGCAGCGCCCGCGCCTCGGCCGGATCGAGCCAGCGCTCGTCGGCGACGCTCTCGATCATCCGGCGCGCGGCGGCGCGGTCGATTCCCTCCACGATCGGGACTGCTCCCGCCTCTCGGCGCAGCCAGTCGGCGCGCTCGACCGCGAGCGCGAGGGCGCGCGCCGCCGACTCCGGGTAGGTGAACGCAGCAACCGGCGACTCGCTCGTGCGGAGCGCGCGCGGGATGCCTTCGGCGCTCACGACGACCGCGAGCACCGGCTTGCCCGCTCCCGCCGCGGCCTTCGCGATCGCCGCGGCGACGTCGTCGGCGCTCGCGACGACGGGGGGCACGAAGAGGACGATCACGTTGTCGACCGCCGGATCGGCCAGCACGAGCGGCAGCGCCGCCTCGTACGTGGCGGCGGTCGCGGAGCCGAGCAGGTCGATCGGGTTCGCGACGCTCGCGTCGGCCGGGAGGACGGCGCGGAGCCGCTCCCGCGTCTCGCCCGCGAGCGGCTCGAGGCTCAGACCCCCGGCCTCGCACGCGTCGGCGCAGAGGATGCCGAGGCCGCCGGCATTCGTGATCACCGCCGTGCGGCGTCCGGGCGGCAGCGGCTGGCTCGACAGGAGCGCGGCGGTGTCGACGAGCTCCTCGAGCGTGCGCGCGCGCAGGACGCCGGCCTGGCGGAAAAGGGCGTCGACGGCCGTCTCGGCACCGGCCAGGGCGGCCGTGTGCGAGCTTGCTGCGCGGGCGCCGGCGCCGGTCGTCCCCGCCTTGAGCGCGAGGATCGGCTTCTTGCGCGCGACCCGCGCCGCCAGCCGGCCGAACTTGCGCGGGTTGCCGAACGACTCGAGGTACAGCAGGACGAGGTCCGTCCCCTCGTCGTCCTCCCACCACTCGAGCAGGTCGTTCGACGAGACGTCGGCCTTGTTCCCGATCGAGACGAAGGAGGAGAAGCCGAGGTTTCGCTCCGCCGCCTTCTCGAGCAGCGCCAGACCGAGCGCGCCGCTCTGCGAGGAGAAGGCGATCCGTCCGGGCGGGAGCGCCCGCGGCGCGAAGGTCGCGTTCAGGCCGATCCCGGGGACGGCGATGCCGAGGCAGTTCGGGCCGACGAGCCGTCCGCCGTACGAGCGGACGAGCTCGAGCAGCCGCCGCTGCCGCTCCACACCCTCTGCACCGACCTCGGCGAAGCCCGAGGAGATGACGCAGAGCGCCCGGACCCCTGCCGCGACCGCCGACTCGGCCGCGTCGAGGACCTGTTCGCCTGGAAGGCAGATCACCGCGAGGTCGACCGTGGCCGGTATCTCGGCGACGGAGCGGAAGGCGGGAACGCCCGCGACCGGGTCGCCGCCGCGGTTGACGGGGTAGGTGGCGCCGACGAAGTCCGCCGCGAGGATGTTGCGGAAGAGCTCGCCGCCGATCGAGCCGCGGCGGCGCGAGGCGCCGATCACGGCGACCGAGGCGGGCGCGAAGAACGCGCGCAGCGACGCCGCGACCGCGACGTGGTCTCGCTCCTCGACGCGGTCGCGGAAGCCCGGCGTCGCAGCGATCGGGAACCCGACCTCGACCTCGCCGCGGTCGAGTTCGCGCGTGACCTCGAATCCCGCGTCGGCGAAGACCCCGAGCATCGCCTTGTTCCCCGCCATCACATCGGCGACGAAGCGCTCGACGCCGACACGGCTCGCGCGGGCGGCCAGCTGCTCGAGCAGCCGGGTGCCCACGCCGAGGCCCTGCCGCTCGTCGGCGACGGCGAAGGCGACCTCGGCGGCCCGTGCGTCGCGCAGGCGCGCGTACTCGGCCAGCGCGACGACCTGCTCGCCGCCGCCCTCGTCGGCCGCGACCGCGACGAGCGCGCCGCGGTCGTCCGTGCCGGCGAAGAGGTGGTCGACGAGCGCGCGGTCGATGCGACGCCCGCCGTGGAAGCGCAGGTGGCGGCTCTCGTCGGAGAGGCCGGCGAAGAAGGCTACGAGCGCCTCCGCGTCGGCGGGCGTCGGCGGTCGCAGCCTCAGGGTCGCGCCGTCGCGGAGAATGACGTCGACGACGTCGGACCGGGCTGCGGTCGTGTCCACCCCCTAAGCCTGCCGCACGCGGGCGGTCGCGGTCGACCCTACGAGACTGATTCGGTTGCGGAGAAACCGCAACGAACGCTGCGGCCATTTCCGGAGCGACCTCGCGGCTCTTGGGGGATCGACCGCGACGTGCGCTCGCCTACGGTCGAGTGACCTCGACGACCAAGGAGATTCGACCATGAGCACCGCGCCCTACGTCTCGAACCAGCACCGTCCCGTCCGCTCCTCCGGCGGCGGCAGGGATGCGTTCCTCGGCGTCGTGGCCGTGCTGCTCGGCCTGCTCGTCGCCGTCCTCGGCTTCTTCGCCCTGATGATGTGGCTCGACGCGCGCGACGATGGCGCACCCGCGACTGCGAGCGCCGGGACGGCGAGCGGCTCGATGGCCGGCATGGACATGGGCGCGACCGCGAATCTCGGGTCGCTGACGAGCTACGCCGGCGCTGCGCCCGAGAACGCCGACGCGCTCGCCGCCGCGCACGAGGCGTTCCCCGCGACATTGCCCGCCGCCCCGGCCGGAGACGTCGCGACCGTGAAGCTCGCCCTCACGGACCTCACGGTCCAGATCGCACCGGGCGTCGGGTACTCCGCCTGGGCCTGGGCCGGTGGCGCTCCGGGCCCGGTGATCCACGTCCGCCAGGGACAGCTCGTGAAGATCACGCTCACGAACAACGGCGCGATCCCGCATTCGGTCGACTTCCACGCCGCGCGGATCGCGCCGGACAAGGCGTTCGGCGATGTCTTCCCGGGCAAGTCCGTCAGCTACACGTTCCGTGCCAACGACCCCGGCGTGTTCATGTACCACTGCGGCACGAAGCCGGTCCTGACGCACATCGCGAACGGCATGTACGGGGCGATCGTCGTGGAGCCGAAGCCGGGCGTCCTGCCGAAGGCCGACAAGGACTACGTCCTCGTCGCGAGCGAGTGGTACCTCGACTCCGACGGCCTCGGGAAGCCGGCGCAGTTCAACCAGGCGAAGGCGCACGCGCGCCAGCCGGACTGGATGACCTTCAACGGCTACTCCGGCCAGTACGTCACGCATCCGCTGACGGCGAAGCCGGGCGAGCTCGTGCGGTTCTGGGTCGTCGACGCCGGCCCGTCGCTCGACACGGACTTCCACATCGTCGGGACGATCCTCAACACGGCGTATCCCTTCGGCGACATGAACCCGGCCGACGCGATCCACAACGTGCAGACGGTGACCGTCCCCGCCGGCGGCGGCAGCGTCTTCGACGTCAAGATCGACCAGCCCGGCCTCTACCCGTTCGTCTCGCATGCGTTCGCGGCCGTCGACCAGGGCCAGGTCGGGCTGCTGAAGGTCGGGAACGTCGAAGGGACGATGAGCCACTAGCGCGCCGCGGGGCGCGCGCCGGCCGCTACGCGGTCTCGTCGTCCGCCAGGAGCCCCTGCGCGAGCGCGTACCGGACAAGCTCGGCGCGGGTCGTCAGGCGCAGCTTCTGCATGATGTGCGCGCGGTGCGTCTCGGCCGTGCGCACCGAGATGTAGAGCTTGCCGGCGATCTCCTGGTTCGTGTGGCCGAGCGCCAGCAGGCGCAGCACGTCGCGCTCGCGGTCCGAGAGCGGGTCGTCGTCGGCGCGGCGGCGCTCCTCCGCGTCGGCGGCCACGAGCCGTGCGCCGAGCGCGGGGTGGACGTACCGCCCGCCGGCCGCGACCTCGCGGACGGCCGCGACGAGGTCGGTGTCGGCGGCCTCCTTGAGGATGTAGCCCGCGGCGCCCGCGGCGAACGCCTCGCGCACGTAGCGCGGGTCGTCCTGCATCGACAGGATCAGGATCTTCGCGTCGGGCGCGTCCTTCAAGACGTCCGGGATCGCCTCGATCCCGTTCTTGCCCGGCATCACGACGTCCATCAGCACGACGTCCGGCTTCGTCGCGCGCGTCTCGAAGACCGCGTGCCGGGCATCGGCTGCCTCGCCGACGACGTCGATGTCCTCCTCGGCCTCGAGGACGTAGCGCAGGCCGCTTCGCACGACGGCGTGGTCGTCCACGATCAGGACTCCGATCTTCATCTCAGCGGCACCTCCGCGACGAGTGTCGTCCCGGCGCCCGGCCGCGACTCGATCTTCAGCTTTCCACCGACGAGCCCCAGGCGCTCGCGCATGCCGTCGAGACCCATCCCCTCGGCGCGGCCGGACGGGTCGAAGCCGCGGCCGTCGTCCTCGATCACGAGCGTGAGCGCGTTGCGGCCGCGGCCCGCGACGATGCTGACCGCCCGCGCCTGCGCGTGCTTGACGACGTTCGTGAGCGCCTCCTGCACCATCCGGTAGAGCGCAGTCTCCACGTCGCTCGCGAACCGCTCCTCGCCGAGGCCGCTCTCGAGGTCGAGCTCGAGGCCGGTCTGGTCGGCGAACGTCTGTGTCAGCCGCTCGAGCGCGGATGAGAGGCCCCAGTCGTCGAGCGCCTTCGGCCTCAGCTCGACGGCGAGGCGGCGGACGTCGTGCAGCGTCTCGACCACCTGGGCGCGCACCGTCTGAAGGGCGGCGTCGCGCGCGTCGTCTCCGGAGGCGTCCTCGACCGCCTTGAGCCCGAGCAGCACCGAGGTCAGCTCCTGCCCGGTCTGGTCGTGCAGCTCGCGCGCGAGCCGCCGCCGCTCGAGCTCCTGCGCCTCGACGACGCGGCGGAGCGCATCGCTCGCGACGCGGCGGGACTGCGCCACGGCGACCGCGGCGCGCGAGGCGAAGGTCTCGGCGAGGCGGAGGTCGTCGTTCGAGAAGCGGGGGTCGCCTGCCGTCCGGTCGTGCGCGACGATCACCCCGATCGCCTGGTCGCGGACGAGCAGCGGGACGTAGAGACCGCTGCGCGCCGCGAGCGGACGGGCGACGTTGTAGTCCACCTCCGGGTCGTCGAGCAGCGAGTCGACGCGCTCGCTCTGGCCGCGTTCGAGCACGCGTCCGATCTTCGAGCGCAGCAGCGGCAGCTGCATCCCCGGGATCCCGTACGTGCCGTCCCCGGCCGCAGCCGCAACGGACACGGTCGCCGCGTCGCCGAGATCCGGCAGGGCGATGAGCACGATCCTGGCCCCGACGAGCTCCCGCAGCCGCGACGCGACGAGGTCGAGGACGCGGTCGAGCTCGATCTCGGTCGACA
>DATHAE010000159.1:0-21685 GCA_035296805.1 Gaiellaceae bacterium | reverse complement strand
GAGGCGTGGGCGCGCGAGCAGTACGGCCGGCGCGGCGAGTCGGAGGCGCTGTGGCTCGTCCCGCGCGAAGCGGTGCACCCCGTAACGGAGTGGGCCGACGAGTTCGACCTCAAGTACCGCCGCGTCGACGGCTACTCGATCAAGGCGCGGCTACGGGAGGCACGTGAGCGAGCGGGCACAGCTGCGGACTGATCTCCTGCTCGAGCTGGCTGACGACGAGTTGATCCTCGGCTGGCGCGACTCCGAGTGGACGGGGATCGCGCCGACGCTGGAGGAGGACGTCGCCTTCTCATCGATCGCGCAGAACGAGATCGGGCACGCGCGAGCGGCCTACGAGCTGGCCGCGCGCGATCTCGATACGGATGCCGATGCGCTCGCGTTCGATCGCACGCCCGAGGAGTACCGCTGCGCGCCGCTCGTGGAGCTGCACCTGCTGGAGTGGGCGCCGGCGATCGCACGCAGGTACCTCTACGAGCAGGCCGACCGCGTGCGGATCGAGGCGCTGAAGGAGTCGGACGACGCCGAGGTCGCGGGCCTCGCGGCGAAGATCGACCGCGAGGAGACCTACCACCGCATGCACGCCGAGCTGTGGCACGAGCGGTTGAAGGACGAGCCGCGCTACCGCGAGGCGCTGGAGCGCCTGTGGCCGTACGCCCTGGGCGTCCTCCCGGAGCCGTTGCGCCCGCAGCTCGAGGCGCGGGTGCCGGGCCTTGCTTGTGACACAGTGTCACAAGCAATGGTTCGGGGCTCGCACACGCCGGAGCTCGCCGAGCTCTGGGACGAGATGACGTCCGTGCGACGGTCGGTGCCGGGGGCGGAGTGGTAACCGCCGAGCAGGTGTGGGCGGCGCTCGGCGAGGTGCCCGACCCCGAGATCCCGGTCATCTCCCTCGTCGACCTCGGCATCGTGCGCGACGTGTCCGTCGACGGTAACGACGTGCGCGTCGAGTTCACACCGACCTTCCTCGGCTGCCCCGCGCTCGCCTACATGCGCGCCGCGATGGAGGAGAAGGTGCGCGAGCTCGGCGCAGAGCCGCGGGTCGAGGTCGTCGCCGACGACTCGTGGTCGACCGACCGGATCACGCCGGCGGGCCGCGAGAAGCTGCGCGCCTCCGGCTTCGCGCCACCCGCCCCGCGCGCGGCCGGAACGCCGACGCTGATCCAGCTCCAGTCGAAGGTCCACCGCTGCCCCTACTGCGGCTCGACCGAGACGCGCCTGGACAACATCTTCGGCCCGACCCCGTGCCGCTCGATCCGCTACTGCGAGGCCTGCCGCCAGCCGTTCGAGCAGTTCAAGACGATCTAAGTCGAGCGGCGCCCCTTTGTATTTCTCCCCTCGGCGGTCTACGCTGACTCCAAGAGCGACACACGGACTGCGGCGAGGAGGAACACGTGGCGACACGCGCCGAGTCCACGATCGAGCACAACGGCGGCACGCGGAGCGGCGAGACGCGCCCGGAGCAGACGGTCGAGACAAGCGTCGGCCGGACGACGTTCTCCGACGTCGCACGTGCCCACTACCACTGGGACGTCGAGGAGGGGAAGCCCGGCGCGTCGCCGGAGCAGGCGCGCGGCGAGTTCGACCGAACGCTCGCCAGGTTCGAGCAGGATCTCCTCGAGCAGGACGAGCAGGACCATCGCGCGCGCATCGTCGAGGCGTACTGGTGCCGCAAGCGCGCCTCGGGCGTCGCGCTCGTCGAGGTGCGCGAGACCAACGTCGCGCGGTTCCGCCCTGCGCTGCGACGGCTGCGGTTGTGGTGGCCGGTCCCGGAATACCGCGTCTACCGCGAGACCGACTGGGTCACCGACGACTTCCCGCCGCTCGCGCACCTGCTCCACACGTGCGACGTGCTCGAGATGAAGGCGCGCTGGAGCCTCGAGTCCAACCACGCTGCCGTCGTCATGTCGTGGCTGATGGCGGTCGAGGCGCGCATCCTCGGCTTCATCGACAGTCAGTGGCGGGTGCGCACGGCAGAGGAGCCGTCGCCGGGGCTGCTGGTCGCGCCGGAGCGCGTCGAGCGCGTCACGCTCGCCGCCGACCTGAGGCGTAAGCAGCTCGAAGCGGCGCAGACAGGGACCGTGTCGGAGGTCGACGCGTTCCACGGCGAGATCCTCGCGGAGCTGACTCGGATCGAGGACTACTACCACCAGGCCGGGATGAACCGTGCGCGGCTCCATTACGCGACGGCGATGCTCATCCTGGGAGTCCCACTCGTCGCCATCCCGGCGCTCGCGTCGGCGGTCCTGTTGGCTCTCCTCGGACTCGTCGACCTCGACGATCTCCAAGTGCGCCAGTTCTACGCGTGCATCGCCGCCGGAGCCGCGGGCGCGATCTTCAGCGTCCTGCTGCGGATGGCGAGAAAGGGAGAACGCTTCGTGCTCGACCACGAGCTCGGAGCGCACGGCGTTCGCGTCCTCGGCCTGCTGCGCCCGCTCGTCGGCGCCGTGTCGGGGATCGTCGTCTCGCTGCTCGTGCAGACGTCCCTCGTTCCGGTCGATCAAGACGATCTCACGATCAACTTCATCGTCGTGGTCGCCTTCCTCGCAGGCTTCAGCGAGCGCTGGACGAAGGTCGTCCTCGACGGCGCCATGCGCACGATCTCCGACCAGGATTCTGCCGGCGGTACCGGCCCGCCCGCGACGGCCGACACCACGAGGACGACCACGACCACGGCCACGACGACGACGTAGACGAGACCTCGCTCTCCCGGCGTCCGAGTGACGCGCAGCTAGATCGACTCGCGCTGGGGCCACGCTTCGGCCCCGTCCTCGTTCAGGGCCACGCGCTCCGTGGCCGTCAGGGTTCTCGCGCCGCCGCCGCGGCCGTCGATCGCGACAATCACCGACTCGACCTCCGCCGCGACCTCGCCGTCGGGCCGCTGAAGCTCGATCTCGACGGTGACGCTCGTCGTGCCGACGCGCAGCACCTGCACGGTCCCGACGACCTCGAGATCCGCCTGCCGCAGCTCGGCGTTGTAGACGATCGTCGTCTTCTTCGCGACGTGGTCCCAGACTTCGCCGGGCACGATCCCGAGGCGCTCGCCGAGCCACGCGTCGAGCACCTCCTCGGCGTACGTCACGTAGACGGCCTGGTTGACGTGGCCGTAGGCGTCGAGGTCGCGCCACCGGATCTCGATCCGCTTCTCGAACACGCTAGCCGCCCTCGGAGGGGACCAGGACGAGCGACTCGAACAGCCGGTCGAGCTGCGCGGCCGGCTCCGCGCACAGGCCCGTGTGGACGCGCGACGGCTGGATGATCGTGCTCGACGGCGAGACGAGCCAGTGGAAGCGCGCCGTCTCGTCCAGCGCAGCGATCGGACCTGCCTCCGGGTCCCCGGCGGCGACGCGCTCGATCGCCCGCAGGTGCGGGCGCACGGACTCCGGGTCGAGGTCGGGCCAGAGCGCGGCGAGGCGGCGCTCGTCGAGGTACGCCCGCGCCGCGAGGTAGCGCAGCGGACGGCAGAAGACGACGACACCGGCGTTCAGGCGCTCGCCGCGCTCCACACGCGGGACGACGCGCAGCACCGCGTACGAAAACGGGCTACTGCCGCTCACGCGCCCGCTCCGCCTCGGCGACGAACTCCCGCGGCTCCGCGAGCCGCGCACGCAGGTAGTCGGCGTACACCGACCGGTCGTCGTCGCCGAGCCACTCGTCCGGAACCGCGTCCACGACCGCGGAGAGCAACGCGTCCGTCACCCGCGGCGCGAGCCGCTCGTCCGCAGCGGCGATCGAGCCGGCGAACGGGAGCAGCACGTGCTCGGCGACCGCCGCGAACGGCAGCCGCGCGTGGGCTTCGTCGCGTTCGGTCGCGTGGTGGAAGTAGAGGGCGGCGCCGTGGTCGATCAGCCACAGCCGGTCGTGCCAGAGCAGCATGTTCGTGTTCTTCGCCGTCCGGTCGACGTTGGTCACGAGCGCATCGAACCAGACGACCTCCGCCGCGAGCTCGGGCACGGGCGGCGGGCCGGCGGCGGCGCTGAACGGCAGCGCGCCCGGCAGGAAGTCGACGCCGAGGTTGAGCCCGGCGCTCGCCTGCAGCAGGTCCTGGATCTCGGGATCGGGCTCTGCGACCGCGAGCGCGGGATCGAGCTCCACGAGCGCCAGTTCCGGAACGGCGAAGCCGAATGCGCGCGCAAGCTCGCCCGCGACGACCTCCGCGACGAGCGCCTTCGGCCCCTGCCCCGCGCCCGTGAACTTGAGCACGTAGAGCCCCTCGTCTCTCGCCTCGACGAGCGCCGGCAGCGAGCCGCCCTCGCGAAGCGGCGTCACGTAGCGCGTCGCCTCGATCGTCGGGAGCGGCACTGCGACGGACGCTACCCGGCACGGTGCGGCGCGTGGGTACATTCCCGCGGTGGCGAACCTGCGCATCCTCTTCTGCCCCGTCTGAAGCGGCTACGACCGCCGGGCCGCGAGTCTCGCGGCCGAGCTCAACGGGACGCATCACACGGCCGAGATCGAGCCGGGCGCCAACAGTCAGTTCGACGTGCTCGCCGATGGAGAGCTCGTCTTCTCGAAGCAGCGCGAGGGCAGGTTTCCCGAGTCCGCCGAGATCCTGGCCGCGCTCGCCGAAACTTCCTGACGCCGGAGACGTCAAACTTTGGCGGTGCGCCGGATCCCCCTCGTCGCGATCTTGACCGCGTCCCTCCTCTCCGCCGGCTGCGGCGGCGACTCGAAGCCGAAGACGGCGGAGCAGCCGCGGCTCTCGCAGCGGGAGTTCGTCCGCCAGGGGAACCAGGTGTGCATCGACTCCGACCGCCGCGTCTACCGGATCGGCAGTCTCGGGCCGAACCCGACCGGGTGGCGGGACACGGCCGAGGCGGCGAAGGAGGGCGTCCGCGACATGGTGGCGCTGCGTCCTCCGCTCGCGAAGCAGAAGCAGTTCGACACGATGATCGCCTCCGCGCGGCAGCTCGAGCGCGCGATCACGGAGGTCTACAGGGGGCTCTTGGCGGACAACCCAACCAAGGCGCGGGCGGCGCAGGCGCGGGCGGTGCGCGCCGACTCGGTCATCAAGCGCCAGGCGCACGGCCTCGGGCTCACGTTCTGCGAGCAGTTGTTGACGAACTGGCCGGCGTAGTCGCGTCGTCGGCCGCGAGCGACGGGAAGCGGTCCGTGAGCAAGAGCAGGAACGCGAACGTCTGCGCGTTGAAGCGGATCGCGTACGCGCCGAGATCGCGGAAGCCGCGGGGGTAGCGGCCGATCGCGAGCGCGACGAACCAGCCGATCACCGCCGTCACCTGGAGGACGATCGAGAGGACGTACGCGAGCGCGTAGGGCGGGATCGCAATGATCGGCCGCAGCGCCGTCCTCCACCTCGACTGCCGCCGGGGCGGCGCGACGTCGAGATCCACGGGGTAGGTCCCACGCCAGCCGCGGAAGCTCGGGAACGGATCGGCGATCAGGTACTCGTACGCGTTCACGTGCACCCAGTAGCGGATGCAGCGCTCGTTCCATGCGTGCAGGCCCTGGGGAGAGCTTCCCTTCACGAACGTGATCACCGCGTTGACGAGTGCGACGACGAGCGCGAGGAAGAGCCACAGCGTCGACAGGAACGCGTGCGGGAGCACGAGCAGCCACCGGAGGGCGACCGTGAGCCGCCACCGGATCAGGTCGTCGCCCATGACCAGGTTGACGGGATGCGCGTGCCGGAGCGGCTCGCCGGTGAATGCGGCGTCGCGCTTCTCCAGGAACGCCCCGGTGCCCTCGAAGAAGTCGTGCGTGCGCGTGAGCTCCGCCTGCGTCGTCGCCTCGAGCTCTAGCTGCTCGGCGAGGGTGGTCGTCTCGGCGCGATCGAGTAGACGCTTCGTCTCCCAGACCGCGCGCGTCGGCATCGACGCGAACAACTGCGCGACTTCGCCGGCCCGCTCCGCGAGCGACTCGGCCGGCACGACCTCGGCGACGACGCCCCACTCGTGCGCCTCCGTCGCAGTCAGCCGCCGGCCCGTCGTCAGCCACTCGAACGCGCGTGACGTGCCGAGCAGCCGGCGCGCGAGCCACGTGCCCCCCGAGTCGGGGACGAGGCCGATGTTGACGAAGGCCGGCACGAGCGACGCGTTGTCGGCCGCGACGCGCACGTCGCAGGCGAGCGCGAGCGAGAGCCCGGCGCCGGCGGCCGGGCCGTTGATCGCGGCGATCACCGGCTTCTCCAGCGCGCGGATCGCAAGCACGTTGCGGTGGTAGCTCTCGCGCAGATTCGTCGCGACGTCGCGGGCGCCGCCGCGGAACTCCTGCAGGTCCTGGCCGACGCAGAAACCGCGGCCGGCGCCGGTGATCACGACCGCCCGGACGGCCGGGTCGCGCGCCTCCTGAAGAGCGTCGTAGAGGCGCTCGTGGAGCGCGCGGTTGAGCGCATTCAGGACGTCGGGCCGGTTGAGCGTGATCGTCACGACGGCGTCCTCGCGGGTGACTTCGACCTCGGGCATGACGCAGACCCTAACCGGCTGGCTACGCTCGGGCCCGTGGTGCGCCTGACGTTCGTCGCCGACGAAGAAGACGCGCTCGACGCGTACTCGCAGGCGGTGATCGCCGTCAGCGAGCGGCTCGCGCCGTCGGTCGCGAACCTCCGCAGCGGCCGCGGCGGCGGAAGCGGCGTCGTCATCTCGGGCGACGGCTTCATCGTCACGTCGGCCCACGTGGTCGAGCGGACGCGCCGCGTCCGCGCGTCGTTCGTCGACGGCACGGAGCACGACGCGGCCGTCGTCGGCGTCGATCCGCTCTCGGATCTCGCGGTGCTGCGGACGGACGACGGCGGGCTCGTGCCTGCGGAGCTCGGCGACGCGTCGCAGCTGCGCGTCGGGCAGCTCGTCGTCGCGCTCGGGAACCCGCACGGATTCAACTCGACGGTCACCGCAGGCGTCGTCTCGGCGCTCGGACGGTCGCTGCCGACGCGTGCCGGGCGGATCGTCGACAACGTGATCCAGACGGATGCGGCTCTGAACCCGGGCAACTCCGGCGGCGCCCTGGCCGACGGCCGCGGCCGCGTCGTCGGCATCAACACGGCCGTCGCGGGCGTCGGGCTCGGGCTCGCCGTGCCGATCAACGACACGACGCGCGCGATCGTCGCGGCGCTGATGCGCGACGGCCGGTTCCGGCGCGCCTACCTCGGGATCGCGGGCGACTCACGGCCGCTCCCACCGCGCCTCGCCCGCGAGCTCGGCCGTACCTCGGGGGTCGAGGTCGTGGAGGTCGTGGCGGGCTCGCCTGCGGCGACGGCCGGTCTGCGTCCCGAGGATCTGATCGTCTCAGTCGACGGTGTCCCCGTCGCCCGCGTCGACGACGTGCAGAAGCTGATGATCGGCGACCGCATCGGTGCGACCGTCGAGGTCGACGTCTACCGCGGCGGCCGCGCGCGATCGCTCCTGCTCGTCCCGGTCGAGCTCGAACTCTAGAGTCCGCCGCGTGGACGACCTCTACGCGGCGTACCCGAGCCTCGAGCTCGATCGGCCGGCGCCGCACGTCCTCCGACTCACGCTGCGCAAGGCGGGCCGGCTGAATGCGGTGGACGCGGCGACGCACGGCGAGCTCGCGAACGTCTGGAAGACGATCGGCGAGGACGCGGAGACGCGCGCGGTGGTCGTGCGCGGCGCCGACGGCGCCTTCAGTGCGGGCGGCGATCTCGACCTCGTGCTCGAGATCGCGAACGACTTCGAGACGCGGGTGCGTGTCCTGCGCGAGGCGCGCGACCTCGTCTACAA
Source organism: Gaiellaceae bacterium (assembly GCA_035296805.1). Taxonomy (GTDB): domain Bacteria; phylum Actinomycetota; class Thermoleophilia; order Gaiellales; family Gaiellaceae; genus PALSA-600. The sequence goes on along the minus strand of DATHAE010000159.1, from coordinate 13,994 downwards.
CGTCGTCAACTGCCCGCAGCCGATCGTCTCGGCGATCGCCGGGCCGGCGGTCGGCGCCGGGCTCGCCGTCGCGCTGCTCGCCGACGTCTCGATCGCCGCGCCCGACGCGCGGATCGTCGACGGCCATACCCGACTCGGCGTCGCCGCGGGCGACCACGCCGCGATCGTGTGGCCGCTGCTCTGCGGGCTCGCGAAGGCGAAGTACCACCTGCTCCTGTGCGAGCCGCTCTCGGGTGCCGAGGCGGAGCGGATCGGCCTCGTCTCGCTCTGCGTGCCCGAGGCGGAGCTCGAGGAGCGCGCGCTCGAGATCGCGCGGCGGCTCGCCGCCGGCTCGCAGCCCGCGATCCGCCACACGAAGCTCGCGCTCAACAACTGGCTGCGTGCGGCAGGCCCGGCGTTCGACGCCTCGCTTGCGCTCGAGTTCCTGGACATGACAGGCCCCGACGTCCACGAGGGCGTCGCGGCCGTGCGCGAGCGCCGGCCGCCCGACTTCGGCTAGACGAAGGTCCTTCAGGCTGTGCCGGCCCAGGTCGCGGAGCGCGACGCCCTCAGTTCGTCGTCGTCGAGCACCGACGCCGTCGCCTGCGACGCGAGGGCCGGCTACGAACGCGGCTCCCAGGCGGCCTCGACGACGTAGCCGTCGGGGTCGCGGCACTTGACGCTCACGTAATCCGGCTCGTCCCACTCCTCGACGATAGGGACACCGTCGGCGGCGATGCGGTCGCGGAACGCGAGCACCGCCTCGCGACTCGGGAGGCGGATCCCGAAGTGGAGAAAGCTCGGCAGCGCGATCGGCTCGTCGCTCGGACCGAGTGCGAGCGAGAACCCGTCGGCGTCGTAGAGCATGAGGACATTCCCGCCGTAGCGGCGCGGAGGGCGAGCGTCGAAGCCGAAGTACGACTCGTAGAAGCGGCGCGAGCGCCCCTGGTCCCGGACCGCGAGCGCCAGGTGCTTCATCGCCGCGCGCTCAGTCGCCCAGGTCCGCGAAGAGCACCTGGAAGCGGCCGCCCATCTCCATCGCGTCCTTACCCGTCGCCATGAACTCGGGCGAGCGCGCCGCGTTCTTGAACGCGTCACGGTCGGCGAACTCCCACTCGGCGTAGTAGCGGTACGCGGGCTCGCCCATCGGCGCGCCGAAAATCTTGCCGTGGCGGAAGGTGCCGGCAGGCACCTGGCGGCAGAGTTCGACGTGCTGCTCGTACCGCTCCTGGTCCGGCTCCTCGTCGTACAGTACGAACGCTCTGACCATCGCTCCCTTTCGTCGACCGGAGGAGACTAACCATGGCCGGAAAGCTCGTTCATTTCGAAGCGCCGTCACAGGATGGCGACCGCGCGCGCAGCTTCTGGAGCGGCGTGTTCGGCTGGGAGTTCCAGGACGCGGGCATGCCCGACCTCGACTACAACATGGTGCGGACCGGCGAAGACCAGGGCGGCGCCGTCTACACGGACACCGACACCGGCGGACAGGGTCTCGTCGTCTACTTCGACACCGACGAAATCGACGCCTCGATCGCGAAGGTACGTGAGCACGGCGGCGGGGCCGAGGACAAGCAGCCGATCCCGAACGTCGGCTGGTTCGCGCGCTGCAAGGACACCGAGGGCAACGCATTCAGCCTCTTCCAGAGCGACGAGTCGGTCCAGATGCCCGCGTGAGCGCGGCCGCAGCCGCGCTCGCGGTCCTGGCCGGGCTCGCGGGCTCGGTGCAGGTCGCCGTCATGGGCCGGTTCGGCGACCGGATCGGCGTCCTCGAGGCGCTCGCGTTCGCGACGGCGATACAGCTCGTGCTCGCGGTCGCAATCCTGTTCGCGGCCCGCGTCGGCCCGGGCCGTTTCGGGGAGGCGTTCGACGCGCCGCCGTGGATGTGGGCCGGCGGCGTCATGGGCCTCGTCGTCGTGTTCACGATCACGTTCGCGCAGCCGCAAATCGGCGCGACGGCGACGATCGGCATCCTGATCGCGGGCCAGCTGGTGATGGGAGCGGTTATCGACCGGTTCGGACTCTTCGGCGTCGACGAAATCGCCATCTCCTGGCCGCGCGCGCTGGGGATCGCGCTGCTCGGCGCCGGCGCCGCGCTGTCGCTCGTGCGTTAGCGTGAGCGTCGTGGAGACGGTGGTGGGACGTGTGGTCGCCGCCGACGACCACCCCGGCGCGCGCGCCCCGTCGTACCTCCTGCGGATCGAGGTCGGCGGCGGTCGCGAGGTCGAGGCGTCGGTCGAACGCGGCTCGTGCGAGCGCGACGCGCTCGTCGGGCGCCAGGTCGTCGTCGCGCTCGAGGGGAACGAGGCGACGCTTGTCGCGGCCCACTCGCACGCCTCGGGGCGGGTGCTGCTCGCGCCCGACCGAGACGTGGAACCCGGCACCGTCGTCTCGTAGCCGCCTCCGTCAGTCGAGCGCCTCGAGGATCGGGTACTCGGTGCGCGCGTCGAGGCAGTCGGCGGCGAAGAGCACGACGCCGAGATCGCCCGTCCACAGCGAGTAGCGGCCGCGGCCACGCTCGCGGCGCGCGGCCTCGACCTGGGCGAGCGCGTGCACGGCGAACGTGCGCGCACGGTCGAGCCAGAGCTCGTCGCCGGTGCGCTCGAACAGCTTCAGGAACGCGTACCCGCTCCCCGCGGTGCCGTGGCAGATCGACGGTCCCTTCTCCGGTCCGTGCGGTCCGGCCTGCCACGCGAGCGCGCCGCCGGCGAGCAGGAGCGCCTCGTCGAGGTAGCCGGCGGCCGAGGTGACGATCCCGGGTGCGCCCGCGCACCACTGCGCCCGGACCTCGCCGTCGGCGCCCGCGAGGCTTTCTCCGACGGCTCCGGGCCAGTTGGCGAGGCCGTCGTCGCGCACCGCGGTCCGCTCGAGGATCGCCGCCGTCTGCGCGAGCAGCGCGCGGCGGCGCTCCTCGGCCAGAAGATCACCGCCGCCGAGGAGCGCGAGCGCGTTGCCGGCCAGGCCGTGCGCCGGCGCAAGGCCCTCGTAGGTCTCGCCGTAGAGGCGCTGCGTCCACAGGCCGCCGCCGCTGCGCCGCGCCCACAGCACGTCTGCCAGCTCGCGCCACGCGTCGGCCCAACGCGCCTCACCCGTCCAGACATGCATCGCCCGCGCTGCGAGCAGCGTCCCGGGCGTGCCCCACATCACGTCGTCGCCCTCGCTCGCGCGGCTCTCTCGGACGCGGCTGAGCAAGTCGTCGGCGAGGTCGGCGCCGCCCATGACGCGCCAAGCCGTGAGCAGGACGCCCGTCTCGCCGAGCAGCAGCCCGGCGTGCGCCGCCGCCGGCAGCTCGACTCCACGCGGCAGGCCCGGCGCGACGCTCCATCGCTCGCGAACGGTTCGTGCGACTGCGGCGCGATCGAGCCGCGTCTCCGCGTGCCCGCGCCGGCGCAGCACGTCGAGCGCCCAGACGACGCCCGCCGCACCTGCGTAGAGGCCCGTCAGCGGCTGCGGAAGCGTCCATGCGTCCCACTCGTCGGCGGGCCAGAGCTCGTCGCCCGCGAACGCGTCGTCGACGTCGGCCACGATGGCGCGCATCCCGTGGGCCACGCGCACCGCGTCCCAACGCTCCTCCGTGAGCGGCTCGAACGCGTCGGGCCGGTAGAGCATCGTCAGGTGCGCGGCGCCGCTGGCCGCGCGAGCCCGACGATCTCGTCCGGCCGCACCGGGACGCGGTTCAGGTCGAGTCCGGTCGCCGCGCGCAGCGCGCCCACGACCGCCGCCGTCGAGACGACCGTCGGCGGCTCGCCGACGCCCTTCGCGCCGTACGGCGCGTCGGGCTCGGGATCCTCGATCAGCACCGACTCGACCGGCGGCATGTCGAGCGCGGTCGGGATCAGGTAGTCGGTGAAGCTCGCGTTCGTGATCAGCCCGCCGCGCGTCTGGATCTCCTCCATCAGCGCGAGCCCGAGCCCCTGGGCAGTGCCGCCCTCGATCTGTCCCTCCACCTGCTGCGGGTTGATCGCCTTGCCGACCTCCTGCGCAGCGCCGATCCAGACGACGCGCGTCAGGCCGAGCTCGACGTCGACCTCCGCCACGACCTTCATCGCGCAGCACGCGAACGCGACGTGCGCGCGCTCCCCCGTGATCTGCCCGGTCTCGGGATCGAGCGGTGTCGTGCGAGGGTGGCGGTAGATCCGCTCGACGTCGACCTCGCTCATGTCGGCGCGCCGCACGCGCTCCTCGAGCGCTGCCCGGCACGCGTCGCGGACCGCGCCGGCGGCCATCCACGTCATGCGTGAGGCGGACGCCGAGCCGGCGGAGTCGACGGTCGCGGTGGTGTGCGGCCCGAGCCGGACGTCGTCGATGCCGAGCTCGGTGCGCGCGACCTGGAGGATCACGCCCGTCACCCCCTGCCCGACCTCGGCGGCGGCGCAGTGCACCTCGGCCGAACCGTCCTCGAAGAGCTTGACGCGCGCGGCGGTGTAGTCGTCGAAGCCCTCGGAGTAGCAGATGTTCTTGAACCCGACCGCGAAGCCGACGCCGCGCCGCACGCCCTCGCCGCGCGTCGTGTTCCCCGAGCCGCCGGGCAGGCGCAGCGGGTCGCGCGGCAGCTCCTCGGCCGGCGGCGGCTCGAGCGCGGCGGCTGCGCGGATCGTCTCGGCGATCGGCACCGAGCCGGTCAGCGGCTGCCCGGTCGGGAGGACGTCGCCCGGCTTCAGCGCGTTGAGGAGGCGCAGCTCGACCGGGTCGATGTCGAGCGCGGCGGCGAGCTTGTCCATCTGCGCCTCGGTCGCAAAGCACGTCTGCACAGCGCCGAAGCCGCGCATCGCGCCGCAGGGCGGGTTGTTGCTGTAGACGGCGGTCGACTCGATCAGCGCGTTCGGCACCTCGTACGGGCCGCAGGCGAACGAGGCCGCGTTGGAGCACACGGCCGTCGAGGACGAGGCGTAGGCGCCGCCATCGAGCAGGATCCGGTAGCGGGCGGCGACGAGACGGCCGGCGCGCGTCGCGCGGTGCTCCGCCCAGACGCGCGCAGGGTGGCGGTGGACGTGGCCGGTGAACGATTCCTGGCGGTTGTAGACGATCTTCACGGGCCGGTTCGTGTGCAGGGCGAGGAGCGCGCCGTGGATCTGCATCGACAGGTCCTCGCGCCCGCCGAACGCGCCGCCGACGCCGGCGAGGTGGATCCGCACCTGCTCGAGCGGCAGGCCGAGGCACGGCGCGACCTGCTGGCGGTCGACGTGCAGCCATTGCGTGGCGACGTAGATGTCGACGCCGCCCTCGCCGTCGGGGACGGCGAGCCCCGACTCGGGGCCGAGAAAGGCCTGATCCTGGATCCCGATCTCGTAGAAGCCTCCGACCGTGACGTCGCCCTCGGCGTCGGGGTCGCCGTGGCGGATGACCATGTGGCGAACGACGTTCGGGCGCGGGTCGTCGAAGTAGCCGTGGCCGCGGGTGGGTGTGTCCTCGTGGAGCGGCGGCATCTCCGTCGCGCGCTCCATGTCCGTGATCGGCTCGAGCGGCTCGTACTCCACGCGGATCCGTTCAGCCGCGCGGCGCGCCTGCTCGGGGTGCTCCGCGGCGACGATCGCCACCGGCTCGCCGAAGTAGCGCACGCGGTCGATCGCCAGGACCGGCTGGTCGGGGAACTCGAGGCCGTACTTCTTCTCGCCGGGGACGTCCGTGTGCGTGAGGACGGCGTGGACGCCGCGCATCGTCACCGCCTCGGTGACGTCGATCCCGAGGATGCGCGCGTGCGGGTGCGGGCTGCGGAGGGTATGGCCCCAGAGCATGCCGGGCGCGACGAGGTCGGACGAGTACGCAAACTCGCCCTTCACCTTCGGCGGCGCGTCGAGCCGCTTCACGCGCTCGCCTACGCGCCCGCGCTCGAGCGGCTGCGCCGCGGGCCGCGGCTTCGTCTCGGGGCGGGCGATGCTCATCGCCGCTCCAGAAGAACAGCCCCACCCTGGGTGGGGACCTCCACCCGCCACCCACTGTCAGGATCGCCCGCGGACGCGGCGCTCCGCAAGCCGTCCTTCGTGAAAAGTCGGTGACGATTCATCCACCACCGCCCGCCGCCGCGGCCGCGGCCGCCCGCACCGCGTCGAAGATCTTCGCATAGCCCGTGCAGCGGCAGAGGTTGCCCGACAGCGCCTCGCGGATCTCGTCGTCCGACGGCGAAGAACTACGCGCCAGGAGGTCGACCGTCGCGACCACCAGGCCCGGCGTGCAGAAGCCGCACTGGACGGCGCCCGCGTCGACGAACGCCTGCTGCACCGGATGGAGCGCGTCCGCGCCCGCCTCGCCTGGTCCGGCCAGCCCCTCCACGGTCGTAACCTCGTGCCCGTCCGCCTGCGCGGCCAGCACGAGGCACGCACACACGAGCGTGCCGTCCAGGAGCACCGAGCACGACCCGCATTCCCCCTGCTCGCAGGCGTTCTTCGAGCCGGGGAACGGCAGCTTCTCCCGCAGCGCGAAGAGGAGCGACTCGCCCTCCCAGCAGTCGGCCTCGTGCTCCTCGCCGTTCACGCGCAGCCGGACGATCACGCGCGCCCCTCGCCGGCGGCGCCTCCCGGCCGGCGGAGCCGGCCTGCGGCGACGCCTAACGGCCGACGAACCCGCAACGCGGACGCGCGCGTCATGCGGCCAGCGTCCTCTCGAGCGCGCGCTCGGTCAGCACGCGCAGCGCGTGGCGACGGTACGCCGCCGTGCCGCGGACGTCGTCGATCGGCGCCGCCGCCTCGGCCACGCGCTCCGCGAACGTGGACGCATCGTCGCGCGCGGCCGTCACCAGAACCGGCCGCGGGGCCGCCGATCCGAACGACGCGCGCAGCTCGTCGCCCGCCGAGACCGCGAGCGAGACGACGGCGATCACCATCGCGTTCCGCGGCCCGATCTTCATGAACGTCTGCGGCGCCCGCGACGGCACGAGCCACACAGCGGTGATCAGCTCGTCCGGCGCGAGCGCGGTGCGCTTCACACCGGTGACGAACTCGCCGAGAGCGAGGCGCCTCACACCACGCACGGACGTGCACTCCACCTCGGCGGCCTCGACGAGGAGCGGCGGCAGTGCGTCTCCCGCGGGCGACGCGGTCCCGAGGTTGCCGCCGATCGTGCCGCGGTTCCGGATCTGCGGCGAGCCGACCGTCCGCGACGCTTCGGCGAGCGCCGGCAGGATCTCGCGCAGCTCGCCGCACTCGATCTCCATGTACGTCAGCCCGGATCCGAGCCGCAGCGATCCGTTCTCGCGCGACCACCCGCGCAGCTCCGGCACCTCGTTCAGGTTCAGCAGCGCCGGCGGCCGCCCGTGGTCGAAGTTGAGCGCCACCATCACGTCCGTCCCGCCCTGGATCGGCCACGCCTCCGGCTGCTCGGCCTTGAGGGCGATCGCCTCGTCGAGAGAGCGGGGAGTCAGGACGTCCACGGCGCGAACTGTACGGTTCTTCGCCAGTGGATTCACCCCTTGCACGGCGGCTCGCCGTCGCCCGCGGAGACGAGCCGGCCGACACCGTCGTCCGCGGCGGAAAGGTGCTGTCGGTCTTCACGCGCGAGTGGCTGGAGGCCGACGTTGCGATCGTCGACGGTTGGATCGCAGGGCTCGGCGAGTACGAAGGGCGCGAGACGATCGACGCGGGCGGGCGATGGGTCGTCCCTGGGTTCGTGGACGCGCACGTGCACGTCGAGTCGTCGAAGACGCTCGTCGACGAGTTCGCGCGCCTCGTGCTCCCGCTGGGCACGACGGCCGTCGTCGCCGACCCGCACGAGATCGCGAACGTGCTCGGGACCGACGGTGTTCATTGGCTGCTCGATGCGTCCGCCGACCTGCCGCTCGACGTGTACTTCATGGCGTCGTCGTGTGTGCCGGCCTCGTCCTACGAGTCGCCGCGGCGCGCGCTTTCGGTCGGCGACCTCGACGCGCTGCTGCGCCGCCGGCGGGTGATCGGCCTCGCCGAGATGATGAACTTCCCCGGCGTCGTGTCGGGCGACGAGGGCGAGCTCGCGAAGCTCGCGCTCGCGAGCCACGTCGACGGCCATGCCCCGGGCGTCCTCGGCCCGAGCCTGCAGGCGTACGCGGCGGCGGGCATCCGCTCGGATCACGAGGCGTTCACCGCCGAGGAGGGGCGCCAGCGCCTGCGCGCGGGGATGTGGGTGCTGATCCGCGAGGCCTCCGCCGCGCGCAACCTCGAGGCGCTGCTCCCGCTCGTGCGGGAGTTCGGTCCGCACCGGATGGCGTTCTGCACCGACGACCGCGAGCCTGAGCACGTCGCCGACGACGGCCACATCAATTCCATGGTTCGCGACGCGGTCGCCCAGGGGATCGAGCCGATCGACGCGCTCGTCCTCGCCTCGCACAACGCGGCCGCGTACCACCGGCTCGACCACCTGGGCGCGATCGCGCCGGGTCGGCAGGCCGATCTCCTGCTCCTGGCCGATCTCGAGCGGTTCGTCCCCGAGCTGGTGCTGAAGCGCGGCGGTCCCGTCGGTGAGATCCCGCGCGCCGAGGTGCCGGACTGGGTGAAGCAGACGGTCCGGATCGGCGCGCTCGGGCCCGAGGTCTTCCGGATCCCGTGGCCGGACGGCGGAAGCGCGCGGGTGATCGGGATCGTGCCGGGCCAGATCGTGACCGAGTCGCTCGTCGAGGAGCCGCTCGTCCGCAGCGGCGAGGCGGTCGCCGACCCCGAGCGCGACCTTGCGAAGATCGCCGTGATCGAGCGCCACCTCGGCACCGGGCGGATCGGCAAGGGATTCGTGCGCGGCTTCGGCCTCGAGCGAGGCGCGATCGGGACGACGCTCTCGCACGACGCGCACAACCTCGTGGTGGTCGGGCTGAGCGACGCGGCGATGGCCTTCGCAGTCCGGCGGCTGGCGAACATCGGCGGCGGGATCGTCGTCGTCGACCGCGGCGAGGTGCTCGCCGAGTTGCCGCTGCCGGTGGCCGGGATCCTCTCGGACGCGCCACTCGCGGAGATCGTCGAGCGATCCCACGCGATCGTCGCCGCGGCCGCCGCACTCGGCTGCAGGATCGACGCACCGTTTCAGCTGCTCGCATTCCTCGCGCTCAGCGTGATCCCGTCGCTGAAGATCACCGACAAGGGACTCGTCGACGTCGACCGGTTCGAGCTCGTCCCGCTGGGAGTGTCGTGATTCTTTCCGACGCGTGGATCGTCACGATGGACGACGCCGGCACCGAGCACCGCCGCGGCTGGCTGCGGATCGAGGACGGGCTCGTTGCCGAGGTCGGCGCCGGCGAGCCGCCGGAGCGCGGCGAGAGCCTCGGCGGCGCGGTCGTCACGCCGGGGCTCGTCAACGCGCACCACCACCTGTACCAGACCCTGACGCGCGCCCGGGCTCAGGACGCGACACTTTTCGAGTGGTTGCGCGAGCTCTATCCGACGTGGGCCGGGATCGATGAGGAGGCGGAGTACGCCGCGGCGCGCTGCGGCCTTGCGGAGCTGGCGCTCTCGGGCTGCACGACCGTCTTCGACCACCACTACGTCTTTCCGCGAGGCGTGTCGGGGCTCGTCGAGGCTGAGGTGCGCGCGGCGCGCGAGCTCGGCGTGCGGATCGTCGCCTCGCGCGGCTCGATGGACCTCGGCGAGTCCGACGGTGGCCTGCCGCCGGACTCGCTCGTCGAGGATGTCGACGCGGTGCTCGCGGATACGGAGCGCCTGGCCGCGCTCGCGGACGGCGCGTGGGTCCAGATCGCGGTCGCGCCGTGCTCGCCGTTCTCGGTCACCACGCGGCTGATGGAGGAGTCGGCTGCGCTCGCGCGGCGGCTCGGCCTCGTGCTGCACACGCATGTCGCGGAGACCGTCGAGGAGGACGCGTACTGCCGCGAGCTCTTCGGGTGCACGGCCGTCGAGTACCTCGAACGGGTGGGGTGGATCGCCGACGACGTCTGGTGCGCGCACTGCGTCCACCTCTCGAACGACGACGTCGCCACCTTCGCGCGGGGCGGGGTCGGCGTCGCGCACTGCCCGACGTCGAACCTGCGCCTCGGCGCCGGGATCGCACCGGTGCGCGACCTCCGCGACGCCGGTGCCCGCGTCGGGCTCGGCGTCGACGGCTCCGCGTCGAACGAGCGCAGCGACCTCTTCGTCGAGGTCAAGAACGCGCTCCTCGTTGCCCGCGCGCGCGGCGGGCCCGGCGCGATGACGGCGCGCGAGGCGCTCCGCCTGGGAACGCGCGGCGGCGCGTCCGTGCTCCGCCGCGACGACATCGCGTCGCTCGAGCCGGGGAAGCGCGCCGACCTCGCGGTCTGGCGCACGGACGGGCTCGAGTACGGCGGCGCCGACGACCTCGTCGCGAACCTCGTCCTCAGCGGCCCGCACCGGGTCGACCGGCTGCTGGTCGGCGGCCGCGACGTCGTCCGCGACGGCCGGCTCGTTACCGCCGACGAGGAGGAGATCGCGCGCGAGCACCGGCGGCAAGCGGCGAGGCTGTGGGCGGCGTAGAGTCGCCGCGTGACGATCTCGACGCACGTGCTCGACACGGAGCGGGGCCGTCCCGCGGCGGGCGTGCGCGTCGAGCTCTACGCGCCGGACGGCGGCCTCGTCGGCGACGGGGTCACCGACAGCGACGGCCGCATCGGCTCGCTCGCGTCCGGCGAGCCCGGCACGTACCGGATCGTGTTCCATCCGCCCTCGCCGTTCTTCAAGCGCGTCGAGCTGGAGCTCGAGCTCGGCGACGGGCACTACCACGTCCCGCTGCTCGTCTCGTCCTACGGGTGCGCGAGCTACCGCGGCAGCTGACCGTCGACGAGCTGGCCGCGCTCTTCGAGGGCCGCACGCGCTTCGTCGAGCGGCTCGCCGAGCTGGAGGATCCGCTCGGGCAGGCGCGCGAGGTCGCGCGCGGGCTCTCCGACGAGGAGAAGAAAGAGGTGCTCGACGCGCACCCGCCGATCGGCGCCCGCGGCGGCCTTTCCGCGCGATCCGCCGCCGAGCAGGGGACCGACGAGGCGCCTGAGCTCGACGAGCTGAACCGCCGCTACGAGGAGAGGTTCGGGTTCCGCTTCGTCGTCTTCGTCAACCGCCGGCCGAAGTCGGAGCTCGTCCCGATCCTGCGCGAGCGCCTCGAGCGGACGCGCGAGCAGGAGCTCGAGACGGCGCTCGAGGAGCTGGTCTCGATCGCGATCGACCGATGGCAACAGCGGTCCTAGCCGACGCCGACTACTGGTGGGACTGGGGCAACCTGCTCTTCCGCTGGCTGCACGTGGTCGCGGCGATCGCGTGGATCGGGGCGTCGTTCTACTTCATCGCGCTCGACAATCACCTGCGCCCGCCGGAGGACGCGCGAGACGCGCGGCGCGGCGTCGGCGGCGAGACGTGGGAGATCCACGGCGGCGGCTTCTACCGGATCGAGAAGTTCCGGGTCGCGCCCGAGACGCTGCCGGAGCCGCTGCACTGGTTCAAGTGGGAGGCGTACACGACGTGGCTCTCGGGCTTCGCGCTCATGGTCGTCGTGTTCTACGCGCGGGCGGACACGTACCTCGTCGACCCGAGCGTGCGCGACCTGTCGTCGGGGGAGGCGATCGCGATCTCGATCGCGGGCCTCGTCCTCGCGTGGCTCGTCTACGACGGGCTCTGCCGCGTGCTCGGCGACCAGCCGTTGCTGCTCGCGCTCGGCGTGTTCGCCTTCGTCGCGGCGTCTGCCTGGGGCGCGTCGGAGCTGTTCGCCGGGCGGGCGGCGTACGTCCAGGTCGGCGCGATGATCGGAACGATGATGGTCGGGAACGTCTTCTTCGTGATCATTCCGGCGCACTGGGAGCTGGTGCGTGCGAAGGAGGCGGGGCGCGAGCCGGATCCGGCGGCGAACGCGCGCGGGAAGCTGCGCTCGGTACACAACAACTACCTCACGCTGCCGGTCGTGTTCGCGATGATCTCGAACCACTTCCCGTTCACGTACGGGCACAGCCGCGGCTGGATCATCCTCGTCGCGCTGATGGCGGTCGGCGCCTGGGTCCGGCACTACTTCAACGTCCGCCACAGTGGGGGGAACCTCTGGCTGATCCCCGTGACCGCCGCGGTCGCGGTGGTCGCGATCGCGCTGGCGATCCGTCCAAGTGACACAGTGTCACAAGCGACGTCGGGGCCGCCGCCGTCATTCTCGGAGGTGCAGGCAATCGTGGAGCGGCGGTGCGTTACGTGTCACTCGGGTGTCTCGGCGCCGCAGGGGGTGCGGCTCGAGACGCGCGCACAGATCGAGTTGCGGACGGGACAGATCGAGCAGCAGGCCGTGGTGACGAAGGCGATGCCGCTCGGGAACGCGACCAAGATGACGCAGGAGGAGCGCGACACGCTCGCGCGCTGGATCGCCTCACGATGACGTTCCTCCTCGTCGCGCTGGTGGTGATCGTCACGCCGGGCCAGGACACGGCGCTGACGATCCGCAACACGCTCGTCGGCGGGCGGCGCGACGGCGTGCTGACGGCGGCCGGCGTCGCGGCCGGCCAGGCGACCTGGGCACTTGCGGCGGCGGGCGGAGTTGCCGCTGTGATCGTCGCGTCGGAGCCGGCGTTTCTCGCGCTGCGGGTCGTGGGTGCCGCGTACCTCGTGTGGTTGGGCGTGCGGTCGCTCGTGGCGGCGTGGCGGCGCAAGCCGCACGTGGCGGACCGGCCGGTGCGCCGCGCGCCGCTTCGCCAGGGGGTGCTCAGCAACCTGGGCAATCCGAAGATCGCCGTGTTCTTCACGAGCCTCCTGCCGCAGTTCGCGACCTCGTTCCCGTCGCTGCTCGCGCACGCGATCGTTTTCGTCGCGCTGACGTTCGCATGGCTTACCTTCGTGGCGCACGTCGGCGGCGCGCTCGCCCGCGTGCGGCGCGTGGTGGAGGCGGTGACGGGTGCCGTCCTGATCGCGTTGGGCCTGCACCTGGCGGGTGCGCGGCGGTAGGTTCCCGCGCATGCTCGAGATCGTCGCTTCGGAGATGCGGTTCGTCGCGCGGTGGGAGGAGGAGCTCGCGCCGCGGACGGTCGCGGCGTTCCGGTCGATCCTGCCGCTCGACGACCGGATCATCCACTGCCGGTGGAGCGGCGAGTCGAACTGGATCCCGTGGGGCGACCGCGACCTCGGGATCGGGCCGGAGAACGCGACGTCGTACCCGCACCCGGGCGAGCTCGCGCTCTACCCGGGCGGCCAGAGCGAGACTGAGCTGCTGTTCCCGTACGGGTACTGCTCGTTCGCGTCGAAGGCCGGGCACCTGTGGGCGAACCACTTCGCGACGCTCGTCGAGGGGCAGGAGCAGCTGAAGGAGCTCGGCCGCCGCACGCTTTGGGAGGGCGCGCAGGAGATCTCGTTCCGCGAGACGTAGCCGTCCGTCCATGCGACTCCGGCGCGAGTGCCGGCCCGCTCGCCGACATGCCCAAAACGGCCACGTCTCCGCAGTCATCCCCACCCTGGGTGGGGATGTCCACCCGCCACCCGCTGTCAGCGTGCCCGCGCGCGGCGCCCCGGCGCAAGCTGTCCTTCGTGTCAAACGTGTGTCTTCTCGCCCACAGCCGGCGGATCCGGCCGAAGCCGCGAAGCCGAGGCCGCTACCGCTCTTCGCGCACGTACGCCCGACCGAGCGCGGCCGGGGCTCCCAGCCGCCGCTTCGCGAGCCGGGTCGAGACGAGCACCAGCACGACGATAGTCATCACGTACGGAAGCGCCTGGAAGAGCTCGGGCGCGACCGTCACGCCGCGCGCCTGGAGCGTGAACGGGAGCGCCGAGAACGCGCCGAAGAAGTAGGCGCCGACGAGGCACAGATCCGGCCGCCAGAAGGCGAAGATGACGAGTGCGATCGCGATCCAGCCTGCGCCCTGTGTGAGGCCGTCGACCCACTGCGGCGTGATCGCGAGCGAGAAGCACGCGCCGCCGACCCCGGCGAGCGCGCCGCCGACGATCGTGTGTGCGTACCGGTACGCGACGACGTTGATTCCCATCGCGTCGGCGGCGGCGGGCGACTCGCCGACGGCCCGCACGTTCAGCCCGATCCGCGTGCGCGAGAGGTAGAGCGCGATCAGCGCGACGAGCACCCACGACGCGAACACGAGCACCGAGTGATTGAACACGATCGGCCCGAGGATCGGCGCGTCCTTC
>DATHAE010000158.1:0-6460 GCA_035296805.1 Gaiellaceae bacterium | reverse complement strand
CGACCCGAACTCGTTCCACAGCCCGTTGTTGAAGCGGATCAGCTTCACCTGCGAGACGGGGAACGGATCCGTCGGCGTCGTCCTGACCTTGACGCCGGGGAGGAGGAACGGGTTCGTCCAGTTCATGTGCCGCACGACGTTGAGCAGCTTTGCCCGCGTCGGGTTCGGCCCTGCCAGCTGGAGCACCCTCACGACGTCCCACGCCTTCGCGACGCCGTAGTAGTACAGGCCGTTGTTCGCGTCGGCCTGCGGGGCATACTTCGCCATGATCCGCTTGTAGAGCTTGACGAACGCGTTGTTGGCGTAGGTCGGGCTCGCCGGATCCATCGTGTACGACGTGCTGATGGAGCCGTTCACGGTCGCTGCGTCGGCGTTCGCGAGCGAGAGCTTCATGAACGTGTCCGTCGCCGACACCGAGTTGAGGATGACCTCCTCCGGCCGGTAGCGGAGCGCCTTCATCGTCGCGTAGGTGCGGATCGTCGGCGACGGCGTGGCGAAGATCGCGATCACGTCGGCACCGGACTGCCGGATCGCAGCGATCTGCTGGGCGACGCTCGAGTCGGTGACCGCGAAACCCTGCGTCGTGATGATGTTCGACGCCTTCGACCCGAGGCCGGACTTCAGGCCCTCGAGGTAGTTCTTGCCGTAGTCGTCGTTCTGGTAGATGACGCCGATCTTCTTCGTCGGCCAGTTCTGGGCCGCGTACTTGCCGTAGATCGTCCCCTCGGCGAAGTAGTCGGGCTGCCAGCCGAGCGTCCACGGCTTGGACTTGTAGTTCGCGCCGAACTCCGTGGCGCCGGTGGAGACGAAGAGCTGGGGCACCTTGCGGGCGTTCAGGTAGTCGACGACGGCCTGCTGCGGCTCCGTGCCGAGGCCGCCGAAGAGCGCGAACGCCTTGTCCTCCTCGACCAGCTTGCGGGTCTGCTGGGCGGTGTTCGCGGGGTTGTACCCGTCGTCGTAGTACTTCCAGACGATCTGCCGGCCGCGGATCCCGCGCTTCTTGGTCGCCGCATCGCGCCGGGCGTTGACGTACGAGAAATAGACCTTCATGCCGACGGGGATCGGGGCGTACGAGGACGCCGTTCCGCTGAGCGGGAACGTCCCTCCGATCACGATCGCCCGCGCGCTGACGCCGGGTGCGGCCTGCGCTCCGGCAAGCGCCGTGACGCACGCGAACGCTGCGGCGAGCAGCGCTGCCGCGAGCACACCGAACCTCTTGCTCATGCTTCTCTCCTTTTGGGGACAACCTGACCGGGGGGCCCTGTGCCGGTTGAAGTGTAGAGCCGCCGCCGCAAAATGCGAATCGCCGAGCGCAGGAGCCCGGCGACGCCGTTCGGGGCGACGTACAGGACGAGCAGCAGGATCGAGCCGTAGACGACGGCAGGGGCCCCCGCCGCCTTCGGATCGAGGTTCAGGCCGAGCGGTCGCTGCACCCAGTCGAGAATCTCCGGCGCGTAGAGCGGCACGTACTCGATGAAGAGCGCCCCGAAGATCACGCCGACGAGCGAACCGAGCCCGCCGACGATGACGCCCACGAGCAGCAGAATCGAGAGCGCGATCAGGAACGTGTCCGGGTTGACGAAGCCGATCGTGATCGCGTACAGCGACCCGCCGATCCCTGCGAAGCCGGCGGAGATGCCGAAGGCGAGCGTCTTCGTCAGCGTCAGGTTGACGCCGACCGAGACGGCGGCGATCTCCGACTCCCGGATCGTCCGGAACGCGCGCCCGAGGCGCCCGCGGAGGATCAACCACGCAAGCACGAACATCACGCCGGCGATCGGCCACGTCGTCATGTACGCCTCGTGGCCCGTGAGGACCCGCGTGAGCGACTTCCCGCCGCCGCCGCCGGTCAGCCCCTCGTACTTCTTCGCCAGGGCGATGAGCGCGATCGGGATCGCGAACGTCGCGAGCGCGAGGTAGACGCCGCGCAGGCGCAGCGCGGGGAACCCGAACAGAAAACCGGCCACGGCGCTCACGAGCCCCGCGAGCGGGATCGTGGCGAGGTCGTTCCAGCCGTGGTCGACGCTGAGGATCGTCGTCACGTACGCCCCGATCAGCATGAAGCCGCTATGGCCGAGCGAGATCTGGCCCGCGTACCCGGTGAGGATCTGCAGGCCGAGCGCGGCGATGAAGAAGGCGGCCACGAACGCGAAGCGGTACTCGTTCGTGTCCTCGAGCCAGAACGGGAGCAGGACGATCACGAGCGCGCCTGCGAGTGCGAGCCCGGCGGGGACGAGGAAGCCGCGGTTCAGCGTCACACGCGCCTCACGACGGCACGTCCGAGCAGTCCGGCCGGGCGGAAGATCAGGACGGCGAGGAGGATCGCGAGCGCGACCGGCAGCCGCATGTCGGGCGTGATCTGGCCCGGAAGGTAGGTCCCGAGGAGGTTGATCGTCACCCCGAGCGCGAGCCCTCCGACGACCGCGCCGACAGGGCTCTCGATCCCGCCGAGGACGGCGGCCGCGAACGCGTAGATGATCACGACCTGCATGAAGTTGGGGGAGAAGACGAACTGCGCGGGCGCCGCGAGCATCCCCGCGACCGCCGAGAGCGCGGCGGCGAAGCCCCAGCCGATCGCGAGCATCCACGTCACGCGGACGCCGAGCAACCGGCTCGCCGTCGGGTTCACGGCCGACGAACGGAGCGCGAGGCCCATCTTCGTGAACCTGAAGAACGCCCACAGGAGCACGACGCACACGAGGACGACGAGCAGGTTGAACACCGACTGCTGCGGGACCTGGACGTCGCCGACGCTCCAGGTGCCGGTCGGGAACGGCGAGAGGAGCAGCTTCTCGTCGGGCTTCCAGATCCAGCTCGCGAGCCCGTTCAGGATCACGAGGAGCGCGATCGTCGCCATCACGATCGTCAGCTCGCCGGCGCGCGAGAGCGGTCGGATCACCGTCTGCTGGATCGCCGCGCCGCCGAGGAACGAGACGAGGATGGTGAAGAAGAATGCCGGCCAGAAGGACCAACCGTGGTTCGTGATCAGCGACCACGCGATGTAGGTCGAGAACATCCCCATCTCGCCCTGCGCGAAGTTGATCACGTGCGTCGCGCGGTAGATGAGCACGAGTGCGAGCGCGAGGCTCGCGTAGATCGCACCGTCTCCGAGTCCCGCCACCACCTGCTGGACGAATTGCGTCACCGTCTAGTAGCCCAGGTACGACTTCCGGACGCCCTCGTGCTCGCGCAGCTCCGCGCTCTCGCCCTCGAGCGCGACGCGGCCGACCTCGATCAGGTACGCGCGGGCGGAGACGTCGAGAGCGACGTTCGCGTTCTGCTCCACGACGAGCACCGTCAGGCCGCGCGACTCGTTCAGCTCCCGCACGAGCCGGAAGAACTCGCGCACGATCAGCGGCGCGAGCCCGAGCGAGGGCTCGTCGAGGAGCAGCAGGCGCGGCCGCGACATCAGCGCCCGCTCGAGCGCGAGCATCTGCTGCTCGCCGCCCGAGAGCGTCCCAGCCTGCTGGTCGCTGCGCTCCGCGAGCCACGGCAGCTCCTGGTAGGCCTGCTCCAGGTCGGCCGCAACGCCCTTGCGGTCGCGGCGCAGGTACGCGCCCATCTGAAGGTTCTCGCGCACCGTCAGCTCCGCCAGGATTCCGCGCCCCTCGGGGACGTGCGTGATCCCGAGGCGCGCCGCGCCCTCGGGGCTGCGCGGGAGCGGCTTGCCGTCGAAGACGACGCCGCCCTCTCGGGCGACCATCCCCGAGATCGCGCGCAGCGTGGTCGTCTTCCCGGCGCCGTTCGCCCCCAGGAGCGCGACGATCTCGCCCTCGTCGACGCGGAGCGAGACGCCGTGGAGCGCGCGCACCGGGCCGTAGCGCGCGTGGACGTCAGTCAGTTCGAGCAGGGGCATCGGCTTGCGTCGACGACCCGGTGCCGAGGTATGCCTCGATCACCGCAGGGTCCGCCTGCACCTCCTTCGGCGTTCCCGCCGCGATCGTCCGCCCGAAGTTGAGGACGGTGACGCGGTCGGACACGGACATGACGAGGTTCATGTGGTGCTCGACGAGCAGGATCGTCAGCTCGTAGTCGCGCCGGATCCCGCGGATCAGGTCGCCGAGCTCGGAGATCTCCTCGTGGTTGAGGCCGCCGGCGGGCTCGTCGAGCAGCAGGAGCCGCGGCTTCGGGGCGAGCGCGCGCGCGAGCTCGATCCGCTTGAGCGTCGCGAACGGCATGCCCGTCGCCGGCCGCGGCGCGAGGTCGGCCAGTCCGAGCGAGTCGAGCGTCGCGATTGCGTCCTCGCGCGCCTGCGCCTCGCCGCCGAATCCGATCCGCGAGTGCGCCCCGACGAGCACGTTGTCGAGCACGCTCATGTGCGCGCAGAGCTGGAGGTTCTGGAACGTGCGCGCGATCCCGAGCCGGACGATCCGGTGGGGCGGCTCCCGCAGCAGGTCGTTCCCGTCGTAGCGGATCACGCCGCCGCTCGGCTTGTAGAGGCGCGTGATGACGTTGAACGCGGTGGTCTTCCCGGCGCCGTTCGGGCCGATCAGGCCCGCGATCTCGCCCTCGGCAACCTCGAGCGAGACCTCGTCCAGCGCGACGATTCCCCCGAAGCGGCGGGTGACGTTGTCGAGTTCGAGCAGCGCCAAGGGCGGTTAGCTTCTCATACGTGGACGAGCCCTATCCGGGAGTGCGGCGCCTCACCTTCCGGCTCCCGCTCGGGATCGACCACGTCCACTGCTATCTCCTCCGCGCCTCCGACGGCTCGTGGACGCTCGTCGACACGGGGCTCGGCGCGGACGATCCGGCTGCCGTGTGGGAGCCGGTGCTGGCGGAGCTCGACGCGCCGGTGGGGCGGATCGTGATCACGCACATGCACCCCGACCACGTCGGCGGCGCGCGCGATGCGGCGGCCGTGACGGGCGCGCCCGTGCTGCAGGGGCGCGAGGACTACGAGCAGTGCGTGCGCGCGTGGGGGCAGACGCGGACGCCGGGCGGGCTCGCCGCGTTCATGGTGCGCCACGGCATGCCGCCCGAGCAGGTGGAGGAGTCCGTGGGCGAGTCGGCAAAGCTGCGCTCGCGCGTGCACTGGGTGGAGGGGCCGGAGCTGCTCGAGCCGGGGGAGGAGGTCGACGGCTGGCGCGTCGAGCTGCTGCGCGGACACGCGGACGGGCACATCGTGCTGCTCCGCGACGGGGTGATGGTCGCGGGCGACGTCCTGCTCGGGCAGATCACGCCGGCGATCGGCCTCTACCCGGGCGGCCGCCCCGACCCGCTGGGCGACTACCTCGAGACACTGCGGCGGATCGGCGAGCTCGCCCCGCGGCTCGCGCTGCCGGGCCACCACGGCGTGATCGAGGATCCCGCCGGCCGCGCCCGCGAGATCGCCGAGCACCACCGTCTGAGGCTCGACGCGGCCGCGGCGGCGCTGGACGGGGAGCCGCGGACGGCGTACGACGTCTCGCTGCGCCTGTTCGAGAGCAAGCTCTCGCCGGCGCAGCGCCGATTCGCGCTCGCGGAGTCGCTCGCGCACCTCGAACGACTCGTCTACGCCGGCCGCGCCGGGCGCGCCGACGGCGGCTATGTCGCGGCGTAAGGCGCCGGCTCGTCAGATTCCGAGCTCCTCGCCGAAGACCCAGATCGCGGCACCCTCGGCGAACGCCAACGCGCCGACGACGATCGCGGCGGTCGCGAGCTTGCTCCCGCCGGCGGCACGCGCTCTTCGCCGGCCCTCGATGCCGAGCGTCACTCCGAGCCCGCCGAGGACGATCGGTGCGCTGAGGAAGAACGCAACGACGCCCAGGATGCCGAGCACGCTCGAGACGAGGCCCGCCTTCGCAGGGCGGTTCCCGGCGCTGTTGCCTCTCCACGCCCAACGGCCGACGACCGCGAAGAGCCCAACCGTGAGCAGGATCACCAGCGGGACGAGGACGAGCCCCTCTGTGTCTTGAGGGACGAGAAAGATCACGAGCCGCCACCACGACTCGCCTTCGTCCCTGATCCCCTGGATCCGCGGAAAGAAGATCGCGGCGGCGGCCGTGATTGCGGCGCCGATCCACAGCGGCGCCTTCGAAGGCTGCTCCGGCGTCTCCACGAGCGGAACTGTAAGCGCCGGCGCCGCAGCAGCCCAGCCCGCGGGCTCGCGGGCGCGCGGGCGCGCCCGGGATACCATTCCGTCGATGGAGCCGCTTCGGATCGGCGTTCTCGCCGTGCAGGGGAACTTCCGCGAGCACGCGGCGATGCTGCGACGGCTCGGCGCGGAGGTCGTGGAGGTCCGCAAGCCCGAGCAGCTCGGGGGTCTCGACGGGCTGATCCTCCCGGGCGGCGAGTCGACCGCGTTCGGGCGCCTGATGCGCCTGTACGGGCTCGACGAGGCGGTGCGCTCGTTCGAGCGGCCGGTCTTCGGCACCTGCGCCGGCATGATCGTGCTCGACCGCAACCACCTCGGGCTGGTCGACATGACCGTGCGCCGGAACGCGTTCGGCCGCCAGGTCGCCTCCTTCGAGACGGACCTCGA
>DATHAE010000157.1:0-12600 GCA_035296805.1 Gaiellaceae bacterium | reverse complement strand
TCGAGCCGGCCGCCGCGCGGCCGCGACGGGACGCCGGTGACGGTGAATCCGTCCGGGCGCGCGTGCGCCCGCACGCCCAGCCGCTGCAGCTCCTCGACGACGGCCGCGATCCGGTCCGTCTCCTTGTGGCGCAGCTCCTCGGCGCCGCGGACGTCGGTCGTGCCGCGCGCGAACGCGGCGACGAGCGCCAGCAGCGGCAGCTCGTCGACCATCGCGGGCACTTCGGCTCCGTCCACCGTCGCGGCGACGAGCGGCGCCGAGCGCACCTCCAGGTCGGCGACCGGCTCGCCGCCGACGGTGCGGCGGTTGAAGACCGTGACCCGTGCGCCCATCCGCCCGAGCACGGCCAGAAGGCCCGTTCTCGTCGAGTTGATGTTCACGCCCTGCACCACGAGCTCGGACTCCGAGAGCAACGCTGCGGCCACGACGAACGGCGCGGCCGACGAGAACTCGCCGGGGATGTCGAGCTCGAGCGGCGGCAGCCGGTCGACCGGCCACACGCTCACCTCGTGCGCGCCGCGGGCGACGCGGACGCCGAGGCCGGAGAGGAGGCGCTCCGTGTGATCGCGCGTCGGCACGGGCTCGACGACGGTCGTCGGCCCCGTCTCGGCGAGCAGGCCGGCGAGCAGGACGGCCGACTTCACCTGCGCGCTCGCCACCGGCAGCTCGTAGCGGATCGGCCGCAGCCTCGAGCCTGTGATCCGCACGGGCGCGTGCCCGTCCGTCGTCTGCACGTCCGCGCCCATCTGCCGCAGCGGCTCCGCGACGCGCTCGTGCGGGCGCGCCGAGAGCGACTCGTCGCCGACGAGCTCGAACGTCCCGGTCTGGCCGGCAAGGAGCCCGGACACGAGCCGCAGGACGGTGCCGGCGTTGCCGCAGTCGATCGTCCCCGCGGGAGCGCGCAGCCCGCGCAGCCCGACGCCGTGGACGGTCACCTCGTCGCCGTCCTCGTCGACCTGCGCGCCGAGCGCGCGCGCGACGTGGATCGCAGACTCCGTGTCGGCGGCGCGCCCGAAGCCGCGAATCCGGCTCTCGCCGTCGGCGACCGCCCCGAGCAGGACGGCGCGCTGCGAGATCCCTTTCACGCCGGGGACCGCGATCGCGCCGCGCACGGCGGCGACGGGCTCAACCCTCATCGAGCACCGCGGAGACGACCACGCCGTAGCCCTGCGCCTCGAGGAGGTCGGCTGCGCGGCGGGCCTCGTCCTCGCCCGTAACGAGGAGCGTGAGCGTTCCCCCGCGCTCGGGCGACATGTGCTGCAGCTCGAAGTCCTCGATGTTGATCCGCTCGGCACCGAGCGCCTGCGTGACGCCCGCGAGGACGCCGGGGCGATCGGGCACGTGGACGCGGAGCCGCTGCAGCGCTCCAAGGTCGTCGTACGCGCGCTCGAGCATCCGGCGGCGGTTCCTCGACGCCTCGCCGATCCAGCGCGCGAGGAAGCCCGCGTCGCCCTCGTCTAGCGCGGCCTCGACCTGCTCGATCCTGCGCCGGTGCTCCGCGAGCGCCTCGCGGACGGCGGCGCGGTTGTCCAGGAAGATGTCGATCCAGATCCGCGGGTTCGCCCCGGCGATGCGCGTCATGTCGCGCAGCGATCCGCCCGCGTTCAGCAGCGGCTCGTGGCCCTCGACGCGGCTCTCGCCCGTCTGGTTGACGATCACGTTCGCGAGCGCGTGCGGAACGTGGCTCGTGAGCGCGACGAGCCGGTCGTGCGCGGCCGCGTCGATTGCCACAGGGGTCGCGCCGAGATCGGCCGCGAACCCGTGCACGAGCCGGTGGCGTGCCGGGTCGGTCTGGGCCGTGGGCGTGAGGAACCACGTCGCCTGGTCGAACAGCTCGGCCGTCGCGTGCTCCGGTCCGCGCGCGTGCGAGCCGCAGATCGGGTGGCCGCCGACGAACCGCGGCGACCCTGCGGCGGCGGCGACCACGGTCGCCTTCGTCGAGCCGACGTCCGTCACCGTCGTGCGCTCGCCCGTCGCGGCGAGGACGGCCGCGACCTGCGCCGGAAGCTGCGCGATCGGCGCCGCGACGACGGCGAGCTCGGCGTCGGCGACGGCTTCCTCCAGCGACGCCGAGGGCGTGACCGCGCCGCGATCGGCGGCGGTCGCGAGCGCCCGCTCGTCGGGGTCCCAGCCGGCGACGTCGTCGCCGCGCCGCGCCGCGGCAAGGCCGACCGACGCCCCCATGAGGCCGGTGCCGAGGACGGCCAGGCGCATCAGTGCCTCAGCAGCTCGGCGACGCGAAACGCGAGGTCGAGCGACTGGCGCGCGTTCAGGCGGGGGTCGCAGAGCGTCATGTAGCGCGCCGACAGCTGTTCCTCCAGCACCGCCTCACCGCCGCCGAGACACTCGGTGACGTCCTCGCCCGTGAACTCGAGATGGACGCCGCCCGGCCACACGCGCTGGGCCCGACACGCGGCGACGAAGCGCTCGATCTCGGCGATCACGTCGTCGAAGCGGCGCGTCTTGACGCCGCCGTCCGTCTTGAAGACGTTGGCGTGCATCGGGTCGCTCAGCCAGACGACGGGGTGCTCGGCGTCGCGCACCGCGCGCAGGATCGGCGGGAGGAGGTCGAAAACGCGGTCGGCGCCCATCCGCGCGATCAGCGTCAGGCGGCCGGGCACGCGCGCCGGATTCAGCCGCTCGCAGAGCTCGAGCGCCTCCTCGGGCGTCGCCGTCGGCCCGAGCTTCACCGCCAGCGGGTTGTGGACGCCCGAGAAGAACTCGACGTGCGCGTCGTCGGTCCCGCGCGTGCGCTCGCCGATCCACAGCAGATGGCCCGAGCAGCAGTACCAGTCGCCGGTCGTCGAGTCGCGCCGCGTCAGCGCCTCCTCGTAATCGAGCACGAGGCCCTCGTGGCTCGTCCAGACGTCGACCTCGTGCAGGCGGCGCTCCGAGACGAGGTCGATCCCGCAGGCGGCCATGAAGAGCAGCGCGCGCTCGATCTCGGACGCGAGCGCCTCGTACTGCCGGCCCTGCGGCGAGCTGGCGACGAACTCCTGGTTCCACGCGTGCACCTGCGTCAGGTCGGCGAAGCCGCCCTTCGTGAACGCGCGCACGAGGTTGAGGGTGGCGGCCGCCTGGTGGTAGACGCGCTCCATCCGCTCCGGGTCGGGCACGCGTGCGTCGGCGTCGGACTCCTCGCTGTTGATCATGTGGCCGCGGAACGAGGGAAGCTCGACACCGTCGATCGTCTCCGTCGCCGCCGTGCGCGCCTTCGCGAACTGCCCTGCGATCCGGCCGACCTTGACGATCGGCAGCGTCCCGCCGTACGTCAGCACGGCCGACATCTGGAGCATGATCTTCAGCTTCTCGCGGATGGTGATGGCGGAGAAGTCGTGGAACGACTCGGCGCAGTCGCCGGCCTGCAGCACGAAGGCGCGCCCCTCGCCCACACCCGCGAGCGCGGCGCGAAGGGCACGCGCCTCGCCCGCGAAGACGAGCGGCGGAAACTTCGCGAGCCGCTGCCCGACCTCGGCGGCGCGCTCCTCGTCCGGCCACCCCGGCTGGTGCAGAGCGCGGCGCTCGCGCCACGAGGACGGAGTCCAGATCGAGGTCGTCGCGGCCATGCGAAAGAGTGTAGTGACGGCCCTTGGAGCGGCTATCCTGCGCGCCATGTCCCTCGCCTCCCGGTTCTCGTGGTCGTGGCCCGGCGGGCGCGGCGAGAGCCTGCGCGCGTAGCGCGGCGCCGCGTCCGGCCTACTCCTGCACGCGACGATTCGAGAGAGGTGAGAACGACATGACGCGAGTCTTCTCGGGCATCAAGCCGACGGGCGACACGACGCTCGGCAACTACAGCGGCGGCTTCCGCCAGTACGCGGCGACGCAGGAGCAGGGCGCGGCGCTCTTCTGCATCGTCGACCTGCACGCGATCACGGTCGAGTACGACCCGGAGGAGCTGCGCCGCCGAACGCTCGACCTGGCGGCGATGTTGTTCGCGACCGGCCTCGATCCGGAGCGGTCCGTCGTCTTCCTGCAGAGCCACGTGTCGGCGCACGCCGAGGCCGCATGGCTGCTGTCGGCGGTCACGAGCTACGGCCAGCTCGGGCGGATGACGCAGTTCAAGGAGAAGGGCGACCAGCAGGGGCTCGTGACGGCGGCGCTCTTCAGCTACCCCGTGCTGATGGCGGGCGACATCCTGCTCCACCAGACCGACATCGTCCCGATCGGCGACGACCAGCGGCAGCACCTCGAGCTCGCGCGCGACGTCGCCGAGCGGTTCAACGCGCGGTTCGGCGAGACGTTCGTCGTTCCCGAGGGCGTGTATCCCGAGGTCGGCGCGCGGATCATGGACCTCCAGGACCCGCTCGGGAAGATGGGGAAGACCGGGTCGTCGGAGCAGGGAACGGTCCGGATGCTCGACGCGCCCGACGTGATCCGGCGGAAGTTCAAGAGCGCGGTCACGGACTCGGGTCGGGAGGTCCGGCGCGGCGAAGACAAGCCCGGGATCACGAACCTGATCGACATCCTGTCGGTCTCCACGGGGGAGACTCCGGAGGCGATCGAGGCGCGGTTCGACGGCGAGGGCTACGGACCGTTCAAGGCCGCCGTCGGCGAGGCGGTCGTCGAGTTGCTGGAGCCGATCCAGCGCCGGTGGGCCGAGCTGCGGGCCGACGAGGGGGAGTTGCGACGCCTGCTCGCGGTGGGCGCGGAGAAGGCGAGCGAGTCGGCCGAGCCGACGCTGCGGACGATCTACGAGCGGATGGGGTTCGTGCGCGGGTAGCGGCGGGCGGCTGCAGTTCGCCGCGGTGGGACGCAGCCGCGGTGGACGCAGCCCTCGCTGGGAAGCAGCCTCGGCGGGACGGTCTCGGCGCGACGGTCTCGGCGCGACCCGCCTCGGCGCGACCCGCCTCGGCGCGATCCGCCTCGGCGCGATCCGCCTCGGCGCGACGTGGCCTCGGCGGGACGCACGCTCCCGGGACACGGCCTCGGCCGGACGCAGGCTAAGTTGGGAGGCGAGCCCGCGAGGACGCAACCGGCGCCGGGTGGACAACTCGTCACACACTTTTCACGGTGGACACCTTGCGCGAGTGCACGCGCGACGGCGATGCTGAAGGTGGGTGGCGGGTGGTGCACCCCACCCGGGTGGGGAACCCAGCGCGTGAGCTCGCGCGGCCCGTGGACCCGCGCCGCTTCGCGGCGGCGGCGGCACGGCCGGTTCGCTGGATTCGAAGGCGAGTTCTATGTTTCGGACGGGCTCGGGCCGCCGGCGCGAAGCTCCTCGACCTCGGCCCGCGTCAGCTCACGCCACTCCCCCGCGCGCAGGCCGTCGAGCGAGAGGTGGGCGTACCGCGACCGGTGCAGCCGTCGCACCGGGTGGCCGACTGCCTCCAGCATCCGCTTCACCTGGCGGGTGCGCCCTTCGTGGATCGTCAGCTGGACTCGCCCGCGGCCGAGGCGCCGCGCAACCGCCGGCGCCGTCGGTCCGTCGTCCAGCTCGACCCCCCGCTCGAGCGCGCGGAGCGCGTCGCGGGACGGATCGCCCTCGACCACGGCCTCGTACACCTTGTCGACCTCGTAACGCGGGTGCGCAAGCCTGTGCGCGAGCTCGCCGTCATTCGTGAGCAGGAGCGCGCCGGTGGTGTCGGCGTCGAGCCGGCCGACGGGGACGATGCGCGCGGGGTGGTCGACGAGGTCGACGACGGTCCGCCGACCTTGAGGATCGCGCGCCGTCGTCACGATCCCCGCCGGCTTGTGCAGGAGCACGTAAGTCAGCTGCTGCAACTCCAGGCGCCGCCCGTCGAGCGCGACCTCGTCGCGCGACTCCACGAACGTGTTCAACCGGCCGGGCTCGCCGTTCACCCGCACGCGGCCGTCCTTGATCAGCTCGTCGGCGGCGCGACGCGATGCGACTCCGGCCCGCGCGAGCCACGCGTTCAGTCGCATCGCACCGTCGCCTACCTCGCCGCGCGTCTCACGCGGCCGTGCGATAGCCGATGTTCAGCAGCCGCGCGACGTCGTTGTACGGCCGGTTCGAGTGGAGAACGACCGCGATCAGCGTCCTCCCGTCGCGCGTCGCGGCGCCGACGAGACAGCGACCTGCCTTCGTCGTCCATCCCGTCTTGACGCCGATCGCGTGCGGATACAACTCCAGCAGGCGGTTCTTGTTCACGTACACCTTCGAGTACGTCGGAGCCGGCCAGCTGACGCGCTTGATCCGAGCCCGGACGATCTCACGGAAGCGCGCGTCGCGCAATGCGACGCGAGTCAGTGCTGCGAGGTCGGAGGCCGTCGAGTAGTTGCCGTCGTCGATCACGCCGCTCGGCGACGTGAAGTGCGTATCGCGCAGCCGCAGCCGCGCCGCCTCCCGGTTCATCAGGCGGATGAACGCGGGGCGGCTGCCCGCCGTCGCGATCGCCAGCGCGAGCGCGTCGTCGTTCCCCGAGTACAGGAGCATGGCGTAGAGGAGCTTCCACGTCGGGACGCGCTCCCCGACGCGCAGACCCTCTTTGATCAGCGGGACGCGCGGCACCGTCCAGTCGATTCGGACGACCGACGCGAGCGGACGGTGCTGCAAGACGAGATGCGCGGTCATGATCTTGGTCGTCGACGCGATCGGAAGTCGCCGGTGCGACCGAAGCGCCCACACGATCCGCCCGTCCGCCGCGTCGATCACGATCGCCGCGCGCGCGCCGAGCAGCGGATGGAGAGCGCCCGTCAGCCGCGGCGGCCCGACGACGAGCGGGCGCGCCGCCGCCGCGACCGCCGGCCGAGCGGCGGGCTTGGTCGCGGGGGCCGGCGCCGGCGCACGAGTTACGGCGGGAGGATCGGCGAGGCGGCTGCCGCCGCGCTCCGAGAGCCGCACGGCCGCAATGATTCCGAGCGCGGCCACCAGCACGAGCAGCAGCAGACCGGAGCGCCTCGACCGCCGGCGCTTTCTGCGTCGCACCGGATGGAGGACAGGCAGACTCACGACCGCAGCGACGAATCGTGTCACACGCGTCGGCCGACCGACGCGACGCGAGTGCTACGCGGGTCGCTTCTCGGCGACCGCTTCGAGCCGGCCGCGGATCTCCGTCACGTCCGCGCCGAGATCGTCGACGCGCGGCAGCGCCGCGAGCGACTCGAGCCCGAAGACGCGCTCGAAGAGCGGCGTCGTCCGGTAGCGGATGGCGCCGACCTCGTGCTCGCGCCCGCTCTCGACCACCAACCCGCGCTCGACGAGGCCCGACACGACGCCGTCGACGTTCACGCCTCGAATGCGCGCGATGTCGGGCCGAGAGCAAGGGCCGAGGTAGGCGACGATTGCGAGCGTCTCGAGGGCCGCGCTCGAGAGGCCACGCTCGGCCGGCCGGTCGAACAGCCGCGCACACGCTTCGGCCGCGTCGCGCGCGGCGCGGAACGCCCAACCGCCCGCGACGCGCTCGAGGACAATCCCGCTCCGCCCCTCGCGGTAGCGGTCGGAGAGAAGCGCGAGCGCCGTCTCGACGCGTTCGGCGTCGTCGGCGGTCGCCGCCGTGAGATCGGCGAGCGAGAGCGGTTGCGACGCCACGACGAGCAGCGCCTCGAGCGTGCGGGCGAGGCCGTCGACGGGGCTGTCGCGTACGACTAGGCGGAGCGGACGGTCCACGAGAGGCTTCCTTCGGCATCGGCACGGGAAATCCTCATCGGCGCGAACGGCGCCGCCTGCGAGATCGCGATCTCGCCCTGCTTCCGAAGCTCGAGCAGCGCGAGGAACGCGACCGCGACCTCGACCCGCGAGAGCCCCGCCACCTCGTGGTCGAAGTCGAACCTCCTCCGCCGGCGCAGCAACGACCGCCAGCGTTCGAGGAACTGTGAGACCGGCGGGAAGCGGAGCGCCATGTGCGCCGTCGACGGAGCGGGCGGCTCGACCGCGAGCGCCCGCAACGCCGCCACAAGCTTCTCCGCGTCCTGGGCGGCGATCCTCGGCTCGGGCGCGGCGGGGGCAAGCGGAGCCGGACCGAGGCGGAAGAACGCCTCGCGCCGCTTCTCGAGACGCTCGCGGAGCCAGGCGGCAACGTCCTTCGCGCGGCGGTACTCCGCGAGCCTTCGCGCGAGTTCCTCCGCCGCCTCCTCGGGCTCGAGCTCGGCCAGCTCGGCGTCCTCGTCGGGAAAGAGGCCGCGCGCCTTCAGCTCGAGCAGCGCGGAGATCAGGATCAGGAACTCGCCGCAGGCCTCTAGGTCGAGCTCGTCGCGCTCCGCCAGGCGCTCGACGAACGCCGTCACGACCCCGGCCAGATCGACGTCGCGAAGGGCGATCTCCTCGCGCAGGACGAGCGTCAGGAGGAGGTCGAACGGCCCCTCGAACGCGTCGAGATCGAGGTCGAGCTCGCGGACTGCGATCGGCACGCGCGGACCCTAACCCGGCTACCGGACGCGGCCCTTGGGGATCGCCATCTTCGGTCCGCGCGGCGCGCGCGGGCGCTCCTCGCTCCGCTCGCCCGGCTCGCGGCGGAGGAACTGCCACCAGACGAAGAACGCCGTCGAGAGGATGAAGACGACGACGGACACCCAGGCGTTCAGGCGCAACGGCCCGAACTCGTGCGCTGGGTCGACGCGCAGGAGCTCCTCGAAGAAGCGGCCGAAGCAGTAGTACGAGATGTAGAGCGCGAACAGGGCGGGCGGGCGGAACCGGAACCGCCACGAGAGCAGGAGCAGCAGCCCGACGCCGGCGAAGTCCCAGACCATCTCGTACAGGAAGGTCGGATGGAAAGTCGGTTCGTCGAAGTACTCGAGCGGCCGGCGCTCGGGGTCGATCTCGAGTCCCCACGGCAGGTCGGTCGGCTTCCCGAAGAGCTCCTGGTTCCACCAGTTCCCGAGGCGGCCGATCCCCTGCGCGAGCAGGAGGCCGGGCGCGGCGGCATCGAGAAACGGGAACACCGGCGCCGCGGAGCGACGCAGAACGATCGCGCCGGCGATGCAGCCGAAGAGGATGCCTCCCCAGATGCCGAGCCCGCCCTCCCAGACGGCAAAGATGCCGCGCCACTTGGGATCGGGAACCTCGCTCCACGACGTCAGGTCGTGGTAGAGCCGCGCACCGACGACGCCGGCGGCGACGCCCCAGACGGCAACGCGGAGGACGAGGTCCCAGTCGCCGCCCTTGCGGGTCCAGCGCAGCCCGGTGAGGCCGATGCACGCGACGATCGCGACCAGCAGCGTCAGGCCGTACATGTGGATCGTCAGCGGCCCGAGGTCGATGGCACCCTTGCCGGGAGACGGGATCGACGCGATCAGCGCGGCCACAGACAGGGGATTCTGCCCGGCCGGCGCTTCGCCTGCCTCGTCAGCGGAGAATGCGGAGCGCCGTGTCGGGCGGGCATCCGCGCTCGAGCAGCTCGATCGCGCGATGCAGGTCGACGTCGATGCGCGCCGCCAGCTCGGCCGCCGCGTCGGAGGCGAAGCCGGCGCGCTCGAGCGCTTCGGCGCGCCAGCGCGCGACGCGGTCCTGCTCTGGCTCTCTGATCGGGGCGTCGGTCGCGGGCATCAGGCTGTGATCTCCTCGGTCATCATTCCGTAGAACGCCCCGAGCGGTTCTCCCCATACCGGGGGATCCCAAGCTTTTACGGCTTCTTAACGGGCATGGCGGGCGGCGCGGCGTGCGGCGTGCGGCATGCGGAGTGCGGAGTGCGGAGTGCCCCACCCTGGGTGGGGAGCTCCACCCGCCACCCACTGTCAGCATCGCCCCCTAAACCCCGCCGGCGCAAGCTGTCCTTCGAAACGTTTCGGTGAATTCTCGTCCACAGACGTCTCGCGCATAGGCTCAGCTCCTATCGCGGCGCGGGGCGCGCTTCGAGCGCGTGCTGAACCCACCACCGTTCCTTTTCGACGACATCGCCCGGCGCGACGCGACCCCGCCCGTCCCGCGGTGGGGGCGCAGAGGCGTCCGCTACGCGACTGCGGCCTCGCCGAGGAGCATCTTCACCTCGGCGTAGAAATCCGGCACCGGCTGAACCCGGAACTGCGGGCCGAACGCGTATACGCGCGGGCCGTGCGAGGTGATGCAGTCGACGTAGACGGGGCTTTCCCCCGGGAAGTCGCGGATCAGCTCGGCGAGCTGGCGGATCGTCCCGGCACGCGCCTTCATCGCGTCGATCTTGAGCCGGACCTCCCGCTTCTCCGCGACGGATTCGAACGCCGCTACCTCCATCGCGATCAGCTTGGTCTCGCCGTCCTTGTGGTCGACGCGGCCCTTCACGATCAGGATGCGGTCGACGGTGAGCAGCTCGCGCGCCTGCTGGTAGGTCGAGTTGAACACCATGCACTCGGTGCCGCCGGTCACGTCCTCGAGCCGCGCGAACACCATCGCGTCGCCCTTCTTCGTCGTCATGTGCTTCAGGTCGCCCACGATGCCGCCGACCGTCACGACCTCGCCATCGCGGCGCCGCGGCAGCTCCGCGATCGTCGCGTCCGTCTTGCGCCGAAGCTGCTCACGGACCGGCGAGAGCGGGTGCTCCGAGACGTAGAGGCCGAGCGTCTCCTTCTCGAGCCGGAGCAGCTCGTTCTTCTCGAACTCCTGCTGCGGCGTCGGCGGGTGATGGCGCGGCTTGTCGTCCTCGGCCGGGCCGAGGTCGAAGATCGATCCCTGGCCGGCGAGTCGGTCGGCCTGCTGCTTCTGGCCCCACGAGAGCGCCTGTTCGAGCACGAGCAGCGACCCCGATCGCGGGCCGGGGATCGCGCCGCACTTGACGAGCGCCTCGACGACCCGCTTGTTCGCGACCGACGCGTCGACGCGCTGCGTGAAGTCCCAGATCGAGTCGAACGGGCCGCCCTCGTCTCGCGCCGCGATGATCTGACGGCACGCGATCTCGCCGACGCCCTTCACCGCGTTCAGGCCGAAGCGGATCTTCCCCTCGACCACGGCGAAGTCGATCTGCGAGACGTTGACGTCCGGCGGCAGCACCTCGATCTGAAGCTCGTGGCACGCGTTGACGTAGAACGGTACGCGATCCTTCGTGTTCATCACGGAGCTGATCAGCGCGGCCATGTACTCGCACGCGTGGTTCGCGCGCAGCCAGGCCGTGCGGTAGGCGATCAGCGCGTAGCAGGCTGCGTGCGCCTTCGGGAACGAGTAGTCGGCAGCCTTCTCCATGTCCTCCCAGAGCTGCTTCGCGACGCCAGGCGTGACGCCGTGCTCAGCGCACCCTTCGAGGAAGCGCTGCTCGAGTGACGCCATCAGGTCGCGCTTCTTCTTCCCGATCGCCTTCCGGAGATCGTCTGCCTCCGCCGGCGTGAACCCGGCGAGCTGCTTCGCGATCTCCATGTACGTCTCCTGGTAGATGCAGATCCCGTACGTCGGGCCGGTGATCGCCTTCAGGCGCGGATCGAGGAAGCTGACGCCCTCGCGGCCGTGCTTGCGCGCGCCGTACGTCGGGATGTACGACATCGGCCCGGGCCGGTAGAGCGCGACGAGCGCGATCAGGTCCTCGAACTCCGTCGGCTTCACCTGGCGCAACGCCTCGCGCATCCCCGACGACTCGAACTGGAAGACGCCCGTCGCCTCGCCGCGGGAGAGCATCTCGTAGGTCTGGCGGTCGTCCATGGGGATGGCCGTGATGTCGAGCCCATTCCCTATCAGCGCGCACGCCTTGTCGATCACGTCGAGGTTGCGCAGGCCGAGGAAGTCCATCTTCAGCAGCCCGAGCGCCTCGACGTCGCTCATGTTGAACTGCGTCACGACCTCCTGGTCGGCACCTTTCTGCTGCAACGGGACGACGTTGATCAGCGGCTCGGCGCCTATGACGACACCCGCTGCGTGGATCGAGTCGGCGCGCGTCAGCCCCTCGAGCGGGCGCGCGAGGTCGACGATCTCCTTCGCGACAGGGTTCGAGTCGACCTCACGGCGCAGCTCGCTTCCCGCCTTCAGGCAGTCGTCGAGCATCTGACCCGGCCCCTCCGGGATCAGCTTCGCGATCTTGTCCACCACGCCGTACGGCACCTCGAGCACGCGGCCGGCGTCGCGGACCGCCGCGCGCGCGGCCATCGTCGAGAAGGTGATGATCTGCGCGACCCGGTCGCGGCCGTACTTCTCGGCGACATAGTTGATGACGCGCTCGCGACCCTCGACCGCGAAGTCGATGTCGATGTCGGGCATCGATTTCCGGCCCGGGTTCAGGAAGCGCTCGAACAGGAGGTCGTACCGGATCGGGTCGATGTCGGTGATCTCGAGGCAGTACGAGACGAGGCTTCCTGCGGCCGACCCGCGGCCGGGGCCGACGCCGACGCCGTTGCGGCGCGCGAACGCGATGAAGTCCCAGACGATCAGGAAGTAATCGGCGAAGCCCATCTCCTTGATCGTCTTCAGCTCGAACCGGAGCCGCTCCTGGAGCTCAGGCGTTGCGCCGCCGTACCGCCGCTCGAGCCCCTTCTCGCACAGCTCGACGAGGTAGTCGAATGCGTCGCGGTCGCCCGGGGTCGGGAAGCGCGGCAGCAGGATCTGCCCGAGCTGGATCTCGACGTTGCACCGGTCCGCGACCTCGAGCGTGCGGCGAAGGGCGTCGTCGTGACCGGGGAAACCGCCGGCCATCTCCTGCGGCGACTTGAAGTAGAAGTGGTCGGTGTCGAACTTCCAGTGCTGCGGGTTCTTGAGGCTGTCGCCCGACTGGATGCAGAGCAGCGCCTCGTGCGCGCGCGCGTCCTCGTGGC
>DATHAE010000156.1:0-14654 GCA_035296805.1 Gaiellaceae bacterium | reverse complement strand
GCCGATCCTCACAGCGTGATCGGTCGAGGCGACGATGTCGGTGAAGAGGACGGTCGTCAGCACTGTCTCGGGGACGAGGGGGGCTTCTTCGCCGGCACCGAATCGCTCGATCTCGTCTGCGATCTCGTGCGAGAGGAAGATCGCGGACGGGTCGTAGCCGGACACGCGCATCGTCTGCGCGCCCGAGATCCGCGATGCCACGTCCATCGTCGCGGCCTCCTCCTCCGGCAAGGCGCGGTAGAGGAGCAGCGTCGGGACGTGCACCGCGGGCAGCACATCACGCAGATCCGTCTCGACTACGCACGATTGAGCGCGTAGGCGACCGCGGGACTCGCTCCAACCCGGATCGAGTTCGCGAACCAGCGTCGATCGTCTTCACTCGCGGCGAGGGAGGGCCAGACCTCGCTGAAGATCTCGTCGCACCACTCCTCGACGCCCCACCCGTCGCGGATACGAGCCAGGTACTGGCTCGCGGACTCGGCGTCGGTGCGAAAGGTGGAGCCCTTCGCTCTCGCATGGAAGAGCACGAGCGCCCGCGTCCGCTCCGGATAGGACGCGGCGAACAAGACGGCCATCGTGCTCCCCTCGTGCGCGCCGAAGATCACGGGACTCGACGACCCTGCCGCGTCGAGAACCGCGTGCAGGTCCTCCATCCGCGTCTCCAACGTCGCGAACTGGCCGCCGTGATCGGACAGCCCGGTTCCCCGCTTGTCGAACAGGATCAGCCGGAACGAACGGGCGAGGCGGAGGTAGAAGTTGCGCCACCGTGGATACTCCCACCAGTACACGAGGTTCGAGGTCCACTCGGGCACGTACACGAGGTCGACGTCGCCTTCGCCCACCACCTGGTAGGCGATCGCGACTCCACCGTTGCGCGCGTACCTGATCTCTGGGAGGGGCGAACCATTTGACTCCACCCGCGGATTGTCCGCGATTCCGGATGGCGACGAGACGCGGTCATGCAGTTGTTCGCAGCCGCGGAAGCGGGCTCCGCCGCGCAGGCAGTGGTCGCGAGACGAACCCGTGCAGTCGTACAGTGCGCGGCCGTGCGCACGTGGTCACCCGGAGAGACGATCGTCCTCCGCTACCGCTCGATCGACGGCGCCTTCCGCTCGGCGCGGCCGCTGACGGTGGTCGAGGACGGCCCGGACTGGCTCGTGACGCACCTCCCGGAGGACACCGTCGTCGCCGTCCCGGTGCTGACCGACGGGCGCGCGCTGCGCGACGTCCCGCTCGAGGAGCGGTGGTCGCACCCGCGGGCGACCGCGCTGCGGCCGTGGGCTGCGTCCGACCTCGTCATGCTCTTCCCGCGCCACCGCGAGTTCTCCCTCTGGCTCTTCCGCGAGCGCGGCACGTTCCGCGGCTGGTACGTCAACCTCGAGGAGCGCCACATACGCGGCGCACGCACGATCGACACGCGCGACGGCATCCTCGACCTGTGGGTGCCGGCGGAGACGGGCGAGCCGCAGTGGAAGGACGAGGACGAGCTCGACGCGGCGATCGTCCAGGGGCGGGTGACCGCCGACGACGCCGCGCGGATCCGCGCGGAGGGCGAGCGGATAGTCGCCGAGCGCCCGTGGCCGACGGGGTGGGAGGAGTACGTCCCTGATCCGGCGTGGCCGGCGCCGGCGCTGCCCGAGGGGTGGGACGTGCAGTGACCGTCGCCGTGCGGGAGCTCTGGCGCGACCGGATCTGGGTGGCGCGCGCGTGGTCGCTCGTCGAGGAGACGCCGGAGCGCGTCGTGCTCGCGAACCGCCCCGGCTCCGACACGCGGGTTCCCGTCGACGCGGCCGGAAAGCGCCTCCGCGTCCCGTGCGACGACTGGAGGCTCGCCGACGGCCGCTGGGAGAGCTGGACGCTGGTCGTCGCGCGACCGGGAGAGCCGTGGTCGACCCGCCTCTACTTCGACGAGCGCGGCGCCCATCTGAGCTGGTACGTCAATTTCGAGCGAGCGCTCCGGCGGACACCGTTCGGGTTCGACACGCTCGACCACAAGCTCGACCTCGTGGTCGCCGCCACCGGCGAGCAGCAGTTGAAGGACGACGACGAGCTCGACGAGGCAGAGCGTGCAGGCGTGATCGACGCGGCGGAGGTGCGCGCGGCGGCGCGACACGTCCTGGCGAATCCGCCGTGGCCCACGGGGTGGGAGGATCGCCCGCCGGACGCTTCGCTCGCGCCGCCCGCGCTGCCGCCCGGCTGGGACGCCACGCCGCTCGAGACGGAACGGCTGCGCCTGGCGCCGTTCGCGCCCGGCGATCTCGAGGACGTCGCAGCCGTGTACGGCGAGGGCGGGCCGCGGGAGCTCGAGCTCTCGACCACGACGTGGCGCGAGCGCGGCTTCGGCTTCTGGGTCGCCCGCGACCGCCGTACGGGCGCGTTCGCGGGCGTCGTCGAGGCCCACCTCGGCGGGCCCGGGATGGAAGGGATCGATTCGGACGAGGTGGAGATCGGCTGGATCGTCGAGCCGTTGCGCCGCAACGACGGCGTCGCGACCGAGGCCGCGCGGGCCGTTCTCGACGACCTCTTCGGGCGCGCGCGCGTCGCGCAGGTCGCGGCGCTGATCCGGACGCCGAACGAGCCGTCGCAGCGCGTCGCCGCGAAGCTCGGCATGCGCCTGCGCTCCCTCGGCCGCGCCCGCAACGGCGACCCGGCGGAGATCTACGAGCTGCGACGCGACCGGGACGCGGCGTGAACGTCGCGCACCGCGAGACGTGGCGCGGCCGCGTGTGGCGAATCGCGGCGCTGCGGCTCGTCGAGGAGCGCGACGGGCTCTCCGTGCTGTGGCATCCCGAGGGCTCGCCCGTCCTGCGGCCGGTGGCCGGGGGGCGCGAGCTCCGGATTCCCGGTGATACGGACTGGACGCTCGAGCATCGCCCCGCGTCGACCGAGGGGCTCGGGCTCGTCCGCCCCGGCACGCGGTACTCGCTGTGGCTGATGTTCCGCGGCGGCGTCTTCGACCAGTGGTACGTGAACTTCGAGCGCGAGAGCGTCCGCCGCGGCCCGATCTTCGAGATCGTCGACGAGAAGCTCGATCTCGTCGTCGACGCCGACGGGACAGCGCACCTGAAGGACGAGGACGAGCTCGCCGCTGCCGCACGCGCCGGGCATCTCGACGAGACGGACGTGCGGCGCGAGCTGGAGCGCGTGCTCGCGAACCCGCCGTGGCCGACGGGATGGGAGGCGTGGCGGCCCGATCCCGCGTGGGCGGCGCCGGAGCTGCCGCCGGGCTGGGATGTCGTCGGGTAGGTCGCGGCTCCCGGCCCTCGCCGCTTTCTTCGCCTTCGGGTACCTCTGGGGTTCGTGGGCCGCGATCGTGCCGGCGGTGCAGGCGGCGACCGGGACGTCGAAGGGCCAGCTCGGGCTCGCGCTTCTCTGCGTCGGCCTCGGGTCGCTGCCGGCGATGGTGCTCGTCGGCCCGCGCGTCGACCGCGCGCCGCTGCTCCTGCCCATTTCGCTCGGGGCGCTCACGGCGGCCGCCGTCGTCCCGGGATTGGCGGGGTCGCTCGCGACGCTCGCTGCCGCGCTGCTGGTCTACGGGGCCGTCTCGGGGATCGTCGACGTTGCGATCAACTCGGAGGTGG
Source organism: Gaiellaceae bacterium (assembly GCA_035296805.1). GTDB lineage: Bacteria > Actinomycetota > Thermoleophilia > Gaiellales > Gaiellaceae > PALSA-600. The sequence continues at coordinate 11,073 of DATHAE010000156.1, read as the reverse complement.
CCGCGATCGAGGCCGCGACCGGCAGGCGGTCGATGCAACTCGCGCACGCGCTCTTCTCGACCGGGCTGCTGGTGGGAGCGCTCGCCGCGGGCGGCGCGCGAGCGGCCGGGGCCGATCGCGCGTGGATCCTCGTGCTCGCGGCCGCGCTCCTCGCCGTCGCCGCGGTGGCCAACCGGCGCCCCACACCGCGCCCGCCCCGCAGCGCAGCGTCGACCGAACCACGCAACAGGCTGTTACTCGGCCTCGAGCGCGCTGCGGTTCCGGTCGCGGCCGTCTGTGCGCTCGCCTTCGTCGTGGAAGGCGCGCTCGAGAACTGGAGCGCGCTCTTCCTCGCCCGCAACCTCGGCGCAGAAGCGGGCGTGAGCGCGCTCGGGCCGGCCTCGTACGCCCTCGCGATGGCCGCCGGACGGTTCTCGGCCCAGTCGCTCACGCGGCGGTTCTCCGACCGGACGCTGCTCGCGGCGGGCGGCGGCGTCGCCGTCGCGGGCGTGACGATCGCAGCGGCGGCGCCCTCCGTCCCCGTGGCACTCGTCGGGTTCTTCCTCGGTGGCGCTGGCGTTTCGGTCGCGGCGCCGATCGCCTTCGGCGCCGCGGGCCGGATCGGCGGCGCGGGCGGGATCGCGACTGTGACGACGGTCGGCTACCTCGGCTTCCTCGCCGGCCCGCCGCTCGTGGGCGCCATCGCGCAGGCGCTGAGCCTGCGCGCCTCGTTCGCGCTCCTCGCGGCGCTGGCGGCCGCGATCGCCGCGGCCGCCACTCGGATCCGCCTCGCGTGACCTACGCGGCGAGGTCCAGCGCCGGCTCGGAGCCAACCGCCTCCTGCGGCCGCCTCCGGCCTCCGGCGGCGAACGAGGCGACGGCGCCCAGAGCCACGACCACGGCGCCGATGTAGACCGCGGGCGTCATGCCGTCGACGAACGACGCGCCCGACGCGTAGCCGCCGAAGTGCGCGAACACCGACGCGAGCACGGCCACGCCGAAGACTCCTCCGAGCTCGCGGATCGCGTTGTTGGCACCGGAGGCCTGCCCCTCTTCCTCGGGTCGAACCGACGACAGGACGATGTTCGCGACAGGTGCGAAGAAGAGCCCCATCCCGATCCCGGAGATCGCGAACGGCACGACCAGCTCCGCGTACGGTGTCGTCGGCGTCGAAACCGCCGCGAGCCACGCGAGCCCGACGGCCTGCAGCGAGAGCCCGACGCCCATCAGCCGGTGCCCGCCGACGCGGTCGGAGAGGGCGCCCGCGATCGGCGCGACGAAGATCGGCATCGCCGTCCACGGGAGCACGCGCAGGCCGGAGCCGAACGGGGAGTAGCCCTGGACGGTCTGGAAGAACTGCGCGAGCAGGAAGATCGAGCCGAACATGCCGAAGTACATGAAGAGCGAGGCGACGTTCGTGAGCGCGAAGGTGCGGTTGCGGAAGAAGCGCATCGGCAGCATCGGCTCGGGCGTCCGGATCTCCCAGAGCACGAACAGCGCCGTGACGATCACGCCTGCGACGAGCGCGCCGACGATCTCCGGTGAGCTCCAGCCCAGCTCGTTCCCGCGGATCAGGCCCCAGACGATCCCGAGCAGCCCCGCACTGACGAGGCCGAGCCCGGGCAGGTCGAGCCTCTTCGTCGGGCCGAACGTCTCGTCGAGCCGCGAGAGCGCGAGCGGCACGAGGACGAGCCCGATCGGCACGTTGAGCCAGAAGATCCAGTGCCACGAGATGCCGTCGACGACCGCGCCGCCGACGACGGGCCCGGACGCGACGGCGAGGCCGCCGATCCCGCCCCACGCGCCGAGCGCGACGCCGCGCCGCTCGGGCGAAACCGCCGCGGAAAGGATCGTCAGCGTCAGGGGCAGGACGATGGCGGCGCCGAGTCCCTGGACGGCGCGCGCCACGTTCAGCACCTCGGCCGAGGGAGCGAGGGCGGCCGCCGCGGAGGCGAGCGTGAAGATGCCGAGCCCGACCGAGAACATGAGCCTCCGGCCGAGCCGATCGCCGAGAGCCGCGCCGGTGAGGAGCAGGACCGCGAACGTCAACGTGTACGCGTTCACCGTCCACTCGAGCTGCGAGAGCGACGCGTCGAGGTCGACGCGGATCACGGGGAGCGCGGTCGAGACGACGAGGTTGTCGAGCGTGACCATGAAGAGCGCGACCGACGTGATCGCGAAGGTCCAGATTGTTTTGTGACTCATTACTAACTACCTCCCGAAAAAAAGAGACGGCTTTCCACTACTCCTTGCACCCCTCCAGCAGGCGATCGGCCCACGGCTCGTCGATCGATTCGAGGCGCATCGACGCGATCACGTTCAGCAGCATGCCCTTGGCGAAGAAGCGGCTGACGTCGGCCGGCGGCAGGCCGGAGACGCGCTCGACGTACGCGACGAGGTCGCCGTACCCCTGGCGGACGACCTCGCAGATCTCAGGATCGTCGCAGGAAGCGTACGCTTGCATCTGCGCGCGCAGCCGGACCCGGTCGGGCAGCAGCCGGCCCGTGTATGCCTCGCCGATAGCCTCCAGCGCCTTCTGCCCGCGCTGACCCTCGGCGGCGCGCTGGAACGTCTCGAGGGTCTCGCGGAAGCAGCGGCCGGTCACAGCCTTGAAGAGCTCCTTCTTCGTCCCGAAGAGCCGGAAGACGTACGGCTGCGAGATTCCCGCCTTCGCCGCGATCTCCTCGGTCGACGCGCCGCTGAACCCGTCGGCGGCGAACACCTCGAGCGCCGCGTCCAGGACGGCCTCGCGCCGCTCCTCCTTCGTCTTGCGCTCCGCCACTGCCATCAGGTCGCGGATGCTAGTGGTCAGTCACTAACTTGTCAAGCCGGACGCGTGGCAACGTCTGGCGACGGTGCGGATCGACGGCGAAACGCGCTCGATCAGCGCCTCGGCGGTGGACGAATCGTCACGAACTTGTTGCAGAGGACACCTTGCGCCCACCCTCCGCGGCGGGCGATCCTGAAGGTGGGTGGCGGGTGGCGAACACCCCACCCAGGGTGGGGCAGTGGGCGCGGGCGGGGCGGCACCGACCATTCAGGCCACTCCCCAGCCGGCCACGTCTGCTCCAGCCGAGAAACGCCGGCGGCGCTGAGCCGCGGCGGTCAGCGGCGCCGGGCGAAGATCGTTACGCCGCCGTACGGGATCCGGAGCGCGGCGAGCGCGAGCGCGACCGGCCTCGCCCACGGGTACAGACGCCGAACGAGCCGTCGCCGCGACCATTCCTCTTCCGGCGTCGTCAGCTCGACGTGCCACGGCCGCAGGCGAGCGCGCACGAACGCCGCGAGGTAGCGCGGGACGGTGTGCACGTGCTCGTTGATCCCGAGCGCGCGCTCGTCCTCCTGCTCCGGATTCACCGCACTTGCCCCCCACCCCCGCGCGCCCTCGTTCAGCGCGGCGACGATCCCTCCTCTCCGCGTGACGCGCGCGAGCTCCCGCACCATCGCGGTCAGGTCGAGCGCGTGGTGGAGCGTCGCGACGCAGAACGTGACGTCGAACGATGCGCGGGCGAGCGGCAGGTGCTCACCGTCGGCCTGGATGCGCGTGAAGTCGCCGTAGAACGCGCCGCGGCCGAGCCCGATCAGGTCGTCGTCGAGGATGTCGACGGCGACGTACTCCGCGCCTCGGTCGAGCACGTGCCGCGACGCCCAGCACTTCGCGGCGCCCACCTCGAGCACGCGGTCTCCCGGCCGGATTCGCTCCAGCAGGAGCGCGAACCCCCGCTCGTTGGCGAGCCAGTGCTCGTCCTCCCAGCCGAGGTCGCGGTTGAGGAACGGCAGCGCGCGGTCGACCGCGTCGTCCGGGCGATACCACTCCTGCCGCCGCGCGAGCTCCACCCACCCGGCGATCTCGCCGCGCTTCGCGGCGATCCCCGGGACGCGATCGTCGAGCATCCGCAGGATCCCGTCCTCGACCGGGTACGTCGTCCCGCACCTCCCGCACGAGACGGAGACGGACGGCTCGCCGTCGAGCGGGCCGTGGCAGATCGGGCAGCGAAGGAGCGCGACGGCCGGCGTCACGAAAGCGCGGCCGCGAGGGCCTCGGCGACTCGGTCGAGGTCCGCGTCGGTGAGCCGCGTGTGAAACGGAAGTGCGAGCGCTCGCTCGAACGCGCGCGTCGCGCCCGGAAACGCGCCCTGGTCTCGGTACGCGCCGAGGTGGTGCAGCGCATAGGTTCCGATCTGCGCCTCGATTCCCTGCGCCCGGAGCTCTCCGAGGACACGATCGCGGTCATCGACCTGGAGCACATAGGCCTGCCAGCCGTGGACGTCGCCGTCGTCGGCGCGCGGCGCCGTCACCTTCAGGTCGCGCACGCGCTCGGTGTAGCCGGCGGCGACGCGCGTCCGCGCAGCGAGCAGCTCGTCGAGCCGCCGGAGCTGCGGAATCCCGACGGCGCAGAGGATGTCGCTCAGCCGGTAGTTGAGCCCCGGCACGGGCATGTCGGCGGGATCGTTCGGCGACCAGCCGTGGTGGCGCAGCTGCCGCGCGATGTCCGCGACCCGCTCGTCGTTCGTCGTGACGGCGCCACCCTCGCCCGTGGTGACGATCTTCCGCGGATGGAAGCTCAGGCACCCGATCTCGCCCAGCCCGCCACAGGCGCGGGCGCGGCGCCGGGCGCCGAGGGCGCCGGCGGCGTCCTCCACGACGGGCAGATCGGGCAGCTCCTCGAGCCTCGCCGGCCGGCCGAAGAGGTGAACGGCGAGGATCGCCGCCGTCCTCGGCCCGACCTCGATCCGAGTCGGATCGATGTTCATTGTCTCCGGGTCGACGTCGACCAGCACCGGCTTCAGCCCCGAGAGCGCGACGACGTTCGCCGTCGCCGGGAACGTGTACGCCGGCACGAGCACCTCGTCGCCGGGCTCCAGCCCGAGCGCGAGCACCGCCAGGTGCAGTGCCGCGGTCCCGGACGAGACCGCGACCGCATGCTCCACCTCGCACGCGTGCGCGACGGCGGCCTCGAACTCCGCCACGCGCGGGCCCATCGTCAGCATCCCGCTCTCGAGGACGGTCGCGACCTCTGCGAGCTCCGCGTCGCCGACGTCCGGCCAGCCTAGGCGGATGCGAGCGCCCGTTCCCGGTACCACGCGATCGTCTTCGCAAGACCCTCGTCGAGCTCGACCTGCGGCTCCCACCCGAGTAGCTCGCGCGCCTTCTCGACATTCGGGATCCGCAGCTCGACGTCGGCGTAGTGGAGCGGCTGGAACACGATCTCGCCCGGGCAGCCCGTCAGGCGCTTGATGCGCTGCGCGAGGTCGTAGATCGTCACCGCGGAGCGCGGGTTGCCGACGTTGAACGTCTGCCCGACCGCCTGCGGCCGCTCGAGGCACGCGAGGACCCCCCTGACCATGTCGGTCACGTAGCACCAGGCCCGGATCTGGGAGCCGTCGCCGTGAATCGTCAGGTCGCGCCCGGCGCGCGCCGCCTCGATGAAGGCGCGGATCGCGCCGCCGCCGATCTGGCCCGGCCCGAACACGTTGAAGGGGTGGACGGTCACCGTCGGCAGCCCGAGCTCGTCGTGGTAGGCGTGCGCCATGTGCTCGCCGGCGAGCTTCGAGACGGCGTAGGTCCAGCGCGCTTCGCCCACCGAGCCGATCGTCGACACCTGCCCCTCCTGGACGCGGAAGGCGTGCGTCCCGAAGACCTCGCTCGTGGAGAAGTCGACGAAGCGCTCGAGGCTCTCCTTCGTCGCGAGCGCAGCCTCGAGGACGTTGTACGTCCCGATCACGTTCACCCGCATCGTCCGGACCGGGCTCTCCAGCACGGAGTCGACACCGGCGATCGCGGCGCAGTGGACGATGTGGGTCGCCCCGCGGGCGTGGCGCGCGACCGCCTCCGCGTCGAGGATGTCGGCCTCACGCAGCTCGAAGTTCGGGTGGTCGGCGAGCGGCGTCCCCGTCAGCGCGTCGCGATGGAGGTTGTCGAGCGCCACCACGTCGTTGCGGTCTACGAGCTCGCGCGCGAGGGTCGTCCCGATGAATCCGGCGCCGCCGGTGACGAAGATTCGCTTGCCTTCGAGCACTGACGCAGAAGCCTACGTCCTCACGTCGCGGGCGTGCCGGTCGGCGACGCGAGCACGGGGCTGCGGTCCGCCCGCAGCGCGACCGACACGAAGAGGATCGCGCCGATCGACATCGTCAGCGCGACGGCGCAGAACATCACCCCGAGCCCCCGCCACTCGTACACCGGCCCAACCGCGAGCCGTCCGGCCGGTCCGCCGAGCGCGCTCGCGGTCATGACGCCGGTCATCACCTTCGCGCGCAGCGCCGCCGGCGGCCGCGTCGTGATCAGTCCCATCGCCGGCGCGTTCACGAGCGGGACGAAGACGCCGCAGGCGAACAGCGCCAGCGCGGCGGCCGGCCACGGCATCGGCGCGGCGAGCACCCACAATGGAATCGTCGCGAGGACGATCCCGCCGCTCGCGAGGCGCAGCGGACGGAACCGATCGAGCAGCTTCATCGCGAGCACGCTGCCCGCCACGGCGCCCACGCCGAACGCGCCGAACAGCGCCCCCGCGATGTGCGCGTCCTCGCCGTAACGCACGAACGCGGCCAGCGGGATCGCGACCGAGATCGCCGCGCCCGCCATGTCGAGGACGATCACGGTCAGGACGAGCGGGCCGAGGACGGGGTCGCGCGCGAGGAACCGCACGCCGGCGAGGACCCCGCGCGAGCTCGCGTCGTCGGACCGCACCCTCGCGCCGCCGCGGAGAAAGAGGAGCACGACGAGGAAGGCGAAGGCGAACGTCGCCGCATCGAGCAGGAGGACGCCCGCGGCGCCCACCCATGCGACGAGGACGCCGCCGAGCACCGGGCCGAGCACGAGCGTGACGTGCGTCGCGCCTCCGAACAGCGCGGATGCCTTCGCGACGAGCGTCTCGTCGTCCCCGAGCAGCTCCGGGACGATGGTCCGCTGCGCGGCGAAGTACGGCGCCGACGCGAGACCGAGCACGAACACGATCGCGAGCAGGAGCGGGAACGTGAGTGCACCGGTCCAGTGGAGGACGGGCACGAGCGCGATCAGCGGCGCGCGCAACGCATCTCCGGCGAGCATCGTCCTGCGCGCTCCGAGCCGGCCGACGAGCGCGCCGCTCGGGATGCCGAAGATCGCGACCGGCAGCAACTCCGCCGCGAGCACTGCGCTCATCTGCGACGCAGAGCCCGTCGTCTCGAGCACGAACCACGGCAGCGCGAGGAAGGTCATCGCCGTGCCACTCGTCGACACGAGCTCGGCGATCAGCAGCGTCAGGAGCGAGCGGTTCCGGAGCACGCGGATAATATAAAACGTCTGTACGGTTTTGTAAAGTGGCAAGCGTGCCGAAGGTCTCGGACGAGCATCTCGAAGCGCGCCGCCGCCAGATCCTCGACGGCGCGCGAACCGTGTTCGCGCACCACGGGTACGAAGGCGCGACGGTAGTCCGGCTCGAGCAGGCGACGGGCCTCTCGCGCGGCGCGATCTTCAACTACTTCCCCAGCAAGTGGGACATCTTCTACGCCCTCGCCGACGAGGACCAGAACGTCGTCGGGGAGCTGTGGCTCGACCAGGGGTTCACGGCCGTCCTGCGCTGGGTCACGGAACAGAAGCCCGAGTGGATCGGCGTCTACCTCGAGGTGCACCGGCACCTGCGGACGAACGCCGCGCTCCGCGAGCAGTGGATGCAGCGCGCGCCGGAGGTCAACGAGCGCCTGCGCGAGCACCTGCGCGAGCAGCAGCAGCGAGGCGAGCTTCGCTCCGATGTGGCCGTCGACGACATCGGCCGGTTCCTCGGCCTGATCGTCGACGGGCTCGTGCTGAGTGCGAGCGTCGGCGTCGAGGTCGATCTCGACCCGCTGCTCAAGCTCGTCGTGGCGGCGATCGGCCCGCAGTAGCATCGGCGCGGCGTGAAGACCCTCCTCTTCGTCGGCGCGGGGCGCCACCAGCGGCGCGCGATCCTGCGCGCGAAGGAGCTCGGCATCCGTGTGGCGGCCGTGGACAGGAACCCCGAGGCGCCGGGGCTGAAGGAGGCGGACCTGGCGAAGGTGGTCGACTTCTCCGACCCCGCGGCCGTGATCCGGGCGACGGCGCGCGTGAAGGTCGACGGCGTGCTGACGGTCTCGGCCGATCGCGCGGTGCCCGTCGTCGCGGCGGTCGCCGAGGCTCGCGGGCTGCCGGGCATCGGGACGGCGACGGCGCACCTGATGACGCACAAGGTCGCCATGCGCCGGCGGCTCGGCGACTCGGGCGTGCCGCAGCCGCGCTTCGCCGCCTGCCGCACGCTCGCCGAGTCGCGGCGGGCGGCGGCGCAGGTCGGATTCCCCGCGGTGCTCAAGCCCGCCGACTCCGGCGGGCAGCGTGGCGTCTTTCGCGTCGAGTCGATCGACGAGGTCGACGCGCACCTCCACGAGGCGCTTGTCGCCTCGCCGACGGGCGAGGCGATCCTCGAGGAGTTCATCGACGGCGTCGAGATGAACGGCATCGTCATCGCGCGCGACGGGCACGCCGTCGTGCTCACACTCTCGGACCGCCTGCGGCCGCCCGGCCAGGGATTCGGCGTCGGGTGGATCCACGTGTATCCGGCAAGCGTGTACGCCGACCAACTGGTGGAGTCGGAGCGGGTCGCGCTCCACACCGTGCACGCCCTCGGGCTGCAGACGGGGATCGCGTTCCCGCAGCTGATCGCGACGAACGACGGGCGCGCGCTCGTCGTCGAGTGCGCCGCACGGATCCCCGGCGGGCAGATGGCCGACCTCGTCCGCCATGCCGTCGGCGTCGACCTCGTCGACCTCCAGATCAGAATGGCGCTCGGCGACGACCTCCCCGACGAGCTCGTGCTGCCCCGCTTCCGGCAGCCGCTCGCCATCCGCTTTCTCACGGCCGCGCCGGGACCGCTCCCGACAGGGCGCGTGACCGAGATCGGATCGCTCGAGAAAGTGCTCGCGTTTCCCGGCGTCGTCCAGGCGGAGACGTACCTGACGGTCGGCGAGACGATCCGGCCGGTCCGCCTCGACGGCGACCGCCGCGGCTACGTGATCGCCGTGGGCGAGACGAGCCTCGAGGCGCTCGAGCGGGCGGAGGCCGCGGCGCGCCTGCTGGACGTGCGGGTGGAGGCGGCGTGACCGATCCGCGGACGGAGCTCGTCGCACGCGGCTACGACACGATGATCGACACCTGGGAGGCGTGGGCGGCGCAGATCGAGGAAGACCCGCGCGACGAGTGGGCGGCCGACCTCGCGACGCGGCTGCCCGAGGACGCCCGCGTGCTCGAGCTCGGCTGCGGCGGCGGCACCATCGAGACGCAGGAGCTCGCCGCTCGGTTCCGGCTCACGGGCCTCGACCTGTCGGAGCGGCAACTCGAGCGCGCGCGTCAGCGCGTCCCGCAGGGCGAGTTCGTCCACGGCGATCTCACGGCGGTCGAGTTCCCGTCCGCATCGTTCGACGCGGTGGTCGCCTTCTACTCGTTCAACCATGTGCCGCGTGAGCTGCTCGCGCCGGTCTTCTCGCGCATCCGAAGCTGGGTCGTCCCCGGCGGCTGGTTCATGGCGGCGCTCGGCACGGGCGACATCGAGGCGTGGACCGGCGACTTCCTCGGCGCGCAGACCTTCTTCTCGAGCTTCCCACCGGCCACGAACACGCGCCTCCTCCGCGATGCGGGGCTCGACGTCATCCGCGACGAGGTCGTTGCGATCGCCGAGCCCGAGGGCCCGGTGCGCTTCCAGTGGATACTGGCCCGGACGTGACGTGCGCCTTCGACCTCGACCACTACCGCGAGCTGCTGCGCTCAATCGACGCGGGCGGCTACCGCTACGCGGGCTTCGACGCGCCCCCGGAGCCCGGCGTCGCCATCGTGCGGCACGACGTCGACCTGTCGCTGGACGCGGCGGTGAGGCTCGCCGAGATCGAGGCCGAGGCGGGCGCTTGGTCGACGTGGTTCCTGATGACGCGATCGGTCTTCTACAACCTCGACTCGAGCGAGGGCGAGCGGGCGGTCGCGCGGCTGCGCGAGCTCGGCCATCGCGTCGCGCACCACGCGGTGTGGCCGGCGGTCGACCTCGACGAGCGGTTCGACCGTGTCGTCGCGTGGCACAACCCCGACCCCGAGTACATGTCCGCCCCGGTCGACGGGGCGACGAACGTGATGGCGGCGCCGTGGTTCAACGCGGAGCACTACCGGTCGGACTCGAACCAGCGCTGGCGGCATGGCTGCCCGCACGAGCAGCTTGCCCGCGGCGAGTTCGAGTGGCTTCAGCTGCTGATCCACCCCGAGATCTGGGCCTACGGGGGCGCGACGATGGGCGAGACGATGCGCTCGTTCCTCGACGCCGACCGCGCCGCGCGCCTCGAGCATCTCCGCGCCGACAGGATCGACCTGGCATGAACGTGTCGATCGCAGACGGGGTCGTTCGGCGGCGGGCAGGACCGTGGACGCCCGCGGCCCATGCCCTCCTGCGCCACTTCGAGGCGGTCGGCTTCGACGGCGCACCGCGTGCGCTCGCGATCGACGGCGGACAGGAGGTGCTGTCGTACGTCGACGGCGAGGCCGCGGGCGGCAGCCCGCCGGCGGCCGGCGACGCCGTCCTGTTCGAGCTCGGCGCGCTGATTCGCCGGATGCACGACGCGCAGGAGGGGTTCGAGCGGCCGGAGGATGCGCGGTGGCAGGCGCTGCCGAACGGGCTCTCCCGCGACGAGGTCATCTGTCACAACGACGTCCTCGGCCAGAACGTCGTCTTCCGCGACGGGATCCCCGTCGCCCTGATCGACTGGGAGCTCGCGGCGCCCGGCCCGCGCTCGGTCGACCTCGCGGCGGCGGCGTCGTGGTGGGTCCCGCTGCGGCCCGACGACGACGTGGCGCGGCACGCACTGCCGACGGACCGCCGCCCGCAGCGGCTCCGGCTTCTGCTCGACGGGTACGGCCTCGACGCTCGCGAGCGGCGAGGCTTTCTCGACTCCGTCGCCGGCGTCTGGCGCAGCTGGCACGAGGCGGTCCGTTTGTGGGGCGGCGTCGAGCGCCGCGAGGGGTGGCGCGACGCATTCGACGGCGGCCGCTGCGAGTACCTCGCCGGCAACCTGCGTTGGCTCGCCGCGAACCTGCACGCGCTGGGAGAGCGCGCGTGAGCGCGTG
>DATHAE010000155.1:0-21205 GCA_035296805.1 Gaiellaceae bacterium | reverse complement strand
GCGGGGACGATCCTCGAGCAGGCGACGTCGCTCGTCGTCCATTCGCGGTTCGTCGAGGAGCGGGCTCGCGAGGCGCGGTACGCCGGCCCGATCCGCGTCATCCCGCACCCGGCGTGGCCGGCGCCTGACCCCGTCCCCGCGGAAGGCATCCTCGGGCGGCCCCTGATCGGCTGCTTCGGCAACCTGAACATGAACAAGCGGATCCCGCAGCTGCTCGAAGCGTTCACGCTCTTCCGCGGTGCGCATCCGGACGCTCGGCTGCTGCTCGTCGGCGCCTCGGCCGAGCGGTTCGACCTCAGCCGCCGGCTCGAGCGGCTCGCGCTCGCGGACGGGGTGATCCGGGAGGACTACGTCGACGAGGCGCGCATGTGGTCGCTGATGGCGCGCTGCGACGTGCTGGTCAACCTGCGCTACCCGACGATGGGTGAGACATCCGGCTCGGTGATCCGCGGGCTCTCGCTCGGCAAGCCGATGGTCGTCTCCGAGGTCGGCTGGTTCGCCGAGCTCCCGGACGACGTCGCGCTGAAGGTGCCGGTCGACGAGTACGAGGTGCCGACGCTCGCGGCAGCCCTGGAGCTTGTGACACAGTGTCACGAGCAACTGGGCGAGCGGGCCCTCGAGTACGTTCGGACGGAGCACGATCTCGGGCGCGCGGCCGACGCGTACGCCGCTGTGGTCGAAGTGGCGGCCGGAGGCGCGGCGGTCAGCGAGGGCGTGCTGCGCGAGGTCGCCCGCGCCGCGGCAGAGGTGGGAATCGAGGATCCGTCGGCGCTGGCACGTCGCGCGGTCGAGTCGGGGATCGTGACGTGAGCGCGGTCGCAGCCGCTCGAACCAGGGCGGTCGCCGTCCCGGCATGGGTGTGGCTGGCGGGGATCGTCGTTGCGTCGGTCGCGCTGCGGATCGCGCTCGCCCGGCGGATGGTCGCACCATGGATCATGGTCGACGAGCTCATCTACTCCGAGCTCGCAAAGTCGTTCGCCGAGCACGGCCGCTTCCTCGTGCGTGGCGAGGCGAGCACCGGCTACGGGTTCGTGTACCCGGTGCTGATCGCGCCTGCCTGGCGCCTGTTCGACGCGGTGCCCGACGCGTACGCCGCAGCGAAGGCGATCAACGCGGTCGCCATGTCGCTCGCCGCGGTGCCGTCGTACCTGCTCGCGCGCCGCGTCCTGGCCCCTCCGCTTGCGCTCTTCGCCGCCGTGCTGACGGTCGCCGTGCCGTCGATGCTCTACACGGGGACGCTGATGACGGAGAACGTCTTCTACCCGCTCTTCCTCACGGCGTCGCTCGCCCTCGTGCTGATGCTCGAGCACCCGACCGTGACGCGCCAGATCGTGCTGCTCGCCCTCTGCGGTCTCGCGTTCGCGGCGCGCGCGCAGGCGATCGTGCTGATCCCGGCCGCCGCGACCGCGCCGATTCTGCTCGTGCTTTTCGAGGGTCGGGGCGTGCGCGCCCTCCGTCCGTTCGCGGCGCTGTACGGCCTCCTCGCCGCCGGTGGCACGGCCGCCGTCCTGGCCACGGTCGCGCGCGGCCGGTCGCCCTTCTCGCTCCTCGGGGCGTACCGCGCCGCGACCGACAGCGACTACTCCGTCGAGACAGTGCTGCGCTACGTCCTCTACCACGTCGCCGAGCTCGACCTCTACCTAGGGATCGTGCCGTTCGCGGCGCTGCTCGCTCTCTGGCTGGGTGCCCGCTCGTTGCCGCGCCGCGCCCGCGTGTTCGCCGCGGCGTCGCTTCCGCTCGTCGCGTTCCTCGTCGTCGTCGTCGCCGCGTTCGCGTCGCAGCCGTCGGTCGCGCGGATCGAGGAGCGGAACATGTTCTACGTCGCGCCGTTCGCGCTGATCGCGCTGCTCGCCGTCGTCGCGGACGAAACGGTCCGGCCTCGGCTCGGCCTGCTCGTGACGGCTGCGGTCGTCGCCGCCGTGCTGCCGGTCTTCATCCCGTACCCGCGGTTGATCACGACGAGCGCCGTGTCGGACACGTTCGCGCTTCTACCGTGGTGGTGGGTGCAGGACCGCGGAATCCACCTCGACGACCTGCGGTGGGTCGTGCTCGCCGTCGGCGCGGTCGCTGCAGCAGCGTTCGTCCTCGTCCGAGGTCGCGCCGCGCTCGTACTGCCGCTGCTCGTCGGCGCCTACTTCGCCGCCACCACGTTCGTGGTCGAGAACGGCCGCCACGGGCTGCATCGCGCGTCGGTCGGCTCGCTGTGGGCCGGGATCCGCGTCCAGCACCCCGACTGGATCGACCGCGCGGCGGGCCGCGATGGCGACGTCGCGTACCTCTGGACCGGGAAGCTGAGCGCGTACACGATCTGGGAGAACGAGTTCTTCAACCGGAGCTTCGGGCGCGTCCTCGACCTGACGGGGCCGTCGCCGGGCGGTCTGCCCGAGTTGCCCGTCGCGCGGCGGTCGGATGGAGGACTCGCCGCGGCCGACGGCCCTGTGCGCGCGCAGTTCGTGCTGGCCGACGGCTCCGTCGACGTCGCCGGCCGCCCCGTTGCCCGCGACCCGAGGATCGGCCTCGTCCTCTACCGCACCGGCGGCCCCGTCGTCCTCCTGACGAAGGTCGAGGGGCTGTACCCGAACGACACGTGGTCGGGGAAGAACGTGACGTACACGCGCGTCGCCTGCGCCGGCGGACGGCTGTCGGTCCTGCTGGCGAGCGACCCCTCGCTCTTCGAGCGGCCGCAGGTCGTGGTCGCGCGGTCGGCCGGCGTCGTTCGGAGTACCAGGATCGCGCCGGCCGGGCAGAGCCGGCTGGCCGTGCCGCTGCGTCGTGGCGCGGGCGGCGTGTGCCGCGTCCGCTTCACGGTCGCGCGGACGGCCGTGCCCGGGCCGCCCGACCCGCGGCCGCTAGGCGTGCACTTCCTCCGCTTCGACTACCGCCCGTGAGGATCGCGTTCGATGTGAGTCCGCTGTCCCACGAGCGGACCGGCGTGAACAACTACATCCGAGGATCGCTGCGGGGGCTCGCCGAGGTCGCCCAGGAGCGCGGGCACGAGGTGGTGGCGTTCGCGCCGACCTCGTCGACCGGGCGGCGCGTGATTCCCGAGGCGCTCGACGGCCTTCCGGTCGAGCTGCGGCTGCGGACGCTGCCCGGCGCGCACGGGTGGCGCACCGCGTGGTCGATCGCGGGGTGGCCGCCTGCCGAGCGCTGGCTCGGCGCGTTCGACGTCCTCCACTTCACGGATTGGATGTACCCGCCGCAGCGGTCGGGGCTCCGCGCGACGACCGTGCACGACCTCGTGCCGGTCCACCACCCGGAGTGGACGACCCGGCGCACGCGGGCGATGCACGGCCGCAAGTACCGCAACGCCGCGCGGTCGTGCGACGTCGTGTTCGCCAACTCGAGCTACACCGCCGACGACTTCTCGCGGACGCTGTCCTTCCCACGCGAGCGCGTGGTCGTCGCAAACCCGGGGCTCGACCCGCTCTTCTCGGCAGAGGGCGACGCTGCCGAGTTCGGGCGGCCGTACCTGCTGACCGTCGCGACCCTCGAGCCGCGCAAGAACCTGTTCGCGGCCGTGGAGGCGTACTCGCTGCTCGGCGACGACGAGCGCGTCCTCGTGCTCGCCGGCGGCGAGGGTTGGGGCCCGCAGCCTCAGCTCGACCGGCCCGGCGTGGTTCGCCTCGGCCGGGTCTCAGACGAGGAGGTCGCACGGCTGTACCGCGGCGCGGACGCGTATGTGTGGCCGTCGTGGTTCGAGGGCTTCGGGATGCCGATCGTCGAGGCGATGGCCTCGGGCGCGCCCGTCGTCGCGTCCGATCATCCCTCGATGGACGACGCGTGCGGCGACGCAGCAGTGCGCGTCGACCCCGCGAGCCCCGCCGACATCGCGCGGGGCATCGAGGAGGCGCTCGTGCGGCGGGACGAGTTGCGTGCCGCGGGCCTCGGTCACGCGCGACAGTTCTCGTGGCGCCGCGTCGGCGAGACCTTCCTCGACGGGTACGCACGATTCGCGTAGCGCTCGACACGACGCCGCTCCTCCAGACGCGCGCCGGGACGGCGCGCTACGTGAGGGCGCTCCTGCGCCACTTGGACGTGGATCTCGTTCCGGTGTCGTTCCCCGCGACCTCGCGCGCGCGGACGCTGGTCGCGGATGCCGCGTGGTACCCGCTCCTGCGCGGCGGGCGCGTCGACCTTGTGCACTGCCCGACCTTTCGCGGGCCTTTTCGGCCGAAGGTGCCACTCGTCGTGACGGTGCACGACCTCGCCGTCCTGCGGCGGCCCGAGTGGTTCAACCGCTGGACGCGCGCGTACTCGCGGATCGCCGTGCCGCGCGTCGTGCGCGCTGCGACGCACGTGATTGCGGTGTCGGAGTTCACGCGAGGCGAGATCGTCGACCTGCTCGGCGTGCCGGAGGCCAGAATCACCGTCGTGGCGAACGCGGTCGAGGAGGTCTTCACGCCGGACGGCCCGCATGCGACCGGCGACTACGTCCTCGCGGTCGGGACGCTCGAGCCGCGCAAGAACCTCGCCCGGATAGCGGCCGCCGTCGACGGCGAGTTGAGGGTGGTCGGCGCGCGCGGGTGGGGCGGCGTCGAGGCGCCGCCCAACGTGACATGGCTCGGGGACGTGTCGGACGCGGAGCTGGCAGCGCTCTACCGCGGCGCGCGCTGCCTCGTCTACGCATCGCTCTACGAGGGGTTCGGGATCCCGGTCGCCGAGGCTCTCGCGTGCGGATGCGCCGTCGTCACGAGCGCGGGCAGCGCGATGGCCGAGATCGCAGGCGAGGACGCGGTGTACGTCGATCCGGCGGACGTCGCGTCGATCAGCGCCGGTGTCGAGCGTGCCTCCGACCCGGCCGCGCGGCCGCCGCCGCGTCGCATCGCGGAGTGGCCGGCCGTCGCCGCCCGCACGCGCGCGGTCTACGACGAGGTTGTCGGTTGAGAACAGTTACGAGGCTGGAACAGTTACCGACTTGTAACTGTTACTCATTCACCCACGTCTCGGGGGGACATGTCGGGTGGACCTGGTCGTAGTGGACGCGGACGTGCTCGGGCGGCGGCGCACCGGGGAGGAGACGTACGTCGCGAACCTTCTGCGCGAGCTGCCGGCGGCGGCGCCCGAGCTGCGGTTCGCGGCGGTGACGCGGCATCCCGAGCTCGTGCCGCCGGGGGTCGAGCCGGTCGCGCTTCCCGCACGGTTCCAGGAGACGCGGATGGCGTGGTCGCTGCCGCGGTTGCTCCGCCGCCTCTCGCCGGACCTCGCGCATTTCCAGCACGCGCTCCCGCTGCGGTTCGGCGGCCCGAGCGTCGTCACGCTGCACGACCTCCACTTCGAGCGCGACGCCTCGCGGATGGGCCTCCTCGACCGCATCACGTTCAAGGCCGTCGTGCCGCGCGCGGCACGACGCGCCGACGCCGTGATCGCCGTCTCGGAGCGAACGAAGGACGACGCCGTCGAGCTCTACGGCCTCCCGCCCGCCAAGGTGGCGGTCACGCCGCACGGCGTCGATCCCGCGTTCACGCCGGGCGCGACGCACGCCGGCTCCTACCTCCTCTTCGTCGGCGCGGTCCAGGCGCGCAAGAACCCACTCGCGGCCGCCGACGCGGCGCGCGCGCTGGGAATGCGGCTCGTCGTCGTCGGCCCGGAGAAGGAGCCCGCGCTCGCGGGCGAGCTTCGCGCTCGCGGCGCGGACGTCCGCGGCTGGGTCGAGCAGGCCGAGCTGGTGGAGCTCTTCCGCGGCGCCGCCGCTCTCGTCTGGCCGTCGCGTTACGAGGGGTTCGGGCTGCCCGTCCTCGAGGCGATGGCATGCGGGACGCCCGTCGTCCTCTCGCAGGACCCCGCGCTGCGCGAAGTCGCGGGCGACGCGGCGGTGTACGCGGCCGACGGCGAGTACGCGGCCGCCGTCGAGCGCGCACTGCGCGACCGTGAGCGACTGGTCGTCGCCGGCCTCGCGCGCGCCGCCCGCTTCACGTGGAGCGAGACCGCGCGCCTCACCGCCGACGTCTACCGGAGCGTGCTGGCCGCGCGATGAACGTCTCCGCGATCGTCGTCTCGCACGGTCACGCCGACAAGCTCCAGCAGCTGCTGCCGGCGCTCCGCCCGCAGGTCGACGAGCTCGTCGTGATCGGAAACGTCCCCGGGTCGGTGCCCGCGGCGGTCGACGCGGTCCACAACGCCCGGCCGCTCGGGTTCGCCGCCAACCTCAACCGCGGGCTCGGGCTCACCTCCGGCGACGGCGTCCTCTCCGTCAACCCGGACGCGGTGCCGGCACCGGACGCCGTGGCGACTCTCCGTGACGCGATGGAGGCGCGGCCGCGCTGCGGCGTCGCCGGTCCGCGCATGGTCTTCCCGGACGGGACGCTCCAGCCGTCTCGCCGGCGCTTCCCGACCGTGACCGGCACGATCGTGCGCCGCACGCCGCTGCGCAAGGTCGTTCCGCAGCCGAGGCACTTCCACCTCGACGAGCGGCTCCCGGCGGAGCCGGTGGAGGTCGACTGGATGCTCGGCGGGTTCCTGCTCCTGCGCCGCGCCATGCTCGACGAGCTCGGCGGCTTCGACGCCGGGTTCCGCCTCTACGGCGAGGACATCGACCTCCAGTACCGCGCCCACAAGGCCGGCTGGGAACGCTGGTACGTTCCGGCGGCAATCGTGGTGCACGAGCATCAGGCCGAGACCGACACGCGGTGGCTGACGCGCCGCACGCTGTGGCACTGGGCGGGTGTCGCGCGGTTCGTGCGCAAGCACCCCGAGAGGCTGAAGGCGCTGTGACCGACCGCGGCGCCAGGATCTCGAAGTTCGACCGGCTCGCGCCCGACTACTCGCGGCACGACTACGCGGACCCGGCTCGGTACTTCGCGCGACGCGCCCGGATCGCCTCGGCGCTCGGCCCGCCGCTACCGCCCGGCCGGACGATCCTCGACCTCGCGTGTGGCGACGCGAACATGGCCGAGCCGCTGCTCGCGCTCGGCTACCGCTACCGCGGTGTGGACGGCAGCGCCGAGATGATCGCCGCCGCGCGTGAGCGCCTCGGCGACTCCGTCCCGCTCGAGGTCTCGCTGATCGACGACTATGAGCCGCCGGAGCCGGTCGACATGACGATCTGCCTGCGCGCGTACTTCTACGCCGCCGACACGAACGCCTTCTTCCGCCGCGTCGCCGCCTTCACGCGCACGAAGTTCGTCTTCGACATCGAGCCGCGCGCCTACGACTTGGACGAAGTCATCGGCGGGCTCCGCGCGTCGGGCTTCGGCGCGGTGACGCTCCGCCCGTTCTTCCTGCCGCAGCGCATGCGCGTCCCGGCCCCGGCGCGCGTCGCCCTCACGGCGCTCGAGCGCGCGGGGCCCGTCGCGCGGGCGGCGTTGCGCGTGCGCGGGATCATCTTCGTCGCGGCGGTCCCGGAGCGCCGATGACCGAAACCGCGCGCACGTACGACGACCTCGCGCACGGCTACTCGGAGCGAACCTACGCCGACGCGGAGCACGTGTATGCGCGGAGGCTGCGTCTCGTCCTCGACCTCGGGACGCCGCTCGTGCCTCCGGATGCCGTGCTCGATCTCGGCTGCGGCGACGCGTCGTTCGGGCGGCCGTTCCTCGACGCGGGCTTCGACTACACAGGCGTCGACGGGAGCCGCGGGATGGTCGCGGTCGCGGCCGCGCGCGTCGGCGCGGAGCGGGTCGCGCTCGACGACTTCACGACGTATCGCCCGCCGACCGACGTCGCTGCGGCGACCTGCTTCGGCGCCGTGAAGTACGCGGCCGACCTCGGCGCGTTCTTCCGCCTGGTGGCCGACTACACGACGAAGAAGTTCGTCTTCGACGTGATCCCGCGGGAGCAGAGCCTCGCGGACGTCCGCGCCGCGGCCACCGGCGCCGGGTTCGGGGCGTTCGAGGCGCGGCCGTTCTTCGTCCCGCAGTCGCGGCGGATCCCCCGGCCGGCGGCCGCCGCGCTCGAGCTCGCAGAGCGGATCCCGCCGCTCGCCGACCGCCTCCTGCGGACGCGGTTCAGCGTTGTGTGCGCGGCGTCGAAGGGGTGAAGTCGAATCCTGCCTGCGCGCCGAGGTCGCGCGGGTCCGACGGTGAGGCATGGAAGGTCGGAGCGATCCTCACTTCGACCCGGACCGGCGTCCTGGCTACGGGGACGTCGACGACGGTGCGCTCGCCGTTCCGTACGATCGCCTTGGCCTTACGCGTCACGCGGCCGATCGCCGGCGCACCGTCGACGAGCTTGACCGTCCCGACGAGGATCTCGGCCCGCGAGTTCGGCGCGTCGCCTCTGTACCCCGTCCGTGACAGCGCGACCCGCAGCACGCCGCGCTCCCCCGGCACGAAGTAGGTGTACCCCGCGAACGAGCCGGCCCAGCCGTCGGCGTCCACGCCCTGGACGGCGTCCTTCAGCCGCCACGGGCGCGGTGTCGAGAAGAGGCGCAGGTCGGTGTAGGGGCGGCCGGTCGCGACGACGGGCGCCTGCAGGACGACTCCGCTGTCGGCGAGCGTGTACGGGTCGCCGGTGGAGCTCGAGAGCAGGCCGACGCGTGAGTCGACGTTTGGCGTCAGCGTCGGCCCAGGACCCGGCGCGGAGCCGTCGAGGCTGTAGACGTGATCGATCGAGCGGTTCCAGAACTCGGTCAGCCAGAGACCGTTCGGGTCGCGGATCTGCTGGCCGAGGTACGTGACCGGCTTGCCGCCGGAGGCGCGGTCGACCCAGTCGAGCTGCTTCGGCAGGTGGGCGACGAACGCGTTCGCCTGGCGGACCGACCCGGCGGTGGTCGTGACCTCGGCCGTCACCATCCACGCCAGCACGAGCGTGGTCGCGACCGCCGCGACGGGCAGCACGCGCCGGAACCGCAGCGCCGCCAGCGACGCCGCCAGCGCTACGACGAGCGCGATCCGGAGGTCGGCGGAGTTCCACGCGAAGTGGCGGTTCGCCATCGCAAGGATGCCGAAGCCGGGCGCCTCGAAGTACGGGTAGCCGAGCTGGAACGGGCGCGTCAGGAGGATGAAGAGCAGGAGCGCGGTCGCCGCGATCGCGAGGCGCGGATCGATCCGCCGCGACTCGAAGACGACCGCGGCGCCGACGAGCACGAGCGGCGCGAGGTAGATCATGTTCCGCTCCTCCGTCAGCGTCGAGAACACCGTGGAGAGGTACGCCGCCTTCAGTCCCGTGTAGACGCAGACCGTCAGGAGCGAGGCGGCGAGGTACGCGCGGAACGCGCGGTAGGCCGGGTCGTCGCGGCGCTCCGGCAGGTGCAGTGCCGCGAGCGCCGCGAGCACCGGGAGAACCCCCATTCCAACCGTGAACGCGAGCCCCGCGCGCAGGCCGAGGTCCCACATCCGCCCCTTCCAGTACTGCGTCGTCACCTGCCAGATGTCGACGTGCTGGAGCACGACGCGGTTGACGAGGATGAACGCGCCGGCGAGGAGAACGACGGCGCCGAACGTGTCGCTCCTCGTCCAGCCGGCGCGGAACGCGCGCCCCCGCGGCCCCGTCAGCCACAGCCAGGCGGCCGCGAACGCGAACGAGAGCGAGACCGTTACGAGCTGCGGCGACCGCACCGCGAGCGACGCGAGCGACGCGACGATCGCGAGGACGACGTCGAGCCGGCGCCGCGTCGTCAACGCGCGGACGACCAGCCATGACGCGAGCGCGTACCACGGGTAAGCGAGCACCTCGGGGACGATCGAGCTCGCGTAGAACATCCCGGGGATCGCGACCGACAGGAGCGCGACGAGGAGCGCCGAGCGCTTCGGCACGAGCATCCGCGCGAGCAGGTACGACGGCACCGCCGCGAGCGTCATCACCACGACGTTCGCGTACTTGATCACGTCGTACGCCAGCCTCGTCGACTCGATCCACCAGGCGGGCGCGATCAGGTAGGGATAGCTCGACTTGAAGTAGATCGGCTCGCCGCGCCGCGCCGCGTGGCCGGTGTCGGCGATCGCGCGCGAGATCTGCGTCCACTCGAGCTCGTCGCTGAACACCCACGGCGTCTTGCGCAGCCACGCCTCGACCGCGTAGAACGTGACGACCACGAGCGCGACGCCGACGATCGGCGTCGCGGCCAGCACGCGATCGAGGAAGGTCGGTGTCGTCGCTGACGGCCGCGCCGTGCGAACCGCCGCGTCGCTCACTCCGCGGCCGACCCGAGCACGACCCTCGGGTCGAGGTCGATGTCGCGGCGCACGAACCGGCACGGCACGCCCGCCTCGGCACACGCCTCGAGGACGGCGTCGAGGCGCTCGCGCGGAGCGTTCGGGATCGTGACGAGCACGACGTCCGGCTGCGTGCTCGCGAGGACGCGCGGAAGCTCGCTCGTTCCGCCGACGACGGGCACGCCGTGGACGCGCCGCCGCCGCAGCCGCGGGTTGTCGTCGACGAAGCCGACGACGCGCTGCCCGGCGGTCTCGCGCAGCTCGCGCGTCAGGCTGCGCCCGGTTCGCCCCGCGCCGACGACCAACGTCCGCCGCCCCGTGCGCTCGCGCACCGACCGGACGCCGACGACGAGCGCGCGCTCGGCGAACCGCGACGCCGAGATCGCGACGGCGCACAGCAGCGCGTCGACGACGAAGAAGGAGCGCGAGAAGTCGAGGAACGACTGCGTCATCGAGAGGTACGCGAACGCGACCACCTCGGAGACCGAGACTGCGGAGACGATTGCGAGGAGGTCCCGCGAGCCCGCGTAGCGCCAGATCGAGCGGTAGAGCCCGAACGGGATGAACGCGAGGTAGCGCGCCGCGATCACGATCGGCAGCGTGATCGTCGCGAGGTGGCGCTGGCTCACGCTCCCCGGCCAGCCGAACTGGATCAGGTACGCGGCCAGGAACGCGGCGGAGATGACGCCGAAGTCGACGATGACCTCGATCAGCCGCCGCCAGTGCACGGCGAAGGTCTGCAGGAGCCCCGGCGTCCCCTCCGGCACGACGGGTCTCCGCTCGACGTCGGCGAGGAAGCTCGCGAACTGGACGAGGAGCACGAACGTCAGCAGCACGCCGGCGAGGGTCAGGCGCTGGTCGTCGAGGACGTTGTAGGCGAGGCTCGTCGTGCCGAGGCCGGCGGCGACCAGCGCGAGCAGCGCGACGGCGTGCGTGTCCGAGAGGCCGAAGCGCACGAGCCGGTGCGACGAGTGGTCGCGGCCGCCCTGATAGATCGGGCGCCCCTCGAGCAGGCGCACGATCGTGACGAGGCCGGTGTCGAGGATCGGCACCGCGAGCACGAGGATCGGCAGCAGCAGCGTCGCGACCGTCGTCCCCGCCACTTTCCAGCTCGCTGTGAGGCCGAGCGCCGCCAGGGAGAACCCGAGCAGCTGCGAGCCGGAGTCGCCCATGAACACGAGCGCCTTCCCGCGCGGCCGGAGGTTGAACGGCAGGAATGCGGCGCACGCGAGCCCGCCGGCGAGCGCGAGCGCGAGCACCATGTGGCTCGGGTGGATCGTCACCGCATCGATCGCGAAGAACGTGAACGCGATCGCCGCCATCGTCGCCGCGAGCCCGTCCATGTTGTCGAGCAGGTTGAAGGCATTCGTCATCCCGACGAGCCACAAAACGGCGATGATTGTCGCGACGACCTCGTTGCCGACGATCTCGACGTTCGTCCCCGTCGCCACGACGATCGCCGCCGCCGCCACCTGGGCCGTGAGCTTCGCGGCCGGCCCCAGGTGGTACAGGTCGTCGACGAGTCCGGCGACGAAGAGCAGCACGATCGCGCCGTAGAGCCCGAGGGCGGCCGTCGTGACGTCGAACGCGCCCACGGCGGCCGCGCCCCAGAAGCCGACACTGAGTCCGACGAACATGCCGATGCCGCCGAGGAGCGGGGTCGGGCGCTGGTGCCAGCGGTCCGGCGAGGGAGCGGCGACGAGCCGGCGCGCGAGCGGCGTACGGAGCAACGTCCAGATCGCAGCCGCAGCGGCGGGGAAGGCGGCGACGGCGGCAACCGTGCTCACGGCGGGAAACGGTAACGCGTCGGTGTAAGCACAGTGTTGCGACGTTCGCGCACAAGCTGGGGGAACCTCCCGGTTCCCCCAGACCCCCTCCACCGGTCCGCTTTGCGGACGGGCGCTCCGCGCCTCCTACACTAGGTTCGCCGCATGACGGTCTACGCCGACCTCGTCCGCTATCGCGAGCTGTTCGCGAATCTCTTCCGCCGCGACTTCCAGGCGAAGTACAAGGGGTCGATCCTCGGCATCCTCTGGTCGCTGCTGAACCCGCTCGCGCTGCTCGGCGTCTACCTGCTCGTGTTCGGGCTCCTCTGGCAGGGCAACGAGATCCCGCACTACCCGCTGTACCTGCTCGCTGGGCTCGCGTGCTGGATCTTCTTCTCGACGTCGCTCCAGACCGCCGCGCGCTCGATGATCGACAGCGCCGAGCTGATCAAGAAGGTGCGCTTCCCGCGCCAGCTGGTCGCGTTCTCGGTCGTCGCGACGCAGCTCGTGACCTTCGGCGTGATGGTCGCCGTGCTGATCGTGCTCTCGCTCGTCTTCGTCCCGGAGGCGCGGTCGACGGTGTGGCTCGCAATCCCGCTCGCCGCGCTCTTCGTCGGCTTCGTCGTCGGGCTGGCGCTGCTCGTTGCGTGCGTGAACGTCCTTTTCCGCGACATCGAGCACATCCTCGCCGCAGCGCTCCTGCCGTGGTTCTTCCTCACGCCGATCCTGTGGGGGTTCGCGCAGCTGCCGCAGGACGTGCAGGCGCACGAGCGGCTGCTCTGGCTCCTCCGCTGGGGGAACTTCGTCGCGCCTCCGGTGTACGCGGTGCGCGACGCGCTCTGGCTCGGCGAAGCGCCGCGGCTCGCGGACGTGGTCTACCTCGCGGTGGCGGCAGTGGTCGCGCTCGCGCTGGGCGCCTTCGTCTTCGGCCGCGTCGACGACCGCATCGCCGTCGAGCTGTAGGGGCGTGACCGCACGTGGTCACCGGGTCGCGACGAAGACGGTCGTCTTCGTCGGCAGCCGGAACGGCTCCCTGAGCTCCGCGAGCGTGGCACCGAGGCCGCGCATCGGCGGCAACGACTCGACGTAGGCGACGAGCCGCTCGCGGCTGCGAAAGACGAGCTCGGCGTCGCAGTCGACCTGCTCGACCGCGCGGAAGTGGCGAATCAGGAGTCCGCTGCCGTTCTCGCGGCTGAAGGACAAGCGCTTTCGCGCCGGCTGCGGCTCCTCGTTCAGCAGCCGAGCCCACGCCTGTCGCCGGTCCGTCGTATCGTCGCTCGCCGTCGCGGCGATCAGGCGCCCGCCGCGCTCGAGGACGCGTGCGATCTCGGCGAGTGCCTCGTCCACATCCGGCACGTGGTAGAGCACGAAGTTCGCGACGACGCAGTCGAACGCGGCGTCGCCGAACGGGAGCGCGCGAACGTCCGCCTCGACCGCACGAACGCCGCGCCGCGCCGCGAGCGCCACCATCCGCGGCGAGGAGTCCGCGGCGACGACCTCGGCCCCCGTACGTCGAGCAGCCCACGCGGAAAGCTCGCCGAGGCCGCACCCGACCTCGAGCAGACGGCGCGGGTCGATCTCGAGGAGCCTCGTGCGGACCACGGCCTCGTCGTCCGGCCCCTCGAGGAGCTCCCGGTGCGCCTCGACTCGCTCGCGCAGCGCAGCTTCCGCCGCGTACTCCTCGGCGACGGCCTCCGGATCGTCGAGCCAATCGGTCACCGCCGCTCCGGGTGCGCGCGCAGGACGATCCGGCCGTCGTAGAGCCAGGGCTCGTCCTGCGGCGCCGCGAACGCCGGCAGGCCCTCGACGTCGGCGAGCGGCTCGAGGATCGTGCCGACGACGAGCGACGGGCAGAGCAGCGCGTGCGAGAAGCCGGGGACGCGGCCCGGCCCGGCGCGGTACGGCTCGAGCGCACGCGGGCGGCGGCGCAGCGGCCCGCCGCGCCACTCGACTGCGCCGGCGACGACGCTGTAGCCCTCCGCGTGCGCGGCGGCGACGCGCTCGCTCCAGTCGGGCGCGGGCTCGACCCAGTCGGGAACGTGCGCGGCCGTCTCCGTCACGCGTGGCGCGACCTTCACGTCGCGCGCGGCAACGTTGCTCCCGAGTTCCGAGAACCACGCGCGGTGCTCGGCGACGAGGTCGAAGGCGAGGCGGTAGCGCCCGGGCGGGATCGGCCCGCGCACCCGCGGCTCGACGGTCGCGCGCTCGCCGGGGAAGAGCGGCGGGAGGACCGTCCGGATCCCGTCCCAGACGATCGGGTTCCCGCGGTCGTCGAGCCAGTGGTAGGCGAGGAAGATGCCGTCGCCCCACGGAACCGTCCCCGCGTTCTCGAGCTGCACCCGCGCGCGGGCCTCCGCTCCCGCCTGGAGCTCGGGGAGCGTCCAGTCGCCCCAGCGTACGACGAGCGGCCCTCTCGACACGGCGGGCTAGTCTAGGCCGGGTGGACCCGCTCCTCGTGCGCGCCGCGCGGCGCGAGCCGGTCGAGCGCACGCCGGTGTGGTTCATGCGCCAGGCCGGGAGGTCGCTCCCCGAGTACCGCGCGCTGCGCGAGAAGCACGGGTTCTTCGAGATCAACCGGTCGGGCGAGCTCACAGCCGAGGTGACGCTCCAGCCCGTGCGACGGCACGGCGTGGACGCGGCCGTGATCTTCGCCGACATCATGACCCCCGTGCTCGCGATGGGGCTCGACGTCGACCTCGTGGAGGGGGTCGGCCCCGTCGTCGCCGATCCGATCCGGGTGGCGGCCGACGTCGAGCGGCTACGGGTGCTCGATCCGCGCGAGACGGTGGCGCCGGTGCTGGACGCGATCGCGACCGTTCGCGGCGAGCTCGATCCGGAGCAGGCCGTCGTCGGCTTTTGCGGCGGCCCGTTCACGGTCGCGGGCTACCTCGTCGAGGGGAAGCCGTCGCGCGAGTTCGCGCGCGTGAAAGCGCTGATGTACTCGGAGCCGGCGGTCTGGGCCGCGCTGATGGAGAAGCTGGCCGACGCCTTCGGCGCCTATCTGCGTGCGCAGATCGAAGCGGGCGCCGACGTCGTGCAGTTGTTCGACTCGTGGGTCGGCGCGTTGTCGGCGGCCGACTACGCCGAGTTCGTCGCGCCGTGGTCGGCGCGGATCCTGGCCGCGGTGGACGCGCCGACGATCCATTTCGGGACCGGCGCCGTTCACCTGCTGCGGGCGATGATGGACGCGGGCGGCGACGTGATCGGCCTCGACTGGCGCGTGTCGCTCGACGAGGGGTGGGGGCTGGCGGGCGCCGATCGCGGCGTGCAGGGAAACCTCGACCCGGCGCTGCTGCTCGGCCCGTGGGAGCGCGTGGAGGCAGGCGTGCGCGACGTCCTGGCGCGCGCCGCCGGCCGCCGCGGCCACATCTTCAACCTCGGCCACGGCGTCCTGCCGCAGACAGATCCGGCCGTGTTGGGCCGCCTGCGCGAGCTCGTGCACGAGCTGTCGACGACGCCACGGGCTTCCGCGGAGGCGTGAGGGCCCGGCGCTGCGCCGGGCCCTCGAATCGCCTGTCCGAGCGCTACTTCTTCTTGCCGACGCCCGACTGCGCGGCCGCCTGTTGATTCAGCTCCGCGTCGGCCGCGACGATGTAGCCGGCGGCGACGTTCGCGGCGTCCGCGCCGTCGACCGCCGACACGTACGCGCCGTGGTTGCGATACAGCGCGTCGAGCTGCGCGTCGTCGAACGGGATGTGCGTCCCGAAGAGGATGCAGAAGCTCGCGCCGGTGTTGGAGCCGGTGTTGAGCGCGGTCGGGACCGAGACCTGCGAGAGCTGGATCCCGCCCTGCGCGAGCCCGAGCTCGTTCCGGACCTTCGTCGCGCCCGAGAACTCCAGGTACGGCGCGCTCGGAGGCAGCGTCCCCTCGTCGACCCACCGCGCGAGGTGGTCGTACGCGGCCGTGACGACCTGGCCGAGCGGCACGCGGCTCCACGGCGGGTTCGTACAGTTGTACTGCGTCGCCCCGCCGAGGTCGCGGTCGGCGAGCGGCGCGCGGTACACCTGGCCCTCCCAGCCGGAGTGCGCGGCGCCCGCGACCTCCCAGCGGCGGAAGACGGCGCTGTCCGGGCGGCGGCTAGCCGGCGACGAGACGTCCGTCTCCGACAGGACCTGGAAGATCGGCTCGGTGCCGACGCGCGTCGGGGCGGAGCCGACGATGAAGCCGTAGCCGTCGAAGATCGGCGTCGCCTGCGGCAGGACGACGTTGTAGTAGGTAGTCATCCGGCTTGCCGACTGCGACGCGCCGATCGCGAGCAGGCGCTCCGCCTGCAGCCCGCCGAGCGGATCGACGCCCTGCGGCGACGCCAGCGCCGCGGCGGCCTGCGCGAAGATGTCGTACGACATCTGGTCGGTCGTGAAGGCGTTCCCGCCCGTGACGTCCAGGCCGCCGTAGCGCGTCGGGCTCCACGTCCGGAGCTGGTTCACGCCGACGCGCTGCGCCGAGACGCCGACCCACGCGTAGCCCTCGCGCATCAGCCGCGCGCTCCACAGCGCGTCCAGGTCGTACCCGGCCGTGACGTTCTGCCATTCGACGAGCACGTTGCCGTTGAAGTTCTCGGCCGACACGGGGCGGCGAACGATGATCCGCGTCGTGTACGGCACGTTCTGCGCGAGGAGGGTGCCGGCCGTCGAGTACGCGTCGGCGCCGCCGGAGAGGTAGTACTCCTCCTCGACGTAGCCGCCCGCGACGAGGTCGAGCCACGTGGAGAAGAACGGGTAGGTCTCGCCGAGCACGGGCGACGTGCGGTCGCCCGGCACCGCGCCCGGGATCGGGCCGGAAACGGTCGTCGGCGATGTCGAGTCGGCCGCCGCGGCGGCCGGGAACACGAGCGCGACGGCGGCGACGATGGTCGGGAGCAGGGCGCGCCACGACGGGCGGCGGGCGCGGAGGTGCAGCGACATGCGAATCAGCTCCTTCGGTAGCTGCGGCTGGCGATGGGCGCGGCCGCGACGCCCGCGGACAGGGTTCCTCGCCCTGCGCCCGACGGCAACCGCGGACGCGCAACGTGAGACCGCGGTCTCACCTGGTCAGCAGCGCGCGACCGGCCTGCTCGGCCACGTCGAGATTCGGGTCGCGCTCGCTGAGGATGTCCGCGTAGAGCATCGATTCGTAAATCCGCACGTACAGATACGCGAGGTCGTCGAGGTCGTACGGAAGCGTCGCGCCGCGCTCCTCGATCGCCTCGTCGAAGACCTCCCGCTGCATGGCGACGGCGCGTTCGTGGACGCCGCCGGCGGGCGTGAGCAGGACGCGCAAGGCGGTTTCCGGCTCGGCGGCGAGGAACAGCCGGAAAGGCTCAGCCGCCATGACGCCGTGGAAAAAGCGCCGCGAGACCTCGAGGATAGCGTCCACGCCGCGCGCCGAAGCCGCTGCACGGGCGTCGAGCCACACCGGCTCCGCCAGCGCCCACAGCACGTCGCCGAGCAATCGGTCGCGACCGTCGACGACGCGGTAAAGCGTCGCGCGGCTGACCGCGAGCTCGCCCGCCAGCGCGTCCATGTCGACGGTCGACTCGCGCAGGAACTGGCGCCGCGCGCCGGCGACGACCTCTCCGTACGTGATCACCCGCCGCCGGCGTCCCGTCTTCGTCGAGCCGTGTGCCTGCGGCACGCGCGTCTCCTCCAGCGGTCGCTTGGCCTGAGTATTGCGCGGCCGACGCGGCTCGGGTCGGTGCAACGCTCCGGTAGCGTCGCGACCGTGAACGCCGCAGTCGTGCTGATGGCGTACGGCTCGCCCGAGCGGCTCGAGGACGTGCCCGCGTACTACGCGGACATCCGGGGCGGGCGACCGATCGCGCCCGACAACCTCGAGGACCTCGTCGCCCGCTACCGCCGGCTCGGGATTGAGGATTCGAACCCGCTGAACGCGATCACCGAGGCGACGCGCGCCGCACTCGAGCGCGAGCTCGGGCTGCCGGTTTTCACCGGGATGAAGCACTGGAATCCTCGCGTCTCCGACGCCGTGGAGCACGCGCTCGCCGCGGGCGCCGGCACGATCGTCGGCCTCGTCCTCGCACCGCACTACTCGCGGCTCTCGATCGGCGGCTACCGGCGATTGCTCGAAGACGCGGTCGGCGAGCGCGCGAACGTCGAGTTCGTCGACTCCTGGCACGACGACGCGGGCTTCGTCGACCTGCTGGCCGACCGGATCCGTCACACGTCGTCGCATGTCGTCTTCACGGCTCACTCGCTGCCGGCGCGGATCCTCGACGAGGGCGACCCGTACTGCGACGAGCTGCTCGAGACGGCGCGTCTCGTCGCCGCGGCGGCAAAGAAAGACGACTGGTCGTTTTCCTTCCAGAGCGAGTCGCCGACGGGGGAACCGTGGCTCGGGCCCGACATCCTCGACCACCTCGGCGACCTCCACGAACGCGGCGTCCGCGACGTGCTCGTGTGCCCGATCGGGTTCGTCTCCGACCACCTGGAGATTCGCTGGGACATCGACACCGAGGCGCAGGACCGCGCCCGCGAGCTCGGCCTGCGGCTCGAGCGGATCGAGATGCCGAACGACGAACCGCGCTTCGTCGCCGTCCTTGCCGGCATCGTCCGGCGGGCGCTCGCGGTACCGTCATCGGCGTGACCGCGCACCTGCGTCCGCTTCGCGACGACGAGTTCGAGGCGTGGCTCGCGTCCTCGAAGGCCGGCTACGCGGCGAGCATCGAGCACGACGGCGGCATCCCGCGCGACGTTGCCGAGGCCAAGGCCGAAGCCGACTTCGCGCAGATCGTCCCCGACGGCAAGGTGCCGGAGGGCCACGGCGTCTTCGTCGTGGACGACGACGGAGAGGCGTTCGGCCGCCTGTGGGTCGCGGAGCGCGAGGCCGACGGCGAGCGCGTCCTGTTCGTCTACGAGGTCGCCGTCGACGAGGCCGCCCGCGGTCGCGGCCTCGGGCGCCTCGCGATGGAGTTCGCCGAGGAGGAGGCGCGGCGACGGGGACTGGCGCGCGTCGCGCTGAACGTCTTCGGCGGCAACGACGTCGCGCGCGGGCTGTACCGCTCCCTCGGCTACCGGGAGGTCGCCGTCTGGATGGCGAAGCAGCTTTGACGACGCGCGGGCAGGTCGTCGTCGACCGCGTCTCGCGCCGCTTCGTCGTCCGCGGCGCGACGCACCGCACGATCAAGGACCTGTTCGTCGCGCGCGGCCGTGCGGCGGCCCGCGAGGTGTGGGCGCTGCGCGACGTGTCGCTGCGCGCCGAGCCGGGCGAGGCGCTCGCGCTCGTGGGGCGGAACGGTTCGGGGAAGACGACGCTGCTGCGGATCGTGTCGGGCATCATCAAGCCGACCTCCGGGCGCGTCGCCGTCGAGGGCAGGATCGGCTCGCTGCTCGAGCTCGGCGCCGGGTTCCACCTGGACTTCACCGGCCGCGAGAACGTCTACCTGAACGGCGCGATCCACGGCCTGCCGCGCGCGCGCGTGCGCGAGTTGATGGACGAGATCGTCGCGTTCGCCGAGCTCGAGCGCTTCATCGACCTGCCGGTGCGGACGTACTCGTCGGGCATGTACATGCGCCTCGGCTTCTCGGTCGCCGCGCACATCCGCGCGGACGTGCTGCTCCTCGACGAGGTGTTCGCAGTCGGCGACGAGGAGTTCCAGCGCAAGTGCTTCGGCAAGATCGCCGAGTTCAAGCAGCGCGGCGGGACGATCGTCTTCGTCTCGCACGACGCGGCGGCAGTCGAGCGGCTTTGCGACCGCGCCGTCCTGCTGCGGCAGGGCCACGTGGCGTTCGACGGCCCGACTCGCGACGCGGTCGCCGCGTATCGCCGCCTGCTCGCCGACGAGCGGAGTCCGGACGAGCTGGCCTCGGGGCTGCGTGAGTGGGGGAGCGGCGAGGCGCGGATCGTGTCGGCGCAGCTGCTGGACGCGGACGGCGACGAGCGGCTCCAGTTCGCCGCCGGTGAGCCGATGACGGTCCGCCTCCGCGTGGCCTGTGACGCGCCGATTGCACCGCCGCGGATCTCGCTCGAGCTTCGCGACGACGGAGGCGCCGTGCTCGGTGCCGCGACGGCGTCGACCGCCGAGCTCGGCTGGGACGGCGCGTCGGGCGAGCGTGAGGTGCGCTTCGAGCTCGACCGGCTCCCGCTCGCCGACGGGCGGTTTCACCTGCGCTTCGCGCTCGTCGACGCCGAGGGCGCCCGGCTCCTGCACACGCTCGACGACGCGGCGCGCTTCCTCGTCTTCCCAGCGGGCGGCGAGAGTGGCTCAGTGCTGCTCGACGGCCGCTGGACGTTGCAGGAGATCGGCGCCCGCGCGCCAATCTCTGGCGGGTGAGCTCGCGCACGTGCCCGGACTGGCCCCGGCTGATGGAGGTCGCGCCGGAGCTGCAGTTCAAGCACTACACGCTCGCCGAGGCCCAGCTGCCGGCGGACGCCATCGTGCACGTCGAAGGGATCGGCTTCGACGACGTCGCCATCTGCTGCGACCTCGACACGCACGTCTTCAATGCGGAGCACACGGAGCCGGCGGTCGCCGAGGCGCTGCGGGCGTCGCACTGGTTCGACCTCCGCGAGTGGGCGTCGCGCGGCCCCGGCGCGGCCGCCTGACGGAGGTCACCTCGGCGCGACCGGCGTCAGGAGCGGATCGCCGCGACCGAAAGCCAGGATGTTGTCGACGACGAGGCGCGTCATCGCGTGCCGCGCCGACACCGTCGCGCTCCCGATGTGCGGGGTCAGCACGACGTTCGGCAGGTCGAGGAGCTCCGGCGGCACGTGCGGCTCGTCGGCGAAGACGTCGAGCCCTGCGTCGATCCGCCCCGAGACGAGCTCGCGCACGAGCGCGCGTTCGTCGATCAGCTCGCCGCGAGCCGTGTTCACGAGCGTCGCTCCGTCTTGGAGCAGCGCGAGCCGCCGTGCGTCGAGCAGTCCCTCGGACTCGCGCGTCAGCGGCACGTGCAGCGTGACCACGTCGCTCTCCCGCAGCAGGTCGTCGAGCTCGCGCCACTCGACGTCGCCCTCGTGCTCGAGCCGCGTCCGCTTCGTGTAGAGGATCCGCATCTCGAAGCCACGCGCGCGGCGCGCGACCGCCGAGCCGATCCGCCCCAGGCCGACGATGCCAAGCGTCGCGCCCGTCACCTCGCCCGGGGTCAGCGCCGACGGCGCGGACCACCCGTGTCGCCATCGCCCCGCGCGCACGTAGCGGTCGCCGTCCACGACGCGGCGGCGCGCGGCCAGGATCAGCGCGAACGCGAGGTCGGCCGTGGCCGCGTCGAGCACGCCCGGCGTGTTCGTGACGGCGACGTCGTGTCGAGCGGCCGCCGCCACGTCGACCTGGTCGTAGCCGACTCCGTAGTTCGCGATCAGCCGCAGCCCCGGCAGCAGCCCGAGCTCGCGGTCGCCGACGCGTTCGTT
>DATHAE010000154.1:0-3874 GCA_035296805.1 Gaiellaceae bacterium | reverse complement strand
CGACTTGACAGTCTTACACTGAGGTTTTATCCTGTTCGACGCATCAACTCGAATCAAGGAGGTGGATGATCAGATGGCTACGCTGGTTCGCCTGGAGCCGTTCCGCGAGGTCGCAGCGATGCACAACGAGCTCAGCCGGTTCATGAACGGCCTCCTCGAGGGCGACGGACGGCAGTCGCAGACGTGGGTGCCCACGCTCGACGTCTGGGAGGCCGACAACGAGGTCGTGTACGCGTTCGACCTCCCAGGCATCCCGCAGGACAAGATCGAGGTCGAGGTCGAGGACGGCGCGCTGACGGTGTCGGCCGAGCGCGAGCGCTCCAAGGAGATCTCGAACGAGCGCTTCCACCGCTTCGAGCGCCGCTTCGGGAGCTTCTCCCGGACGGTCGGCCTGCCGCAGGGCGTGTCGGAGGAAGACATCAAGGCGTCCTACGAGCACGGCGTCCTGCAGATCCACGTTCCGAAGCCCGCGCAGCCGAAGCCGAAGCGGATCCAGGTCGGCGGCAGCGAGGACGGCCAGGGGACGATCGAGGGCACCTCGACGCAGGCCTAGCTCCCCGCGGACACGTGCGACGCGCGCGAGGGCGGCCGACGGGCCGCCCTCGCTGTTTCGCGCGTCAGAACCAGTAGGGCGCGACGGCGAGGGCGGCGAGGGCGTACCACACGCGAAGCCGACGCTCGCGACGCCGAGGGCGGGGGCGGCGCGATGCAACGAGCGCTGCACCGCGGGGCGGCCGAGCGCGGCGCCGAAGCCGGTCGAGACGATCGTCATCGAGACGGCGGTGAAGAACGCGAACAGGACGAGCGCGGCGAGCGCGAGCGCGTGACCGCGGATCGTCGCGAGCAGGAGGACGCCGACGCCGCGCTGCCGCCGACCCCGTGCATGAGCCCGTCCCGTAGGCCTGCCACGGCATGCGGCGGTGGCGCCTCGTCAAGTGCGTGACGTCGCGCGGGCTCGGACGAGCTCGTTCGGGTACGCGCGCAACTCGACGGAGGCGGAGCGCGTGTGCGCGCCGACGACGATCTCCTTCCAGCCGGTGCGGCCCGCGTAGGTGCTGTCGGCGACGTCGACGCGCGTTCGTCCGTCCACGCGCGGCCCCGCGAGGACCGCCTCGAACCGAGTCGTGCGCAGTCCCGCCGCGGCGCGCGGGCGAGCGACGTCCGGATGATGCGGAGCGGCGCGGGGCGGCCGTCGAGGCGGACGCTGAGCCCGTCGAACCGCGGGCCGACGCCCTGCAGGGTCGGGATCGATCTCCGCCATGTCGACGACGTAGCGGACGTACAGCGTGTCGCCCGCGACCTCGACCCGCGCGAAGTGGTTGATCGTGAAGTTGCCGAGCGGGTGCGCCGCCGCGACGCCCGCCGGGATGAGCAATTAAGACAGTGTCACAAGGAACGCGAGCGCTTGATCATCGTCCGAGCCTCCTCAGGTCGTCCGCCCAGAGGAGCGAGAAGCGGGGGTTGAGCGCGAGCGCGCTTCGGGCCCACGGGCGCGGGTCGCGTCCGAGGCAGCCTTCGATCCACGCGCGGTGGAAGAGCTTCGTCGTGTCGCGCGTCCCGAGCCGGAGCGCGCGGCGCGACCACGGCAGTGCCTCCTCGCAGCGGCCGTTGCGGGCGAGCGCCCAGGCGAGGAGGTCGTCCCCGTCGATCGACGGGCGCTCGGCTCGCGCGGCGCGGGCACGCGCAAGCGCCTGCGGGAGCCGGATCCCGTGGTCGACCTGGAAGAGCGCGTGCTCGAGGTCGGTGCGGACGCCGCTCGCCCGCAGGAGCCGGTCGATGTCGCCGACGAGCGCGTACTGACGCTGTGCGGCGGCGCGTCGACCACCGGCCGCGAGCGCATCGCCGAGGAACGCCACGAACTGTGGCAGCGGCACCCGCGTCACGGCCTGCCGCTCGAGCGCGACGGCCCGCTCGAGGTCGCCGCGCGCCGCCTCGACCTGCGCCAGCGCGTCGACGGCGTTCGGGTACCCCGGGACGAGGCGAAGCGCCGCGTGCTCGTGCGCAGCCGCCGCGGCGTAGCGCCCGCGGGCGAGCTCGAGCTTCCCGAGTTGCATCTCGGCCCACGCGACGGCCTCGTCGTCGCCGACGGAGGCGTCGCGCGAGAGCAGGAGCGCGTCGCGAGCCCCGTCCGTGCGCCCGATCAGCTCGCGGGCGTAGGCGACGCGGGCGTACGAGGCAGACGACGGCTTGATCCGCGCCATCTCGTCGAACGCGGCGAACGCCTGGCGGTACCGGCCGAGCTCGAGCAGCGCGTCCCCGACGACGCCGTGCGGCGGCGCCGTGGACGGCGCGAGCGACTGGGCCCGGCGGCCGATGCGGAGCGCCTCGCGGAAGCGGTGCTGCGAGAGCGCGATCGCGCCGAGGCCGGTCGTGGCGGTCACGTCGCGCGGCGCGAGCCGGATCGCCCGGTGCAGCACCCCCGCCGCCTTCGGGTACCACGCCGGGTCGGCCGTCTCACGCGCGCGCTGCTCGTACGCGAGGCCGAGCAGGCCCAGCGAGGCGACCTCGCGCGGGTTCGCCCGCACCTGGGTCTGGAGGCGCGCGACCAGCGAGGCTGTGTCCTCGCCGGCCGCGCGCACGGCCACGGGGACTCCCGGGCGTCCGACGGTCCCCGGTCCGCTGGACGCGTCGGGTCGCACGAGCCCCGCGAAGAGGAGGGCGGCGGCGGCCGAAGCCGCCGCCCCCGTTCCGATCAGGACCCGCCGCTTCACGGGTTCGCGTGCTGCCGGTTCCGTCCGTCCCACGGCGAGGCGAGGAACGGGAACGCCGCCGGCAGCGGCTTGTCGTTGAGCGTCACCGAGTCGCCCGCGCCGGCGAAGTTGGGCCCGCCGACGACCTTGATCGCGATGTCCGTCACGTCGTCGATCGGCCGCCTGCCGTTCGGCCACCCGGCGTTGTCGCCGGCGAGCACCGTGAGCGGCTGCTGCTGCGCGAGCGGCTTCGGCGCGACGGCCAGGTTCAGCCGCAGGAGCTCCGACAGCTTGTTGTCCGACGCGTCGTACTTCAGGAACAGGTCGCGCAGGTCGGTCCGGTTCGAGCTCGGCGCCGTCGCGCCGAAGACGATCTGCAGCGCGAGTGCGAGCCGCGGGTTCAGGTAGTAGTCGAGGAACTCGCCCTCGTCCTCGGGATCGAGCGCGTTCCAGCGATCCTTGTCGGTCACGCCGATGATCGCCTCGTTCACGAGCGGGTTCGCGAGCCGCTGCACCTGGATCATCGGCCCGTGGCCCGTCGGCAACTCGCCGTTCTTGCCGCGGACCGTGACATGCGGGCGGTCGGTCTCGGCGTACGCGCCGAGCAGCGGCTGGGAGGTCTGCTCGGCCGGCTTGCCGTCCTTCGTCAGCATCGACGCCGGCAGCTCGAGCGCGATCGAGTGGACGTTGAAGCCGCTCAGCATGTCGGTGCCGGGCGACCTCAGGTTGAGCGTGTCGAAGATCGCTCCGAGGTCGATCGCGAACGGGTCGTCGCGCTGGCCGGCGAAGACACGGATCCCGCCGGTCAGGGTGTAGACGCCCTGCGCCGCGAGCGCGTCGTAGTCCGGCATCGTCCGCGGCCCGACGTTCGACGGCACCGCGACGAGTCCGTCGGCGATCGTCTGCGACTTGACGCCCCCGCCCTGGATCATCTCCACCGAGTAGGTCTGGCGAAAGCCGATGCCGGGTGAGTCGAGCGACGTGATCGCGGGCAGCGGGCTGCCGGTCGCGCCGACGTACGGCAGGAAGAGCCCGGCCGCCTGCGCCGTGCCGCGGAACTCGTTCTGGAACCGGAACCGGAAGGCGACGTCGTTCGCCTTGCCGTTCCGGTCGTTGTCGACGTTGATCACGTAGTCGACGTTCGGATCGAAGTTCCAGTAGTTCGGGCCCGAGCTCGGCTCCTC
>DATHAE010000153.1:0-18357 GCA_035296805.1 Gaiellaceae bacterium | reverse complement strand
TCGGCGTAGCAGCCGCCGACGGCGATCACCTTCGACGGGTCCTCACGCTTCCGCGCGGCGGCCGCACCGAGGTATGCGGCGAGCTTCGTGTCCGGCTTCTCGCGGATCGTGCAGGTGTTGAAGACGACGACATCGGCCTCGTCGGCGCTCGGCGCCTCCCCCAGCCCGAGCTCCTCGAGCAGCCCCTTGATCCGCTCCGAGTCGTGCGCGTTCATCTGGCACCCGAAGGTGGTGACGTGGTAGCGGCGCATGGTCGCGACAGGGTACCGAGGGGCAGGGCGAGGCTCGGGCGGGGCTTGTGACACAGTGTCACAAGCCCCGGCTACCAAGCGCGTCGCGTCAGGTGGCGAAGTCGATCGCGCGCGATTCGCGGATCACCGTCACCTTGATCTGTCCCGGGTACTCGAGGTGGCCCTCGATCTCGCGGGCGATCTCGTGCGAGAGCAGCACGGCAGCGTCGTCGTCGATCTCCTGCGGCTTCACGAGGACGCGGATCTCGCGTCCCGCCTGGAGTGCATAGACCTTCTCCACGCCCTTGTGCTTCGCCGCGAGCTCCTCGAGCGCCTCGAGCCGCTTGATGTAGTGCTCGAGGTTCTCTCCGCGGGCGCCGGGGCGCGAGGCGGAGATCGCGTCGGCCGCGATCAGGAGGACGGCCTCGACGGTTTGCGGCTGCACCTCGTAGTGATGGGCCTCGATCGCGTGGCAGACCGCGGGCGACTCGCCGTAGCGGCGCGCGAGTTGCGTCGAGATCTGCGCGTGCGAGCCCTCCACCTCGTGGGTCACCGCCTTGCCGAGATCGTGGAGCAGAGCCGCACGCTTCGTGGTCTTGACGGACGCTTCGAGCTCGGCTGCCATCACGCCCGCGAGCTGCACGACCTCGAGGGTGTGCTTGAGCACGTTCTGGCCGTAGCTCGTCCGGTAGCGGAGCCGGCCGAGGATTTTCACGAGCTCCTCGTGGAGTTCGCCGCAGTTCGCCTCGAAGACAGCCTGCTCGCCCGCCTGCCGAATCTGCTCGTCCAGCTCCTCCTTCGAGCGGTAGTACATCTCCTCGATCCGCGAGGGGTGGATCCGGCCGTCGTCGACCAGCTTCTCGAGCGTCATCCGCGCCACCTCGCGCCGGATGCCGTCGAACGACGACAAGACGACGGCGTTCGGGGTGTCGTCGATGATGAAGTCGACCCCGGTGAGGTGCTCGAGGGCACGGATGTTGCGACCCTCCCGACCGATGATCCTCCCCTTCATGTCGTCGGATTGAAGCTCTACGAGCGTGACCGTCGTCTCGGCCGCGGCGCTCGCGGCCACCCGCTGCAGCGCGTCGGCGACGAGGTTCCGGGCGCGCCGCTTCGCCTCCGTCGCGGCCTGCTCCTCCATCTGGCGCACGCGCCCGGCGAGGTCGTGCCGGACCTGCTCCTCGGCTTCGGCGAGGAGCTGCCGCTTCGCGTCGGCGACGGTGAGGCCGCTGACGCGCTCGAGCGCGCGCCGCTCCTCGAGGCGCGTCTGCTTCAGCTCCTCCTGCAGCTCCTTGAGGTGGATCTCGCGGTCGGCGATCCCCTGCTCGCGCCGCGTGAACTCGGTCAGCTTGCGGTCGATGTCCTCCTCCTTCGCGAGGACCCGCTCCTCGATCTGCACGACCTCGTCCCGGCGCTCGCGCAGCTCGGCCTCCAGCCGGCCCCGCAGCGTGACGGCCTGCTCCCGCGCCTCGATCTGCGCCTCGCGCCGCGTCGCGTCGGCGTCGCGCTGCGCGTCCGCCAGCAGCTGCTCGTGCGCGAGGCGGGCGGCGTCGAGGCGCGAGCCGCCCAGCAGCTGCAACATCAGCAGCGTCGCACCGACTCCGGCGGCGACTCCGACTACGGCTGCGACGACCACGAGCACGGGCGCTCCCACGGGCGTTGAGCCCGCAGCGCGATCATCCGCCGATGCGCTCGAGACGGCGCGTTCAGGGCGCCGTCTGGTCTCGATTCAGCGCTGTCTACGTCGTTCCAAAACCGGGTGCAGCGGGTGGCTCGAGGTCAGAGGAAGCGGTTTCAAGAATGGACGTGGCGATCGGTGAAGTGTTCGTTCTGCAGGCAAAAGGAAGATGTTGACCGCCCCACTATACGGCCTCGGCGTCGTCCGACGCGAGCCCGTCCCCCAGCGCAGCGTCGATCGTCTCGCGCGAGAAGCCCTTCGAGAAGAGGTGACGGGCGGTCCGCGGGGTCGCTCCGCGTCGCTCGACGACATTCCGGGCGCGAACGAGCTCCGGCTCGAGCGCCTCGACCGCCGCCTCCGCCGCCCCGCCGTCGACCCCGTGGCGCTGGAGGTCGAACCGGATCGCGGCGTCGCCTTGGCCGCGGCCGGCGAGAGCTTCCGCGCGTGCCTGCGCGAAGCGCGTGTCGTCGAGGTAGCCGAGGCGCGTGAGGGTCTCGAGCGCCTCGGCTCGGGCCGCTGCGTCGACGCCGGCCCGCTCGAGCCGCTCCTCGATCTCGTGCGCCGACCGATCGCGATGGCGGAGCGCCCTCGTCGCGAGCTCGACCGGATCCGTCGGCTCCGGCACGCTCTCCATCGCAGCCCTCAGACCGCCGCGATCGCCGCCTCATCGTCGACCGGCGACACGTCCGTCGGCGCCGCGCGCGGGAGGAGTCTCGCCGAGACGATCTGCTCCGGCCCCGCCTGCGCCTGGATCTGGTGCAGGATCGACTGGACGACATCGGGATGCTCCTTGAGGAACGCGCTCGCGTTCTGGCGGCCCTGGCCGAGCCGCTCGTCGCCGAAGCTGAAGTAGGAGCCCGACTTGGTGACGATCTTGCGCTCGACGCCGGTGTCGAGGACCGTCCCCTCCCAGGAGATCCCCTCGCCGTACATGATGTCGAACTCGGCCTGCTTGAACGGCGGCGCCACCTTGTTCTTGACCACCTTGACGCGCACGCGGTTGCCGATCGCCTCGACGCCGTCCTTCAGCGTCTCGATCCGGCGGATGTCGAGGCGCACCGACGAGTAGAACTTGAGCGCCCGGCCGCCCGGGGTCGTCTCCGGGTTGCCGAACATCACGCCGATCTTCTCGCGCAGTTGGTTCGTGAAGAGGCAGATCGTCTCGGTCCGGTTGAGCGTGCCGGCGAGCTTGCGCAGCGCCTGCGACATCAGCCGCGCCTGCAGGCCGACGTGCGTGTCGCCCATCTCGCCCTCGATCTCGGCCTTCGGTGTCAGCGCGGCGACCGAGTCGATCGCGACCACCGCGAGCGCGCCGGAGCGGACGAGCAGCTCGCAGATCTCGAGCCCCTGCTCGCCCGTGTCGGGCTGCGAGACGAGCAGCTCGTCGATGTTGACGCCGATGTGCTTCGCGTACGTCGGGTCCATCGCGTGCTCCGCGTCGATGAAGGCGCAGATCCCGCCGCGGCGCTGCGCCTCCGCGATCACGTGGTAGACGAGCGTCGTCTTCCCCGAGGACTCGGGCCCGAACACCTCGATGATGCGGCCGCGCGGGAGCCCGCCGATCCCGAGCGCGAGGTCGAGCGACAGCGACCCCGTCGAAACCGCGCCGACCGACACCTGCGCCTGGTCGCTCATCTTCATCACCGAGCCCTTGCCGAACTGACGCTCGATCTGACCCAGCACCGTGTCCAGAGCCTGCTCGCGATCCAAAGTGACTACCTCCCTAGCGGTACCGATTCGAGAACCTCGTACTGCGCCCCCGCGGATCGCAGCACCGAACTGTAGACAGCGGCATCGGACGGACCGACCTCGCCGAGATCCGGGAGCGGCGGGTCGAGGCGGGGGCGCTCGCGGAACCGGAGAACGGTGACGTGCGGGAGCCAGGGACGAGCCTCGCGCCGGTAGACACCGAGCTCCTCGAGGAGCCCGAACAGCCGCTCGGCGAGCTCGCGGCCGCGGCCGCCCTCGTCGTCGAAGGTGAGCATCCCGACGCTCCGCGTCTCGCGGTAGCCGCGCACGCGCAGGCCGATCCCGCTCCCGGCCACGGCCGCCGACCGTAACGCACCCGCGACCCCGTCGACGTCGGTGAGTGGCCGCGAGCCGAGGAAGGCGAGCGTGACGTGCAGGTTGGCGCGCGGGACGATTCGGCCGCCGCGCAGGTGCT
Source organism: Gaiellaceae bacterium (assembly GCA_035296805.1). GTDB lineage: Bacteria > Actinomycetota > Thermoleophilia > Gaiellales > Gaiellaceae > PALSA-600. The sequence goes on along the minus strand of DATHAE010000153.1, from coordinate 14,285 downwards.
CCGCCTGCCACGGGACGACACGGTCGATCGTGTCCTCCGGGAGGCGGAGTCCGCAGAAGAGCCGTAACCGTTCATCTCCGGGCAGTGCTCGTTCACGACGAGTCACGCTAGCGCGGAAGGTGTCACGTGTCTGTCACGACTGTGTGACAAGTCGCCGCACGAGGTGCAGCGCCACCACCGTCGCGCGCCCGCGGATCGTCGCGCGGTCGCCGGGCAGCGTCAGCTCGAGCGGCCGGTCGCCCCACGGCGCCGACGCGTGCACGTGGACGAGGCCGACCGGCTTCGCCTCCGAGCCGCCGCCCGGGCCCGCGATCCCCGTGACCGCGACGGCGACGTCTGCGCCGAGCCGCTCCCGCGCCCCGCGCGCCATCGCTGCCGCCGTCTCGGCGGAGACCGCGCCGTGCGTCTCGAGCACCGTCTCGGGCACTCCGAGCTGAGCGGCCTTCACCTCGTCCGCGTAGGAGACGACCGCCCCCAGGAAGACCTCGCTCGAGCCGGGGACGGACGTGAGCCGCGCTGCAATCATGCCGCCGGTGCACGACTCGGCCGTCGCGAGGGTCAGACCCCGCTCGCGGCACCGTGCGAGCACGATCTCCTCGATCGACAACTCTCCCCGCGTGAAGAGGTACTGCTCGACCGGCTCGACGAGGCGCGCCTCGAGCTCGTCGGCGCGCGCCTCCGCCCCCGCCTCCGCGACGAGGTCGACGTGGATCTCGAAGTCGCGCGCGCAGATCGTCGCCTCGACGCCGTCCCCGTCGCCGCCCGCCCCGTCGAGCGCGCGTGCGACCGCCGACTCCGACGCGCCGAAGAAGCGCAGGACGCGCCGCTGCGGCGGCGTCGCGCGCGCGAGGACGGCCCGCAGCTCGTCCGTCGCGAGAACCTTCGGCCACAGCGTCTGCAGCTCCCGCGGCGGCCCCGGGAGCGTGACCGCGACGGTCTCCCCCACCCGCAGAACGAGCGCCGGCGCGGTGCCCGCCAGGTCGACTGCTGTCGCGCCCTGCGGCAGCGTCGCCTGCTTCCGCACGCCCTCGGCGAAGTCGGCGTACGGCCGCCGCATGCGCTCCGCGAACACGCGGGAGATAGCCTCGATCCGCGTGCGCAGGGCCTCGTCCGTCACGAGCGCCAGCCCCGCCGCGCGCGCGAGCAGCTCCACCGTGCGGTCGTCGTGCGTCGGCCCGAGGCCGCCGGAGACGACGCACAGCTCGTGCTCGAGACCGCTCCGCAGCGCCGCCTCGAGCTCCTCCGCCGCGTCGCCGACGATCCGGATCTGCGCCGGCTCGATCCCGAGCGAGAGCAGCGACCGGGCGAGGAACGGCCCGTTCAGGTCCTGGCGGTCGCCGCGCACGAGCTCCGACCCGGTGACGACGATCGCGGCGCGCGGCCGCGGCGACGCGGTCAAGTAGCCGGGCGAATGCCGTTCGAGGTGACGACGATCACCCGCGGGCGGTGTCCTCGCATCGGCTTGATGGCCATCCCACGCACCTCGAGCTTCAGGTTCTCCGGCGTATCGATTGCGAGCCACAGCCTCTTGCCGCGGAACTGCTGCGTCTCACCGCGCAGCAGCGTCCCCTCGTAGCGCAGCCGGCCGGTCGCGCCGCCGTCGTGGACGGTCAGCTTCGACGGCCCGCGCAGCGCCTGCACCCACAGGAGCGGCGGCACGGCCTTCGCCGTCGCTGCCGGCGTCGTGACCGGGCGCGTCACCGCCTGCGTCTTCGGCTTGTCCGACCCGGTCCACGCCGCGACGACGACGACGGCCGAGACGGCGATCACGACGAGCACCACCAGGACGACGTTCGTCTCGATCCGCCGGTTGCGCGGCGGCGGCTGGACGCTCGAGCGCCGCGGGCGGTAGTCCTCCTGGCCGACGACGTAGCGCGAGTTGTACTCGTCCACGTAGAGCTGCCCGTCGAGGCCGAGGTACTCCGCGTACGAGCGCAGGAAGCCCTTCACGTACGTCTGCGAGGGAAGAAGGCCGAACTCCTCGTCCTCGAGCGCGCGCAGGTACTTGACGCGGATCTTCGTCGCCTGCTCGGCCTCGCCGAAGTCGACGCGGCGGCGCAGGCGGGCCTCGCGGAGGCTGTTCCCGATCTCGAACATCTGCGGCGCTAGCGTACTCTCTCGCCGCCGCGACGGAGGCTGCCGCGCCTATTGCTTGACGTACGGCCGGCCGGCCGCTGCAGGACCGATCGTGCGGCCGATCACACCCGCGACGGCCACGAGCGTCAGCACGTACGGCAGCGACTGGAAGAGCGTCCCCCACTCCGTTCCGTAGGCGTCCGGTAACCGGTCGGCGACCGCCGACGAGAAGCCGAAGAGGAGCGCCGCGCCCCAGGCGCCGAACGGCCGCCACTTGCCGAAGATGAGCGCCGCGAGACCGATGAAGCCGATCCCGTTCGTCATCCCTTCGCTGAACGAGTGGACGAACCCGATCGAGAGGTACGCACCGCCCATCGCCGCGATCGCACCCGACGCGATCACGGCGATGTAGCGCGTGCGGTAGACGGAGATGCCGACGGTGTCGGCCGCGCGCGGGTGCTCGCCGACCGCGCGTAGCCGAAGCCCGAACGGCGTGCGGAAGACGACCGCCGAGGTCGCGAATAGGAGCAGGATCGAGAGCCAGATCATCAGGTTCAGCTGCGAGACGATCGGCCCGATGAAGTAGACGTCCTGCAGGAACGAGAGGTGGACGTCCGGGATCGAGAAGGCGGCGACGTCGCCCGGGGTGCCCTCGTCGCCGTAGGTCGCGACGAAGAGGAAGCCGGTGACGCCGAGCGCGAGGAAGTTGAGGGCGGTGCCGACGATGATCTGATCGACCTGGAAGTGGATCGACCAGATCGCGTGCACGGTCGCCATCACCGCCCCGGCAAGCATCGCGACGAGCAGGCCGACGTACCAGCGGTGCGACCAGTCGCCCGCCCAGATGCCGAAGTACGCACCGGTCAGAAGCATCCCCTCGAGCGCGACATTGACGACGCCGCTGCGCTCGCAGAAGAGGCCGCCGATCGCCGCGAACGTGAGCGGGGTTGCGTAGCGGAGCGTGGCGGCGCCGAGGGCGCTCCAGACGACCACCTTGTCGAGGTTCGCCTCCGACGAGCGCGTCGCGAGGACGCCGAAGACGATCCCGAGGAGGCCCGCGGCGAGCGCACCGCCGCCCACGCGCCCCTCGTTGCGCGAGGTCGCCCAGACCCCAGCCGCCATCGCGAGCAGCCCGACGAGGATCGGCAGCAGGGCCGTGCGGGCCGCGAGCGGCGGCAGGGCGAGCCAGAACGCCGCGATCCCGGCGAGGATCCCCGCGACGCCGATGGTGCGCGGATGCGTCCACCGGATCCCCCCGACGCGGGTGGCGAGTGCGGTCACGCGCGCCTCCGCCGGAGGCCGAGCAGCCCGACGAGGTTCAGGCCGACGAAGAGGACGACGAGCCCCTGGATGATCGTGGTCAGGTTCGTCGCCAGGTCGGGCCGGAAGATCGCGGGGTCGAGTTGCCGGCCGGAGGTGCCGTTGATCAGCGCCCCGAAGAGGAGCGACGCCGCCCCGACGCCCAGCGCCGTGTTGCGGCCGAGCAGCGCGGCCGCGAGCCCGATGAAGCCGATCTGGTTGGTGCGCACGTCGAGCTCGCCGAGGCGGTACTGCCAGCCGAGGATGTCGATCACGCCCGCGAGCCCGGCGAAGAGCCCGGCGATCGCCATCGCCAGGAAGTAGTTCCGCGCCACCGAGATTCCGCCGTAGCGCGCCGCCTCCGGATTGAAGCCGACCGCCCGCACCTCGAACCCGAGGGTCGTCCGGTTGATCACGATCCAGTAGGCGACGAGCGCCGCGACGGCGAAGACGATGCCGATCGAGAGCCCCTGGAGCAGCGGGTCGCCCCAGAACACCGGCAGCTTGGCGCTGTCGGCGACGTCGTTCGAGACGGGGATCGACTGGACGTCGCTCTGCAGCGGGCCGTCGAGACCGAAGAGGTACGCGCCGGTCCAGACGGCGATCCAGTTGAGCATGATCGTCGTGATCACCTCGTGCGCCCCGACCGTCGCCTTCAGCAGGCCGGCGATCCCCGCGTAGAGCGCTCCCGCGAGCGAGGCGCACAGGATCGTGAGCAGCACGTGGACGGGCCGCGGGAGCGCCGCGAACGACGATCCGACCCAGACCGCGACCATCGCGCCCACCAGGTACTGGCCCTGCCCGCCGATGTTGAACATGCCGCAGCGGAACGCGAACGCGACGGCGAGGCCCGTGAGGACGATCGGCGTCGTGATCAGCAGCGTCTGCTGGAGGTTCATCGCCGTGGTCGAGCCGGTGTCCCACGGGAGCTCGAAGAACCAGGAGAGGCCCGTGCCCTCCCAGATCGCGCGGTAGACGCTGAGCGGGTTCTTCCCGGCGAGGGCGACGACGAGGCCGCCCACGAGGAAGGCGAGCAACGCCGAGAGGAGCGGCCCGACGATGCCGCCGGCGCGCGTCTGGAAGGCGAGGAAGCGCCGTGGCGAGTACTCCTCTGCCGGCGGGACCCGCTCCTGCTCGTCCACGGCTACTCGACCCAGCGCAGCGCGGCGTAGAACGCCAGCGCCAGCGCGGCCGTCACGACGATGTACATCGCGGTCCACGCGAGGAACCGGGCGGTGCGGACGGTACGCCCTCCGGTCGGGAACACGCGCCGCTCGAGGTGGAACCGCGCCCGCCGTGAAAGCGCGATCGCCAGCAGCGAGAGCACGAACCCGACGGCGACGGCGATCTCCAGCCCCTCGACGAGGCGCACCTCCTCGAGCAGGCGCGAGGCGGCGACGCCCGCCGGGACGGCGAGGATCGCCAGCGTGCCGAGCAGGACCGCGGCGACGGCCGACTTATTTGACGTACGGGCGGCCAACGGCGGCAGGCGGGATCGACCGGCCGATGACCCCCGCGACGGCGATCAGCGTGAGCACGTACGGCAGGGTCTGGAACAGCAGCTGGTAGGACTGCCACGACTCGACGAGCCCGAGCCGCTGGGCGAGCGCGCTCGAGAAGCCGAAGAGGAGCGCCGCGGCGAAGGCGCCGACCGGTCGCCAGCCGCCGAAGATGAGCGCGGCGAGCGCGATGAAGCCGCGGCCGGCGGTCATGTTCTCGGTGAACGAGTGGTTGAACCCGATCGACAGGAACGTGCCGCCGAGCGCAGCCAGCATCCCCGAGACGACAACGGCCACGTAGCGCGTACGGTAGACGGGGATGCCGACCGTGTCGGCGGCCTTCGGGTGCTCCCCGACGGAGCGGATGCGGAGGCCGGCCGGCGTCTTGAACATCGCGATGTACGAGAGCGCGACGGTCGCGATCGAGAGCCAGATCATCAGGTTCAGCGAGCCGAACGCGTCTCCGAAGAAGAAAACGTCCTGCAGCCGGCTGAGGTTGACGTCCGGGATCTGGGGCAGGTCGGGAGGCGTCCCGCGGTCGCCGTAGATGTTGATGTAGAGGTAGCCCGTGATGCCGAGCGCGAGGAAGTTGACGGCCGTCCCGCTCACGATCTGGTCGGCGCGGAGGTGGATCGCGAAGAACGCGTGCACGAGCGCGAGCGCGGCGCCGGCGACGAGGGCGATCAGCAGGCCGCCGATCCACGAGTCGGTCGTGTCGGCCCCCCAGGCGCCGAAGAAGGCGCCGATCAGCATCATCCCCTCGAGGCCGATGTTCACGACGCCGCTCCGCTCCGAGAACATGCCGCCGATCGCAGCGAACGTGAGCGGCGTCGCGTAGACGAGGCTCGCCGCGGTCAGCGCGCCCCAGCTCATCACCAGCTCGAGGTTGCCGACCGACGCGCGCGTCGCGAAGATCGCCACGACGATCCCGGCGAGCGAGGCGACGATCGCTCCGATGCCGACTCGCTTCTCGCCCCGCGTCGTGGCCCACGCGCCGGCCGCGATCCCGGCCACTCCGATCACGACCGGCAGCACGAGGTTCCGCGTCGAGATCGGCGGGAGCGCCACCCACCCCGCGAGGATCCCGAGCACGATCCCGATCACTCCTGCGGCGCGCCCAGTGCGCAGGTCCGCCCAGGACGCGGTCGCGACGCGCGCGGTCACGCGGCGTCCGCGGGTCGCGCCTGCCGCCGGACCTTCCGGCGGAGGCTCCACAGGTACAGGATCAGGACGTCGGCGCCCACGAACAGCACGACGAGCCCCTGGATGATCAGGGTCAGGTTCTGCGCGAGCTCCGGCCGGAAGATCGACGGGTCGAGGTTCGTCGTCGACGTCCCGTTCAGCAGCGCGCCGAAGAGCAGCGCGGAGAAGAAGACGCCGACGGCGGAGTTGCGGCCGAGCAGCGCGACGGCGATCCCGATGAAGCCGATCTGCGAGGCCTGGATTGAGGTCTGGTCGAGCCGGAACTCCCAGCCGAGCACGTCCATCGCGCCCGCGAGACCGGCGAACCCTCCCGAAATCGCCATCGCGAGGAAGTAGTTACGGGCGACGGGGATGCCTCCGTAGCGCGCTGCGTCGGGGTTGAACCCGACCGCGCGCACGCCGTAGCCGAGGGTCGTCCGGTTGAGGATGATCCAGTAGACGACGAGCGCGCCGATGGCGACGAAGAAGCCGATGTGGAGGCCCTGGAGGAACGGGTCGCCCCAGAAGACGGGCAGCTTCGCCGTCTCCTTGACCGTCTCCGAGGCCGGGACGGACTCGTTGCCGGCGCCGCTGACCTGAAGCGGCCCGCCGATGCCGAACAGCCAGCTCGCGGTCCAGAACGCGATCCAGTTGAGCATGATCGTCGTGATCACCTCGTGTGCGCCGACGGTCGCCTTCAGGAGGCCGGCGATCCCCGCCCAGGCCGCTCCCGCCAGCGTCGCGACCACGATCGCGAGCACGACGTGCGGAAGGTGCGACGTCGAGACGTACGCGCCGGCGATCACGGCCGACACGGCGCCGACCGTGTACTGGCCCTGGCCTCCGATGTTGAACAGCCCGCAGCGGAACGCGAAGGCAACGGCCAGCCCGGTCAGGATCAGCGGCACGGTCAGGAGGAGCGTCTGCTGGAGGTTCAACGCGGCCGTCGTCCGCTCCGCGCCGCTCACCCACGGGAAGAGCCAGTTCAGGCCCGTGCCGTCGAAGATCGCGCGGTAGGTCGTGAGCGGGTTCTTCCCCGTCGTGACGAGGACGACGATCCCGCCGACGAAGAAGGCGAAGACCGCCGTCAGGAGCGGTGTGATCACCCCGCCCGCGCGCTGGGCGAACGCGAGCCGCGCGGCGATGCTCGGCGTGTACTGGGTGTCCTCCGGCGCCGGCACCTCCTCCGGAGGCGCCTCGGGGGGCTGCCCCTCCGTCACGCGGCCTCCGTCTCGCGGCCGCCGCCCGTCATCGCGATCCCGAGCTCCTCCTCGCTGACGTCGGGCCCGAACTCGCCGACGATCCGCCCCTCGTAGATGACGAGGATCCGGTCGGCGAGCGACAGGATCTCCTCGAGCTCGAGCGAGACGAGCAGGATCGCGCGGCCCTCGTCGCGCTCCTCTACGAGACGGCGGTGGACGAACTCGATCGCGCCGACGTCGAGGCCGCGCGTCGGCTGCGCGGCGAGCAGCACCCGCGGGTCGCGGCCGATCTCGCGCGCGAGCACGACCTTTTGCTGGTTCCCACCCGAGAGCGCCGCGGCGCGCGTTCGCGGGCCGCCGCCGCGCACGTCGAACTCCTGCAGGAGGCGCCGGGCCCGCGCGATCAGGCGGCCCGGGAAGAGCCAGCCGAAGCGCGAGTCCGGGGGCTCCGCGTAGTCGTGCAGCGCGATGTTCTCCGCCAGCGAGAAGTCGAGCACGAGCCCGCGCCGCTGCCGGTCCTCGGGCACGTGGCCGTAGCCTGCGTCGAGGACGTACCTCGCGTCGCGATTGGTGATGTCGCGCCCGGCGAGCACGATCCGCCCCGACTCGGAGCGCCGCAGCCCCGACAGCGCGTCGATCAGCTCGGTCTGGCCGTTGCCGTCGACGCCCGCGATGCCGACGATCTCGCCGGCCCGCACCGTCAGCGAGACGTCCCGCACCGCCGGCAACCCGCGGTCGTCGCGCACGTTGAGCCCGTCGATCTCGAGCAGCGTCTCCCCGGGCTCGGGCGGCGCCTTCTCGACGCGCAGCAGCACCTCGCGTCCGACCATCATGCGCGCGAGACCCGCCTCGGTTGCGCCCTCGCGCGGGACGGTCTCGATCAGCTTCCCACGGCGCAGGACGCTGATCCGGTCGGCGATCTCGAGCACCTCGTTCAGCTTGTGGGAGATGAAGATGATCGAGATGCCCTCGCGCTTCAGCGTCTCGAGGATCGCGAACAGCTCGCGCGCCTCCTGAGGCGTGAGCACAGCCGTCGGCTCGTCGAGGATCAGGATGTCGGCGTTGCGGTCGAGCGCCTTCAGGATCTCGACGCGCTGCTGCTGGCCGACGGTGATGTTCTCGATCCGCGCGCGCGGATCGAGCGCGAAGTGGAAGGTCCGCGAGAGCTCCGCGACTCGCTTCTCGGCCGCGTCCATGTCGAGCAGCACGCCGGCATGCGTGGGGGCGTTCGCGAGCGCGATGTTCTCGGCGATCGTCATCACCGGGACGAGCATGAAGTGCTGGTGCACCATCCCGATCCCGTGGTTGATCGCGTCGCGCGGCGACTTCATGGCCACGGGTTCGCCCTTGACCCGGATCTCGCCCTCGTCGGGCTGGTAGAGCCCGAACACGACGTTCATCAGCGTCGACTTACCGGCGCCGTTCTCGCCGAGGAGCGCGTGCGCCTCGCCTCGCCGGAGGTCGAAGTCGATCCCGTCGTTGGCGACGATGCCGGGGAACCGCTTCGTGATGGACCGCAGCTCGAGGATCGGTTCGTCCGCCATCCGCGCGGGATTCTACGGCGGCGGGCGGCGCCGAGCCGCCGCAGCCGAAGACGGCGAAGGGCGGGACTCGGCCCGCCCTTCGCTCGCCTGCATGGATCGCTCTCGCTACTTCTGCGGGATCGCGACCTTGTGCGCTGCGATCAGCTTGCGGATCGCTTCGAGCTTCACGACCTCCGACCGCGGCACCTTCGAGCTGACCTTGCCGTAGCCGACGCCGCCACTCGCGACGTCGAAGATCGCGTTGTAGCCGCCCCGGAACGCCTTCGGGTTGGCCTTGTACGCCTTGATCGTGTTGAACACGGCGATGTCGACCTTCTTCACCGCGCTCGTCAGGATGTGCGGGCCGAGGAACGACTGGTCGTTGTCGACGCCGATCCCCCACGCGCCCTTGCTCTTCGCGGCGTCGAGCGCGCCGAGGCCGCAGCCGCCGGCAACCTGGAAGATGATCCCGGCGCCGTTGGCGATGTCGTTGAGCGCCGCCTGGCGACACTTCGACTGGTCGTTGAACGTCGGGTCGTTGGCGTAGCCCTGGATGACATTCGCCTGCGGGTTCGCCTTCTTCGCGCCGGCCTTGTAGCCGGCCATGTAGCGGACGATCGGCGGCACGTTGATCGCGCCGATCGCGGAGATCTTCTGCTGGCCGTCGAACGGCTTGCGCTTGATCTCGAGGCCGGCGAGGTAGCCGACGAGGTAGCCCGCCTCCTGCTCCTTGAACAGCAGGCCGCGCACGTTCTTCGGCTTGCTCTTCACGTCCTCCCACGCCACGTCGACGCCGGCGAACTTCGTGTTCGGGAACCGCGGAGCGACCGTGTTCAGCGGGGTTCCCATCAGGAATCCGACGCCGATCACGAGGCCGTAGCCCGAGCGCGCGGCTGCGGCGAGGTTCGTGACCCGCTGCGCGGCCGAGCTCGTGACGTAGATGCGCGTCTGGACGCCCAGCTTCTGCCTCGCCATCAGCTGGCCGACGTTCGCCAGGTGGTTGAACGAGCGGTCGTTCAGCCCGCCGATGTCGGTCACGACGGCGATCTTGACGGTCGCCTTCTGGCTCTTCTTCGCCGCCGGCGCGGCCTCACTCGAAGCACCGGTTACCGCGGCAGCGAGCACCGCAAGCGCGAGCGCGAGCAGCACAAGCGCCGAGAATCGCATCCTTCTCACAGACAAGTCCTCCTAGGTCGTTGCCAGCACCCCAGCCCGGCGGGGCGATATTAACGCCTCGCAGCCCGCCCTTCGATAAGACGCCCCCGCATCCCGCCGGTTAGTCCGGAACGGAGAGGATGCGCTCCAGCTCATGCTCCGCGACGAGCACGCGCCGCGGCTTCGAGCCCTCGTAGCCCGAAATGATTCCCCGCCGCTCGAGCATGTCGATCAGCCGCCCGGCGCGCGTGTAGCCGACCCGCAGCCGGCGCTGGATCAGGCTCACCGACGCCGTCTGCGTCTGCACGACGATCTCGATCGCCTTGTCGAGCAGCGGATCCTCGTCGGGGTCGAAGTCGCCGCCCTCGCCGTCGCCGTCGTCCTGCGCGAACACCTGCGGCGCCTCGAGGAAGGTCGGGTCGACCTCCTGCTCGCGCTGCGCCCGCGCCTGCTCGACGATCATCGCGATCTCCTCCTCGGTCACGAACGCGCCCTGGACGCGCTGCAGGCGCGAGGTTCCGAGCGGCTTGAACAGCATGTCGCCCTGACCGAGGAGGCTCTCGGCGCCGTTCTGGTCGAGGATCACGCGCGAGTCCGTCTGCGACGAGACGGCGAACGCGATCCGCGACGGGACGTTCGCCTTGATCATCCCGGTGATCACGTCGACGGACGGGCGCTGCGTCGCGAGCACGAGGTGGATCCCGACGGCACGGCTCTTCTGCGCGAGGCGGATGATCGCGTCCTCGACCTCCTGCGGGCTGACCATCATCAGGTCGGCGAGCTCGTCGATCACGACGAGGAGGTACGGCAGCTCCTCCTCCCCGCGCTTGCGGAAGGCGCGGTTCGCCTCCGGGAGGTTGCGCGCGCGCACCTGGCTGAGCCGCTCGTAGCGGCGGTCCATCTCCGTCACGACGTTGAGGAGGACGGCGCTCGCCTCCTTCGGGCTCGAGACGACCGGCGTGAGGAGGTGCGGGATCGACTCGTAGTAGTTGAGCTCGATCCGCTTGGGGTCGACGAGGATCAGGCGCGCGTCGTCCGGGGTCGCGCGCAGCAGGATCGAGGTCAGGATGGTGTTGATGCAGCCGGACTTGCCGGAGCCGGTGGTGCCGGCGATCAGCAGGTGCGGCATGCGCGCGAGGTCGGCCCACACCGCGGCGCCGGAGATGTCCTTCCCGAGCCAGACCGCGAGCGGGCTCGCCGTCGGCGGCAGGTCGTCGTAGATGTCGCCGAGCGTGACGAGGTTCGGGCTCAGGTTCGGCACCTCGACGCCCACCGCCTGCTTGCCGGGGATTGGCGCGAGGATGCGGATCTCGGTCGTGGCGAGCGCGTAGCTGAGGTCGTCCTTGAGCCCCGCGACCTTGCCGACCTTCGTGCCCGGTGCGAGCTGGAGCTCGTAGCGCGTGACGCGCGGGCCCGAGATCTGGCCGATCACCGTGGCGTCGACGCCGAAGTGCGCGAGGCACTGGACGAGCGCGGCTGCCACGCGCTCGTTCGCGTCCGCGGTCGGCCCGGATCCGCGCTTCGAGACCTTGAGCAGGCCCCGGTCGGGGAGCTTGTACGCGGCGTGCGTGGGGGCGCGTTCGAAGAGCGTCTGCTGGCCGACCTGAGCGAAGGGTTGCGTCGCGGCCGTTGCGTCCTCGCCCTCCGGCGCGGATGCGGCTGCGAGGATCGGCGGCGGCGCCGATACGCCGTCGGTGACGAGGTCGGGGAAGTCGTGCTTCACATCGACGGGAGGCGCCGCGCGGGTCGGCGTGGGCGTCGGCGCCAGGTTTTCTGTTGCGGAGCGAGTCGGCCGGCGAACGTGGCGCGACGCGGTGCGGACGGCGTGGCCGGAGCGGCGGAGGATCGCGCCGAGCGACGCACCGGTCAGGAAGAGCACGCCGGCGACCGCGAGCGTGACGCCGAGGATCGTCGCGCCGGTCGTGCCGAGCCCCTTCGCGACGAGCGTCTCGAGCAGGGATCCGACGTCTCCTCCGTGCGCGTCGCCGAGTGTCAGCATCAGCCCGCCCAGCGCGACGGCGAGGCCGAGCCGGAACGGGCGGACGTCGACGAGCGCGCTGCGCGCGACCATCAGCCCCCCGAGCGGCAGCAGCACGACGGGCGCGATGTACGCCGCCGATCCGACGACCGAGGTGAGCGCGTCCGCGATCGGCCCGCCGCTCAGCCCGAACCAGAGCACGCACGCGAGGAAGACGCCGAGCGCGACGAGCGCGAGCCCGGCGAGCTCGCCGTTGTGGTGGCTGCGCGCGCGGCCGCCGCGCCCGCGCGACGACTTCCGCGTCGCGGCACGCTTCCGCACCCGCGCCGGCGTCTTCGTGCGCGGCTTCGCAGGTCGCCTCTTCGTCGCCACGCGCGCACCTTCGCGGCGTCGAGCGCCGCTCCTGCCTGCCGGGCCGGCGGCGGCTCGCCGCGCGGCTCCCACGGTCCGCGCCCCACCCTCCCGGGGATTCCACCCGCCCGCCTTGGTTGAACCTATCGCTCGAGTTGTGACGTGTCTGTCACGCGATCGTCAAATGAGCGTGACAAGTTGTCCCCACCGGGTGGACTTCGGCGTCGCATGGTCGTGGCCGTCGGGTCGTTCCACCGCACCACGGGACGCAGCCGTCGACCGGCCGAACGCGCTCGCACGATGTCCGGGCTGAGCGGCGCGCCGGCAGCCGCCGTTAGCGCGGACTGACGCGTCGCGGCTCGAACGCGGCGCAGAGCATCCCGAAGTACGTCGGCACCTCGTACGAGAGCAGCTCGACGCTGAATTCTCCGCCGATCGCGCCGTGGAGCATCAACAGCTGCCAGAAGCTGTCCGCCTTGGCCGCCTCCACGAACGCCACGTCGAGCACGAGCAGCTCTCCGAGTCGATTCGCGCGCACGAGCTCGACGATCCGGTCGTCGTAGGCCTGCGATTCCGGCGCGAAGCCGTACGACCCGGAAGGGTCATGCCCGTGGCCGTGGTCGGCGCTCGCGACGAAGGCGACGCGCATTCCGGACGCCCTGGCTGCGCGTGCGAGCGCTCGACCGGCGGCGACGTGCTCGCCGGGCGACCGCTCGCGCGACGAGCTCACGACCACCGCCGGCACCGGTGGATCGGTACGACCGCCCATGAACCACAGCGGGATCAGCGCGCCCCAGTCGAGCGGCATCGTCGAAGTCGCGTAGCCGCTCGACCCGAACGTAACGCCCGCGGCGCCGACCCCGTCGGCCCTCAGCGCGTCGAGACAGCTCCGCGCGAGTTCAGGTTCCCCCGGACAGGAGAGGTGGGTATCGACCGGCGTCCACTGCGACGCATCGCCCTCGAGTCGCGACGACAACACCACCGCGAACTGCCCCTCGACGTGCACACCGTGCGGCGTCGCCACGATCGTCGCGTCGGGACGCGCGGCCGCGTGCCGCCGCGCGAGTTCCTCCATCCCGCTGCGAGTCTCACTCTGCGGCAGATCGAAGACCGGTCCGCCGTGCGGCGCGATCGCTGCGAAGACGATCGCGCCTCCGCCCGCCGGCGCGGTCAGGCGCCCGCGTTGCCTCGGAACGGCAGCCGGGCGGACGAGCTGCGGGGCGCCGAGAATCCAACCCTCCTCGCGCGAGACGACCTCCATCTCTGGCGGTCGCACGGAGGCCGGAGGCTCAAAGAGGCGCCCCAGCTCGCCTGCCGCGTCGAGCTCTGCCCACCGCGTGACGGTCGAGAGCACCTGGTGCGCGTCGACGATCTCGTGGAGCCGGCGACGGTCGGCGCCGAGCGTCGGGTAGATCTCCGCGTGGACGACCTGCACGTCGCGCGCGACGGAGAAACCGGTCTCGAACGGCCACACCGCAGACACCGCGGTCAGGTCGTAATCGTCTCTGAGGGCGCGGACACGCGGAATGCCGAGGAGCACCTGGCTGCCGACGCTGCCCGCGTACGAGAGTTGCCACACCGCCTCCAGATACGAGCCGTGTCGGCGCAACTCATGCTCGACGGCGCGGAATTCCGGCAGTGTCGGCGACCGCGGCTTCGTCGGCGGCAAACGGCTGTCGCCGGAGCCCCAGAAGACGATGTCGCCGACGCGCTCGTTCAGCGTCGCCGCGACCTCGAGACGATTGTTCGCGTTCTCGTCGCGGTCGACGACGAGGGCGGACAGCAGATCCCACACCCGCCGCCACGCCGGCCCCTCCCCCGGCGCGACAGCGTCGGCGAATCCACACGGGAAGCAGTACGCGAAGTCGAAGCGGACCAAGACGCGATCGCCGGCGGCGGCACGCTCGACCAAGATCTCTCGCACACGCTCGGTCGCCGATGCGCGTGTGGGTGGGTTCTCGACGGTCGGAGGTTGATCTCGGCCGAGGAAGGCGATCCAGATCGACGCCGTTCCCCGGCC
>DATHAE010000152.1:0-3168 GCA_035296805.1 Gaiellaceae bacterium | reverse complement strand
GACGAGACCGAGGAGAAGCTGAAGCAGGAGATCGAGCGCTTCAAGGGCATGTTCAACGTGCACGGCGACCAGCAGGCGGCCTGATTGGCCACTACGCAGGACCTGAAGCGGCGGGTCCGCTCGATCACGAACACGCGCAAGCTGACGCGGGCGATGGAGCTCGTCGCCTCGGCGCGCCTGCGGCGGTCGCAGGCGCGGATCGAGGCGATGCGGCCCTACGCCGACCGGATGATGGAGCTCATGTCCGGAACGGCGCGGGCCGCGGGGTCGGTCCGGCTTCCGCTCCTGCAGCGGCGCGAGAACGTCGAAACGGTCGCGCTCGTGCCCATCACGGGCGACCGCGGCCTCGCCGGGGCGTTCAACGCGCAGGTTCTCCGGCGCGCGTTCGTGCTCATGCGCGAGGCGGAGGCGGCCGGGCAGCAGGTGCGCTTCTACAGCTCGGGCAAGAAGGCGCAGTCGACGATCCGCTTCCGCCGGCTCGAGCTCGCGCAGGCGTGGACGGGGTTCAGCGACCGGCCGTCATACGCAGACGCGCAGGCGATCGCCCACGCGCTCGCCGAGGCGTACGTCGAGGGCGAGGTCGATCGCGTGCTGCTCGTCTACAACGCGTTCGTCTCGCCGCTCGTCCAGCGGGTGACGGTGACCGAGGTGCTCCCGATCCCGGAGGACGTCCTCGAGACCGACGACGAGGAGCGCGAGCAGGCGGCGCTCGCAGGCGATTTCATCTACGAGCCCGAGCCTGAGCAGATCCTGGAGCGGCTGCTCCCGGTGTACGTCGAGACCGAGCTCTACCGCGCGCTGCTCGAGTCGGCCGCCTCGGAGCAGGGGGCGCGGATGACGGCGATGCGCAACGCGTCGAAGGCCGCGGGGGAGCTGATCGACAACCTCACGCTGGCGATGAACCGCGCGCGCCAGGCGGAGATCACCCAGGAGATCCTGGAGGTCGTGGCGGGGGCGGACGCGCTGACGGCGTAGAGGCGATTAACCCCCGCTTAACGGCTAGATCGCTGCTTCCGATCACCTGCGCAGCTCGCTGCCGTTACAGTTCCGGCCGACCGTGTCCCAGACGGAGAGAGAGAAGTCCTTCGGGGCCGCCGGCGGCCTTGCCGCCGAGGCTGTCCTCGAGTCGGGCACGGACGTCATCGGCAGCGACGTCGAGATCAAGGCGCGCGGCTACTGGGAGCAGGTCTGGCGGCGGTTCAAGCGCGACAAGGTCGCCCTCGGCGGGGGCGTGTTCGTGATCTTCCTCATCCTCGTCGCGATCTTCGGCGGGCCGCTTGCAGCGAAGATCCTCGGCCACGGCCCGAATGACCTCTTCTACACCGCCGTCACCGACAAGCTGCTTCCCGTCGGGCCGATGACGTGGGTGGACGACGTCAACAACCCGGGCCAGCAGACGCTGTTCGTCCTCGGCGCCTCGGACACGCTCGGGCGCGACGAGCTCATGCGGCTGCTGTATGGCGCGCGCGTCTCGCTCGAGGTGGCGATCATGGCGACGGTGTTCTCGATGACGATCGGGACGCTCCTCGGCGCGTCCGCCGGCTACTTCCGCGGCTGGACCGACACGGTCATCTCGCGCATCACCGAGATCACGATGGCGTTCCCGGCGCTGCTCTTCATCATCGCGCTCGCCTCGACGATCGGCTCGCGGCTCGACAACGTAACGTTCGGGATCTTCGGCCGGGGCGTCGTCACGCTCGTGCTCGTGTTCGCGATCTTCGGCTGGTTCTATCCGGCCCGGATCATCCGCGCCGTCGTGCTGAGCCTGCGCGAGAAGGAGTTCATAGAGGCCGCGCGCATGGTGGGCGCGAGCGACGTCCGCATCATCCGCTCGCACGTCCTGCCGCACCTGATCGCGCCGATCATCGTCTTCTCGACGCTCGCGGTCGCGAGCGTGATCCTCGGCGAGGCAGGCCTGTCGTTCCTCGGGATTGGGATCAAGCTCCCCACGCCGAGTTGGGGGAACCTGCTCGCGGACGCGCCGACCTTCTACACGGCGCAGCCGTGGCTGATGGTCTGGCCCGGGCTCGCCGTGCTGCTGACGACCCTGTCGTTCAACCTCCTGGGCGACGGCCTGCGCGACGCGTTCGACCCGCGCGCGACGCACTGATCCGACGCACCGTCGATGCCTCGTTCACACCCTCTCCTCGACAGACGATTGGCTAAGGTCTCCGCCTGATGGTCCAGTACCTGATCAGGCGTCTGCTCTGGGCTTGCGTGTTGTTCATCGCGGTGACGGCGGTCACGTATGTGATCTTCTTCATCATCCCCGCCGATCCCGCCCGGCAGGCCTGCGGGCAGCGCGCGACCGAGGAGTGCATCAGCCGCGCCGCGCACTTCCTCGGCACCGACCAGCCGGTCTACGTGCAGTACGGCAAGTTCATGAAGCGGCTCGTGATCGACCAGGACCTCGGCCGCTCGTTCACGAACCGTCAGAGCGTCAACCACGTGATCGCCCAGGCCGCCCCGGTGACGGCGTCGCTGGTCTTCGGCGGCGCGATCTTCTGGATGATCATCGCGCTCCCGGTCGGGATCCTGTCGGCGCTGCGACCACGGTCGTTGCTCGACCGATTCGGGATGGTGTTCGTCCTGGTCGGGATCTCCGCGCACCCCGTCTGGATCGGGCTCATCTTCTCGTACTTCCTCGGCTTCAAGGCGGGGCTCTTCCCGATCACCGGCTACGCCGACTTCTTCAACCCATCCACGGAGCAGGGCGGACCGGTGCAGTGGGCCTACCACATGTTCCTGCCCTGGACGACGTTCGCGATCCTGTTCGCGGCGCTCTACGTGCGCATGATCCGCGCGAACGTGATGGAGACGTTGAACGAGGACTACGTGCGCACCGCGCGCGCGAAGGGCGCTCCCGAGTCGATCGTCCTCCGTAGCCACGTCCTGCGCAACGCGCTGCTCCCCGTCGTGACGATGCTTGGCATGGACATCGGGCTCGCGATGGGCGGCGCGATCTTCACCGAGTCGGTCTACGGCCTGCCCGGTCTCGGCAAGTACGTGTTCGACTCGATCGAGCGGGTCGACCTCCCCGTGATCCAGGGGATCGTCGTCTTCGCGACCATCTGCATCATCGTCGCGAATCTGATCGTCGACCTGCTGTACGCCTGGATCGACCCTCGCATTAGACTCTCCTGACCTTGCCCCTCCTCGAGGTCAACG
>DATHAE010000151.1:0-4681 GCA_035296805.1 Gaiellaceae bacterium | reverse complement strand
AGCTCCTCGGCCTTGATGCGGATCGAGTCGAGCCCGCTCTTCTTCCCGAGCACGATGCCGCGATCGGTGGCGACGAGCTGCGACGAGTAGGGCTCGATCGACGGCGCGTCGTGGAACTGGCTCGCGACGGCGCCGCTCTCGCGACGGAACAGCGTCTCGCCCGTGACCGGCTTCCACGGCTCGAGCTCGTAGCCCGAGAGCTCGCGCACGCGCTCGGACACCCCGCGCACGTGGTCGAAGCGGAGGTTCGACTCGACGCCGTAGAGCGCGCGCAGCGCGAGGGCGACCTCCGCGAGGTTCGCGTTGCCGGCGCGCTCCCCCATGCCGTTGATCGTCCCGTGCACCCACGAGGCGCCGGCGCGGACGGCGGCGACGGCGCTCGCGGTCGCGACGCCGAAGTCGTTGTGGCCGTGGAAGTGGACCGGAACGTCGCTTCCGACGAACTCGACGGTCTGCCCGACGAGGTCGGCGACCGCCTCGGGCGACGCGATTCCGAGCGTGTCCACGACCACGACCTCGCGCGCTCCGGCCTCGACGGCGGACGCGTAGACGCGGCGATAGAAGTCGGGCTCGGCGCGGCTCGAGTCGACGCCGAAGAACGCGGCGTGAATTCCGTGGTCGGCGGCGAAGCGCATCGCGCTCGTGATCCGGTCGACCATCTTCTCGCGCGGGACGCCGATCGCGTCGAGCTTGAGGTCGGAGATCGGCGACTCGATCACCGAGTGGCGGACGCCGAGCTCGACGAGCGCCTCGAGGTCGGCCGGCACCGCGCGTGAGAAGCCCCAGACCTCCGCACGCAGCCCGGCGGCCGACACGAGCCGCACGGCCTCCCAGTCGTCGGCCGAGACGCGCGGGAACCCGGCCTCGATCCGGTCGACGCCGAGCTCGTCGAGGAGCCGCGCGATCTCGAGCTTCTCGTTCGGGTTCAGGACGACACCGACGGTCTGCTCGCCGTCGCGGAGCGTCGTGTCGTAGAGGCCGACGCGGCCGCCGAGCGCATACGGATCGTTGAGACCGCCGGTCCAGATCAGGTCGCGCACGCCACCACTCCGTCGGGGAACGACGACAGCTTCTCGGCTCCGGTCGCGGTCACGAGGAAATTGTCCTCCACGCGGAGGCCTCCGCCGCCCTCCCAGTAGCAACCGGGCTCGATCGCCAGCACCATCCCTTCCGCGATCTCGCCGCCGCCGGCCTGGTGCGCGTAGGGCGGCTCGTGCGCGCGGGCGCCGACGCCGTGGGCGATCGGGTGCGTCGGCTGGCCGGGGTAGCCGGCGTCGCCGAGTGCCGTGCGGATCGAGCGGTCCAGCTCGGCGAGGCTCGCGCCGGGACGGCAGTCCTCGATCGCCTCGCGGTAGACCTCGAGCAGACGCTGCTCGAGCTCGCGGTAGTCGGCCCGCAGCTCGCCCGGGCAGAGCAGCTTCGTGTGGTCGCACCAGTAGCCGTCGGCGCAGACCCAGATCTCGAACAGCGTCGGCTCGTCCTCGGCGACCGGGAGGTCGCCCGTCGCGGTGAAGGTCTTGATCCCGCGGCCCGACCAGACGAGCGAGAAGCCGAGCGCCAGCTCCACCTTGCCGCCGCGCCAGCCCGTCCCCTCGCCGTGCACGAAGCCGAGCCAGAGCGCGGCGGCCTCGCTCTCCTTCATCCCGGCGTGGAGGTGCGTGCGGACGTGCTCCATGGCCGCGGCGGCGATCTCGTTCGCAAGCCGCATCCGCTCGATCTCCTGCTCCGTCTTGACGGCGCGGGCTCGCGCGAGCAGCGGAGTCGCGTCCTCGGCGTGCGGCCAGGCGTCGAACCATTCCTTCGTGAACGTCGTCGGCTCCCCCACCATGCGGTCCGAAGCCTGCGTTCCGAGGGAGAGCTCGAGCCCGACCCGCGCATGGTCGCGCGAGGCGGCGCGGGCGAGGTCGAGGGTGCGGGCGAGCGGCGGCCGGGGATCGTCGTCTGCGTAGCCGCGGAGGAAGCGGACGTCGGCCGTCCACGCAGTGCGCTCGGCATCCTCGGCGGAGGCCTCGAGGCAGATCAACGTCGGCTCGCCGTCGCGCGGGAAGACGCAGGCGTCATAGCCCTTCATGCTCCAGAAGTTCGTCAGGTAGAGGACGTTGTCCGGGGCGCGCACGACGACCGCATCGAGGTCGCGCTCGGCCATCAGCCCGCGCACCCGTTCGAGCTTCGCCGCGTCGCCCGGCCAGCTCACGCCGCGCTGCCCTCGGCACGGAGCGCAGCGCCGACGGAGGCGCCGTGTGGACGAATCGTCACGCTCTTTTCACGCTCGCGGCACAGTGCGGTTGCAGATCAAGCGGTATCGTCGCCTTCGAGGGCGGAGGGACGGCTTCCCCACCCTGGGTGGGGGCGCCCGAACAGGTCGGGCGGCCGCTCACCAGCGCGCGCGCTCCGGCGCCGGCTCGCCGTGCGCCTCCTGCCACGAGACGACCGGGTTGCGCAGGACGCCGACGCGCTCGATCTCGGCCTCGATCACGTCGCCCGGACGCAGGTAGAGCGACGCGGCGTCCTCCGAGAAGCCGGCGACGCCCGACACCGTTCCCGTCGACAGCACATCGCCGGCCGAGTACCCGAGCGCGGAGTAGTGGCTCAGGATCTCGGGGATCGTCACCGACATGTTCCCCGAGTGCGAGCTCTGCCGGGTCTCGCCGTTGACCCGCAGCGTCATCGTGAGGTCGGCCGGGTCGGGCACCTCGTCGGGCGTCACGATCCACGGGCCGAGGGGGCAGAACGTGTCGATCGCCTTGCAGAAGCTGAAGACGCCCGATCGCATCTCGCGCCGCTGGATGTCGCGCGCCGTGATGTCGTTGAAGATCACGTAGCCGCCCACGTAGTCCACCGCGTCCTCCGGCGAGAACCACTTCCCCGGCTTCCGCAGCACGACCGCGAGCTCGAGCTCGTAGTCCAGCTCCTCGGTCAGATGCTCCGGGTACACGACCGGCTCGTCCGGGCCGACGATCGCGTCCACGTTCTGGAAGAACACGATCCACGGCGCGATCTCGTGCGACCACGCGACCGTCTTCGACTCCTCCTCGTGCTCGCGGAAGTTGCCCGCGGTGTGGAGGAACTTCTTCGGGACGATCGGCGCGCGCAGCCGAACGTCCGCGAGCGGCGTCCGCTCCTCCGTGTCCTCGGCGCCGCCGCGCTCGAAGTACTCGCGCATCGTCGGCACATCGAGCCGCACGACCTCCTCGCCGTCGACCCGCCCGACCTTGCCGTCGTCGAACGTCACGAGCCTCATCCGCACACCCGCTGTGCCACGAGCGCGTACGTCTGCGCCATCTTCACCAGCCCCTCGATCTCGAGATTCTCGCCGAGCTCGACGTCCATCAGCCCGGTCGACGTGCCGTAGTTCACCGTCGGGATGCCGTACCGCGTCAGCGCCGACGCGTCGCTGAACCAGCGCGTGACGTCGCGCTCGGGCGTCTCGCCGAAGACCTCCTCGTGGGCCGCGTCGATCGCCTGCACGAGCTCGTGATCCTCCTCGATCTCCGAGCCCGGAGCGGTGACGTACACCTCGCCCTCGACGCCGTAGTCGGGAAAGCGCTCGGTGAGCGAGCGGACGAAGCCGAGCACCTCGCGCCGCGCGAGGCCCATCGGCTTCGTCGGCGGCACGCGCACGTCGAGGAAGAGGTCGGTGTGGTGCGGCGTCCGCGAGACGCGCCAGCCGAAGCCGCCCTCGATCGCGCCCACGTTGACGATCGCGCGAGCGCCGCGGTAGCCGTTCGACGGATCGTCCTCCCAGGTCGGGATCCACTCCAGCACGGCGGCCGCTACCTCGTGCATGCGGACGATCGAGTTCCGGTCTCGCCGCCCCTCGCTGAACGCGGTGTGGATGAAGTCGCCGTGCGTGCGGATCCGCAGCCACACCGCGCCGAAGTGGCCGAGCACCACCTTCCCCTCGGTCGGCTCGCCGAGCAGGCACATGTCGGCGACGCCGCCGTGCGAGACGAGATAGCGCGTTCCCGCCGCGTAGCCGCGGTACTCCGCGCCCTGCGCGTCTCCGTACTGTGTCTTCTCGATCTCGCCGCATACGGCCGCGACGAGCACGTCCCCGCGCAGCCGCACGCCCGCCTCCTGCAACGCGCGGACGGCCTCGACGTAGCAGGCGAGCGCACCCTTCATGTTCGAGATCCCGAGGCCGTACAGGCGTCCGTCGCGCACGAACGCCTGCGGCTGGAAGCCGGGCACGTCCTTCAGCCACGGCTCGCGCCCTGAGTACGACGTGTCCAGATGCCCGTTGAGCATCAGCGTCTTGCCGCCTCCGGCGCCGCCCCACGTGCCGAGCGCGTTCGCGCGGCCGTCCTCGACCTGCTGCCACTGCACCTGGAGGCCGAGCTGCTCGTAGAGCGAGACCATCAGCTCCGCCATCCGCTGCTCGTCGCCGGTGACGCTGTGGACGTCGATCATCGCGCTCGCGGTCTCGACCAGGCGCTCGCGGTCGACCGCGACCGTCGCCGTCACGCCGGGCCGCCCATTCCGGGCCGACCGGCCCTCGGCGCGGGCGCGGCGGAGACGGGCAGCAGCGCCTCGCACCATGCTTCGAAGCCGCCCTCGACGTCGCCCGCGTCCTCGAGACCGAGGTCGACGAGCGACGCCGCAGCGAGACTCGACGAGTAGCCGTGCGCGCAGAGCAGGATCAGCCGGTGCCGGGCGAGGTGCGGGTTCGCGAACCCCGAGC
>DATHAE010000150.1:0-11992 GCA_035296805.1 Gaiellaceae bacterium | reverse complement strand
GAGGCCCGCGCAGAGGGGAGGACGCTGCTCGTGCTGGACACGGTGACCGGCGACGACGCCGAGCGCCTCTACGAGCGACTCGGCTGGACGAAGGTCGGCGTCATCCCGGGGTACGCGCTCTACCCCGACGGACGGCCGTGCGACACGACCGTCTTCTGGAAATCGATCTGACACGGCGAGGCAGCGCCGTTTCAGCCCTTCCGTTAGGCGACCGCAAGGCGCCGAAGCGAGGCGCGGACGGCGCCGGGCGCCTCGACCCATATGAAATGACCCGCTCCGTCGACCACCTCGACCCAGGCACCCGGAATCCGCTCCGCGGCGTCCGTTGACGCCGCGACCGGCATCGGGCTCCGTGAGCCATGAACGAAGCCGACGGGCAGGCGAATCTGTCCTAACCCAGCCTCGAGCGCCGGCAGCTCGGCCACGATCGACTGCCCCATCTGCGCAGAGCGCTCGCTCGCCATTCGCAGCTTCGGCATCGGCGGTGCGGCCCCCGGATCCGCGAAGTACGCGGACCAGACGAGGCGCATCTGCTCGAGCGCGAGGTCGTCGTCGGCTGCGCCACTCGAGGCCAGCTCGTCCAACTCGCGAGCCCGCACGCGCACGGGCTCGGGCGTCCGACGGAAGATCTCCTCGTCGAACTCCGGCCAGCGTCCATCGCCCACCGACCCGAGCGGATCCACCGCAAGCACGCCGAGGAGACGCTCCGGCAACGCCTCCGCGACGTGCAAGGCGAGGTGCCCGCCCCACGAGTGGCCCACGACGTACGCCTTGTCCCAGCCGAGCGCGTCCAGGACACGGCGGGCATCGCCGACATCCGCAGCCACCGTGTACGGCCCTTCCGCCGCCGACGGCGCGAGCCCCCGCTGCTGGTACCACGCGACGTCGTTCTCCTCTGCGAGCTCGTCGGCGAGATCCCGCAGATAGTCGAAACCGAGCCCGGGCCCGCCGTGCAGCAGGAGAACCGGCGGCCCGTTGCCGGCGCGACGGCCCGCAACCAGCGGTCCCTCGTCGTGCGTCGCGAACTCCGACCACTTCACGGGCGCGGCCTCTAGTCGGGAAGCCAGCCGTCGCGGTATCGGGTGAGGGCGCTTCGCTCGAATCGGGCATACGCCTCGACCGCGTCGGTCGTCTCCCGCTCGACGCCCGCGCCGTGGCGTCGCGCAGCTTCATCCACGGTGTAGGCACCCCAGTCCGCACCGGTCGAGCGGTCGCGGGCGCCGACGGCGAGGACGAGGGACGGAGCCTCACCGGCGCCGACGATCACATGATTCGTCCCAGCAGGACAGTGCACGAAGTCCCACTTTCGCAACAGGCGCTCTTCACCCTCGACGACCAGCAGCGCCTCGCCGGCGAGCACGAGGAAGTCCTCCTGGTCGTTCTCCCAGTGGTACATCGCCATCGGCTCACCGGGAGCGAGAACGGTCATGTTGATCCCGAGCTGCAAGAAATCGGTCGCGCCCTCGAAGCCGGCGCCCTCGAACTCGCAGAGAACGCCGCGCCCCTCGCGGCGCCACCACTGGGCCTCGCACGCGTTGAGCACGAACCAGCCTTCACCCTTCGGCACGAGCCCATGCTCTGTCGAGACCAGCTGCGACTCGGGAACCATCGACGCGAGCATGCCACTCCGACCGTCACGCGCGCAGGCGCATCCAGCTCGGAATCCGCGACACTCCCGGCGCGACCGATGCTGACGCAGTACTACACGGCAACCTCGCTCGACGGGTTCATCGCCGACACGGACAACTCGCTCGAATGGCTGTTCACGCGCAACCAGGAGGAGCATGGGCCGCAGAACTATCGGGACTTCATGGGCGAGGTCGGTGCGCTCGCGATGGGGTCGACGACGTACGAGTGGATCCTCGACCACGAGCTCGCCGGCAAGGATCCGGCGGAGTGGATGTGGCCGTACGACGTGCCGTGCTGGGTCTTCACGCACCGGCGGCTTCCCGTCGTTCCGCGCGCGCGGGTCGAGTTCACGAGCGCAGACGTCTCGGTCGTGCACGAGCAGATGGTTCGCGCGGCCGCCCCCCGCAACGTCTGGATCGTCGGCGGCGGCGACCTCGCCGGCCAGTTCGCGGACGCGGGGCTGCTGGACGAGGTGATCGTCTCGATCGCGCCGGTGACGCTGGGCGCGGGCGCGCCGCTCCTGCCGCGCCGAATCGAGCTCCGCCTCGAGGAGCTCGGTCGGAACGGCGACTTCGCGGCGGCGAAGTACTGCGTCGTCCGGCCCGAGTGAGCGCTACGCCGAGGCGGCGAGCCAGTCGAGCGTCTTCGACGCGAGGCGGTCGAGCGCCCGGACGCTCAACTCGAGGTGCTCGGGCTTCGTGTCCTCGAGCTTCGTGTGCGAGAGGCCGCGCAGGGACTGGACGAAGAGCATCACCGTTGGAACGCCGGCGCGTGCGACCTCGGCCGCGTCGTGCAGCGGGCCCGACGGGAGCCGGTGCGACTGCCCCGCAACCGCCGCGACCGCCTCGTCGGCGAACCCGATCAGCGTCTCGTGGAACGGGATCGGCTCGATGTTCCAGATCCGCTCCCACTCGACGTCGATCCGTTCCTCCTCCGCGAACCGCTCCGACGCCTCCTTCGCCAGCGAGAGCATCCGCGCGAGCTTCGTCGCGTCGAGGTGACGCTGGTCGAGCAGCTGCTCGGCGGTCTCGACGACCGACGTCACGATCCCGGGCCGCGTCACCACGCCGCCGGAGGTGCAGACCGCGCCGTCGCCGACCTCGCGCGCGATGTCGCGGATGTGGAGCGCGAGCTTCGCGGCGCCGGCGAGCGCGTCGCGGCGCCTGTCCATCGGCGTCGACCCGGCGTGCGCGGCCTGGCCGCGCCACGTGATCCGCGAGCGCTCGACGCCGAACGTCCCGAGCACCACCCCGAGCGGCAGGTCCAGCGACTCGAGCACCGGCCCCTGCTCGATGTGCAGCTCGAGGTACGCCCCAGCGTTCTCGAGCTGCGAGCGCGCCTCGAGCGCGCGGTCGAGCTCCACCCCGTGCTCGCGCAGCGCGTCCGGCAGCGCGACGCCCTCGCGATCCGTCAGCGCGCGCAGCTCGTCCTGGTCGGCCATCGAGCCGGCGGCCGCCGACGAGCCGAAGAGCGAGCGGCCGAACCGGGCGCCCTCCTCGTCGGCCCACTCGACGAGCCGGACCGTGACCGGCGGCTCGCCCTCCTCCGCGATCCGCCGCAGCACCTCGACGCCGGCCAGCACGTTCAGGCAGCCGTCCAGCCACCCCCCGTTCGGCACCGAGTCGATGTGACCGCCGATCAGGAGCGCCCGCTCCGACCGCCCGCGCAGCGTGAACCACTGGTTCCCCGCCTCGTCGACCTCGAGCTCGGCGCCGACCGGCGCGACCTTCGCCCGCAGCCACTCCCGCGCGCGCTCCCACGTCTCGGTCCAGGCGACCCGCTGCGCACCCTCGGCGTCCCCCGTCAGCTCCCGGAGCTCGCGCAGCTCCTCCACTGTCCGGGCGGGAGAAAACGCCATGGGCGGCGACTCTACAACGTGGTTAGATTGGCGCGATGGCGCAGGTTGCCGCTGCGAGCCCTTCCGAGGAGCGCCGTCACCGGGGCGTCGCCCGGCGCGTCGCGGCGACACGCGCCGCCACGATCGTGCTCGTGCTCGCCGCGCTCTGGGGCCTGTGGGAGGGGTACAAGTGGCTCTGGGAGACGACCGGCTGGACGTGGCCGTTCGTCGTCGACGACACGACGATGCCGCACCTCCACGACATCGTCGGCGCGTTCGGCGACCCCGCGACCGCGGGCGGCCCAGCGCTGATCCACCCGCTGCTCGACGCGGCGTGGTTCACCGCCAAGGAGGCGCTCGCGGGCTTCCTGCTCGGTGCGGCGATCGGGTTCGCGCTGGCGGTCGTGCTCGCGCACTCGCGCCTGCTCGAGCGTGGGCTCCTGCCCTACATCGTCGCCTCGCAGACGGTGCCGATTCTCGCGATCGCGCCGATGGTCGTCGTCGGCCTCGGCTCGAAAGGCGTCGAGGGCTGGAAGTCAGTCGCGATCCTCGCCGCGTACCTCACGTTCTTCCCCGTCGCGATCAACACCCTGCGCGGGCTGAAGTCGGTCGACGCCCGCGCGCTCGAGCTGATGCACTCGTACGCCGCGAGCCGCTGGCACGTCCTCTGGCGGCTGCGCGTGCCGGCGTCGCTGCCGTACATCTTCGTCGCCCTGCGGATCTCCGCGACGGCAAGCGTGATCGGCGCGATCATCGGCGAGACGCCGGCGTCGATTCAGGAGGGGCTCGGCGGCGCAATCGTCAACTTCAACCAGTACTACTCGCTGCAGCCGACCTTCCTGTGGGCGACGAACGTCATCTGCGCCGCGCTCGGGATCTCCTTCTTCGCGCTCGTCGCGATCACGGAGCGGCTCGTGCTCCGCCGCGCGCCGGAGAACATCGCGTGACCGCCGCGCCGTCGCGCGTCGTCGAGATCCGCGGCCTGACGAAGTCGTTCCGCACGGGCGTCACCGCGCTGCAGGAGATCGACCTGGAGATCGAGGCGCGCGAATTCGTGTCGCTGATCGGCCCCTCGGGCTGCGGCAAGTCGACGCTCCTGCGGATCATCGGCGACCTGATCCCGGCGACGAGCGGCACCGTGCTCGTCAACGGCAAGGCCGCACACCAGGCGCGGCTCGACCACGACTACGGGATCGTCTTCCAGGACTCCGTGCTCTACGACTGGCGCACGGTCGCGCGCAACGTCTCGCTGCCGCTCGAGATGCTGCGCTGGAACCGGGCGAAGCGACAGGCGCGGGTGAAGGAGATGCTCGAGCTGGTCGAGCTGACGGGGTTCGAGTCGAACCGGCCCTGGCAGCTCTCGGGAGGGATGCAGCAACGCGTCTCGATCGCGCGCGCGCTCTCGTTCGACCCCGCGCTGCTGCTGATGGACGAGCCGTTCGGCGCCCTCGACGAGATGACGCGCGAGCGCCTGAACATGGAGCTGCTCCAGATCTGGGCGAAGGCCGGCAGCACGGTCGTCTTCGTCACCCACTCGATCCCCGAGGCGGTCTTCCTCTCGACGCGCGTCGTCGTCATGTCGGCGCGGCCGGGCCGGATCGCCGAGGTGATCGAGGTCGACCTGCCGCAGCCGCGGACCGCGACGACGCGCGAGGAGCCGCGCTTCTTCGAGCTCGTGACCTCCGTGCGCGAGGCGCTCGCGGCCGGGCGCGGCGACGCCGCGCGACCAGCGGCGGCCGAGGATCTGTATTGAGCGGGGCCGTCGTCGAGCCGATCCCGCCCGGGACCGCCGGCGAGATCGGCCGGCGCGCGCGCGACTGGATCCCGGCGATCGTGGTCTTCACGCTCGGGATCGGTCTCTGGCAGGGGCTGACGACCCTGTTCGACGTCGAGACGTTCCTGCTGCCGAAGCCGTCCGACATCGCGACCTCGTTCTGGGACGACAAGGCGGCGCTCTGGGATGCGGCCGTCTACACCTTCAAGGAAGCCGCCGGCGGCTTCGCCATCGGCTCCGGGCTCGGGATCCTCGCCGCGCTCCTGCTCGCGCGCTTCCGCGTCATCGGCGCCGGGCTGCTCCCGATCGCGATCGCGGCGAACGCCGTGCCGATCATCGCGTTCGCGCCGATCACCAACAACTGGTTCGGGCTCCTGAACCCCGTCTCGAAGATGGCGATCGCGGCGGTGCTCTGCTTCTTCCCGACGATGATCAACACGATGCGCGGCCTCACCTCCGTGCATCCGTCGTCGATCGAGCTGATGCGGTCGTATGCCGGCGGCGAGTTCGCGATCTTCCGCCGCGTGCGGCTCCCGAGCGCGCTCCCGTTCATGTTCACGGGGCTGAAGGTCGCGGCGGTGCTCTCGATGATCGGCGCGATCGTCGGCGAGTACTTCGGCGGGCCGACGAACGCGCTCGGCGTCAGCATCCTCAACGACTCGCAGCTCTTCAACTTCCCGCGCGCCTGGGCCGGGATCGGGCTCGCGAGCGCGTTCGGGATCGCGTTCTACGGCGCCGTCGCGCTCGTCGAGCACTTCACGACCGGCTGGGCGCCCTCGGCGCGCAGCTTTCGCTCGGAATGAAAATGAACCACAATGGCAACCGACGCGGCCGCGGGGCGCCGCACGAGAGAAAAGGGGAAGGCGAATGAGGCGTAAGCACTGGGTCGTGGCCGCGCTCGCGCTGGCCTGCGCGGCCGCCGCGGTGTTCGGGGCGATGGCGGCGACGGCATCGCCGAAGCAGCAGAAGCTCACGAAGGTGACGCTGCAGCTGAAGTGGGTGACGCAGGCACAGTTCGCCGGTTACTACGCGGCGCTCGAGAAGGGCTACTACCGCAAGGCCGGCCTCGACGTCTCGATCAAGGTCGGCGGCCCGAGCATCACGCCGGAGCTGGTGGTTGCGGGGAAGCGCGCCGATTTCGGCATCGACTGGCTTCCGAACCTGTTTGCGACGCGCGAGAAGGGGAGCAAGCTCGTGTCGATCGCGCAGGTGTTCAACAAGAGCGGCATGACCGAGCTGACCTGGAAGGACAGCGGCATCAACACGATCAAGAAGATGCGCGGGAAGAAGGTCGGCGTCTGGTGCTGCGGCAACGAGCCCGAGCTGTTCGCCGCCCTGCAGAAGAACGGCATCGACCACACCGACAAGGGCGACGTCACGATCGTCAACCAGCCGTTCAACATGGACCTCTTCCTGAAGAAGCAGGTCGACGCGGCGGCGGCGATGACCTACAACGAGCTCGCGCAGGTGCTCGAGACGAAGAATCCGAGCACCGACAAGCTGTACCAGCTCTCCGACCTGAACGTCTTCAAGATGAGCAGCCCGTCGGTCGGGACGGCGATGCTCGAGGACAACGTCTTCGTCCGCGCGGACTGGCTCCGAAGCGCCACGAACAAGGCGACGTCGGTCAAGTTCCTGCGGGCGTCGTTCCAGGGCTGGATCTACTGTCGCGACCACCAGGCCGACTGCGTGAACATCGTCCTCAAGAACGGCTCACTGCTCGGCAAGGGCCACCAGACCTGGATGATGAACGAGATCAACAAGCTGATCTGGCCGAACTCCTTCGGCATCGGTCATGTCGCGAACAAGTCGGTCGCCCAGACCGCGAACATCGCGAAGACCTACGGCGTGATCAAGAAGGCGCCCGTGATCAAGGATGCGGTCACCTACCAGTACGCCGACAGGGCGCTCGACCAGCTGAAGAAGGCGAAGGTCGACGTCTACGGCGCGAAGTGGAAGCCCGCGACCGTCCAGGTCACAGAGGGAGGGAAGTAGAACGGCGGGCGGGCCGCCCCGGGGCACCACCCCGGGCCGGCCCGCCCGCGCTTGGCGCGGCCGCGGCGGAGGAGGAGAGTCGGACGCTCCACCGTGGAGGGAGGCGGAATGGCGAAGTCGAGACTCTTGCTCGGTCCGGCTGCGGTTTCGGTACTTGCGGCGGCGTCGCTCGCCGGCGCACCCGCAGCAGCGGCCGACGACGTGTGCCTCGAGTGCGAGCCGCAGTTCAACGTGCCGGGGTTGAACACGGCGTTCGTCAAGCTCGAGTTCAACGAGTTCCCGGGGGCGACGGGCGGAGTGTTCGAATGCTGCATCATGAAGATCCACGAGCAGCCCGCGATCGTGAAGCTCGCAGAACTCAAATTCCCCGGCAACACTGAGTTCATCTTCTTCAAGGAGTAACCATGCGACCGCGGGGGAGCTCGGCTCGCTCCTCCGCGGCGCCGGCTTCACCGAGGAGGGGGTCGCCGACGCGATCCGCGCGAGGCCTTCCGGCGCCGCGATCGCGGTCCTGGCGCGGCTGTTCGTGCTCGGCGGCTCGGTTGATCAGGACGAGGCGAGGCGAGCCTTCGAGCCGCTCCAGCTCGCGGACCTCGAGCGCGACGGGATCCTCGCCGAGAGCGACGGGCGTTTGCGCGCAGTCGTCCGGATCGCGCCGTTCGAGGGCTTGCTCGTCGCCCACGATCCCGAGGACGCCGACGTTCTCCGCCCGGACCACGTGCTCGGTGTCGGGGCCGCGACGCGGACGCTGGCGTCGCTGACCGTCCGCCGCCCGGTCGACGCCGCGCTCGACCTCGGCACCGGCTCGGGCGCGCAGGCGCTCCTCGCGTCGCGCCACGCACAGCGCGTGGTCGCGACCGACATCAACCCGCGCGCGCTCCGGTACGCACGCACGAACGTCACGCTCAACGGCACCCGCAACGTCGACCTCCGCGAGGGCAGCCTCTTCGCAGCCGTCGAGGGCGACAGCTTCGACCTCATCGTCTCGAACCCGCCGTTCGTCGTCTCCCCCGACACGTCGTTCGTCTACCGCGACGCAGGCAGTCGCGGCGACACGATCTCGGAGACGGTCGTGCAGGGGGCGGCGGCTCATCTGCGCGCGGGCGGGTTCGCAACCGTCGTCGCGAGCTGGGTGCACACGACGGACGAGGACTGGTCGGCCCGGCCGCGCGCGTGGGTCGAAGGCCGCGGCTGCGACGCGTGGCTCCTCCGCCACGGCACCGATGATCCGGGTACGTACGCAGCGCGCTGGAACCTCGGCCTCCGCCGCGACGTCGACGAGTTCGCCGGCACGATCGAGCGGTGGCGGTCGTACTACGTCCGCGAAGGGATCGCCGCGATCACGACCGGGGCGATCGTGCTCCGGCGGAGCGCCGGCGCGACCTGGGTCCGCGCCGACGAGATGCCGCTTCCGCCGGGACCGCGAGCGGGCGACCAGATCGCGCGCGTCTTCGAAGCGCAGGACGCGCTCGCGTCGGGGCTCGACGTCGCCGCGATCCCTTTGGAGCTCGTCGACGGCCACCGTCTCGACCAGCGGCTCGAGTACGTGGGCGGTGAGTACCGCGTCGGTGGGGCGTCGATCGTGCTGGACGGGGGGATCGGCGTTGCCGCGACGGTCGCGCCGCACGCGGTCCACGTCCTCTTCCGGCTCGACGGAACCGCTCCGCTGAGCACGCTCGTAGGCGACGTCGCCGAGGCGACGGGCCTCGATCCTGCCGCGGTCGAGGCCGACGGGGCCGCGACGCTGCGGCGGCTCTTCGAGCTGGGGCTCGCGGTCGCCGCCGGCCACTAGAGTCTCGGCACCACATCTTCGCGAAGGGAGAACCGATGTCCGTGCTGATCAGGGGCGGCCGCGTCATCACAGCGGCCGACGACTACGTCGCAGACATGTTCATCGACGGCGAGCGAATCTCCCTCATCGGCGAGTCGCTCGACATGCACGCCGACAAAGTCATCGACGCCTCCGGAAAGTATGTGCTCCCCGGGTGCGTCGACCCGCACACGCACCTCGACATGCCGTTCGGCGGCACGACGACGATCGACGACGTCGAGTCGGGGCAGACGTCGGCGGCGTTCGGCGGCACGACCTGCCACGTCGATTTCATCATCCAGCCCGCAGGGCGGAGCTTCGCCGACGCGATCGACGACTGGAAGGCGAAGGCCGACGGCAAGCAGGTGATCGACATGGGCTACCACATGGCCGTCACCGACCTCCGCCTCGGCGGGACGCTCGAGGAGCTCGCGTCGCTCCCGGAGCAGGGGATCACCTCGTACAAACTCTTCATGGCCTACAAGGGCGCGCTGATGGTCGACGACGAGACGCTCTTCAGGACGATGGAGGTCGCCGCCGAGACGGGCGCGCTCGTGATGGTGCACGCCGAGAACGGCGACGCGATCGACGTGCTCGTGAAGAGGGCGCTCGCAGAGGGCCACACGGAGCCGCACTGGCATGCGCTCACGCGGCCGCCGGAGACGGAGGGCGAGGCGACGAACCGCGCGATCCAGCTCGCGCGCGTCGCCGGGGCACCGCTCTACGTCGTCCACGTGTCCTGCAACGAGTCGGTCGAGCCGATCGCGCTCGCGCGCGAGAAGGGCTGGAACGTCTGGGGCGAGACGTGCACGCAGTACCTCTTCGTCGACGACACTTTCCTCGAGCGGCCGGACTTCGAGGGCGCGAAGTTCGTCTACACGCCGCCGCCGCGGGCGAAGGCGAACCAGGACGTGCTCTGGAACGCCGTCCGCACGGACGTGCTGAGCGCGATCTCGACCGACCACTGCGCGTTCCTGTGGGACGGCCAGAAGACGCTCGGGCGCGACGACTTCTCCAAGATCCCGAACGGCGGCCCCGGGATCGAGAACCGGCTCCAGATGATCCACAATTTCGGCGTGCGCGAAGGGCGGATCTCGCTCAACCGGATGGTCGAGCTCCTGGCGACGAACCCCGCGAAGCTGTTCGGGCTGTACCCGCGCAAGGGCACGCTCGCGATCGGCTCGGACGCGGACATCGTCGTCTTCGACCCGGAGAAGCAGGTGACGATCTCGGCGTCGACGCACCACTCGAAGGTCGACTACAACCTGTTCGAGGGGACGCGGGTTACGGGGTCGCCCGACGTCGTCCTCCTGCGCGGCAACATGCTCGTCGAGAACGGCGCACTGGTCGCCTCGCCCGGCATCGGCCGGTTCGTGCGGCGCGCCAAGTTCGGCGAGGAACTCGCCCCGGCCCGCGCACCAGCCGGAGTCGCTTAGCCGCCGTCGGCGGCTACGACCTCGACTCGAGGTCGTGCAACTCGAGCAGGAGCGCGCGCAGCTGCTCGAGCCGGTCCGCGCCGAGCGCGGCCGCCCACTCGCGCTCGGTCTCCCGGACGGCGTCCCGGATGACGGGGACCAGCTCGCTACCTCGGGCGGTCAGGAAGATGCGCCGCGACCGCAGGTCGTCCGCGTCGGGACGCCGCTCGAGGTAGCCGAGGCGCTCGAGCTCACCGAGCTTGTAGTTGAGCGCCTGCTTGCTGATGCGAAGCTGGGCCGCCAGCTCGGACGGCCGCGCCCCGTCCGGCCCCGGGTACTGGAGGACGTTCAGGTGGTGTGGGTCGAGGTCGTCGAAGCCGTGGGCGTGAAGGCTCTCGAGCATCCTGCGCCGGACGGTCTCGGACGCCAGGCGGAGGAGCGCGCCGATCAGCGGCGGGCCCGGAGGCGATGCCCCCGGCGAAGTAGTAAAACGACTTGACGGATTTGATGCGGCCATGTAGGGTAAAGCGACTTTACCAGCTACGGAAGGAGTCGCACCATGTCGACGGCAACGGGTGAGGAAATCAGGATCGGCGGGATCGCGATCAGGTTCCTCGTCGAGGGCGCCACCTCGAACGGTTCGGTCGCCCTGTTCGAGTTCGACGTGCCGGCCGGGTCGCCGGCGCCGCCGTCACACAGCCACGACGGGTACGAGGAGACGCTGTACGGCCTTCGCGGAACGCTCGTGTGGACGATCGGCGGCGAGCGCGTCGAGGTCGGAGAGGGCGAGGTTCTATGCATTCCGCGGGGCGTCGTGCACCGGTTCGAGAACGAGGGCGAAGTCGACGCCACCACACTCGCGGTCGTCACTCCGGGGATCCTCGGGCCCGACTACTTCCGCGAGCTCGCCGCCGTCGCAGACGCCGCGGCCGGCGGCCCGCCCGATCGCGCCGAGCTCGCCGCGGTCATGCGGCGCCACGGCCTCACCCCGGCGTGAGGCCGATGCGGGCTTCGACCTACTGAGCGGTCGCGGCGGCGGCGGTGCGCGGGGTCGCCGCCGCCACGTTCTCGCCCGTCGCGGCGTCGAAGAAGTGCAGCCGCGCGCGGTCGATCGCGAGGCGCATCGCGACGCCGACGCGGGCCGTGCTGCGCTGGTCGACGCGGGCGTTGAAGAACACGTCGTCGTCGCCGAGGAGCGCCGAGTCCTCGTCGTCGGATGCCTGCAGGACGTCGTCCACGAGCACCGGCGCCGCGTCGACCCGGAAGAAGACGTGGATGTCGGACCCGAGCTCCTCGAGCACGGTCGGCGTCACGTCGATCTGCGGCAGCGACGGATCGGCGAAGGCCGCGTCCTCGAACGCGTCTGGACGGACGCCGACGACGAGCTCGCCGGGCGCGGCGGCCGGGCGCCGGTCGCGGTCGAGCGGGATCCGGAAGCCCGCAAGCTCGACGCGATCGCCGTCGAGACGGGCGTGCGCGAGGTTCATCGCCGGCGACCCGATGAACGCCGCGACGAACAGGTTCGCCGGCCG
>DATHAE010000149.1:0-5810 GCA_035296805.1 Gaiellaceae bacterium | reverse complement strand
GCGGTGTCGTGCGTGCTGCCGTCGACGCCGTAGTCGCCGATCAGCTGGAAGTACTGCCACCCCTCGGCCTTCAGCCGCTCGACGGTCTGCCGGTAGTTGCGCCAGGTCGCCCCGAAGTGGAAGAGCTGTTCCACAGCGGCGCTCACGGCGACGAGGAGGCTGACCAACCACGTCGCGATCCTGGCTACGGTGTCGATGTCGCTGTTCGCGAAGTCGAGGCTGACGAGGGCCGGGATCAGGACCGCGCCGATCACCGTCGTCAGCCGAAGCTGGAAATAGCGGCGCTTGGCACGGGCGGCCTTGTCCTCCATCCACACGACCTGCTCGAGCCAGCGCCGGCGGATGAAGTCGCGTTTCCGCTCGTCGATCACGAGGCCGTCGATCAACGACTCGAACGTCTCGCTCAGCCAGCTCGACGAGCCGCTCACGAGCGCAGGAGGTCGAGGAGGAGCCGCTCGATTTCGCGACGATCCGCGAGGTCGGCGACGTGGACGAGCCCGGAAGCGGCGAGGCCGGCACCGCGTCGGTCGCCCGGTATGCCTCGCACGGCGGCCGCGAGCGCGTCGGCCGTCCGACCGCTTCCTGCAACGGCGACGACCGGTCGCCCCGCTGCGACGCTTGCCTCCACGTCCGCCCATGAGATCTCGCCGCCGTTCAGGAGCAGCGTCGCCGACTCCTGCGCGCCCGCGAGAGTCGTCGCGACCGCCGCGAGCCACGGGGTCTCGTCCCCCCAGACCGTCCCGGGAACGAGCACGAAATGCGAGTGGTTCGGCTCGAGCCCGGTGGCGAGCGCCACCGGCACGACGCCGACGAGCGGGAACGGGCGGCCGGCCGCGGCGAGGGCACGCCCCATCAGCCTCATGACGCCGGTATCCGTACCCCCGTCGACGACGACGGCGCCGAGCGTCGCTGCGAGCGGCGCCAGCACGTCCGTGAACAGGCGCGCGAGCGCGTCGAGGTCACCCGGCCCGAGACCGTCGGCACCGCCGACGAGGACGAGGCACGGCCGGTCGGCGTCCAGCCCGAGCCGCGCGGGGACGCGCTCGAGCTCGGCGCGCTCCTCGATGCGAAGCGCGACCTCGAAGGGCGCTTCCACTCGCGGCTCTACGACGGCGACGGGCATTGGTCGACCGATTAGACCTCGCGCGCCGCGCGCATTCAAGCGCGGTCAACGTCGCCGGTGCGGGGACGGAGCGTCGCGTTGGCTACATAGAAAGCGCGAATCCGCCCTTTGCAGGACTTCCGTGAGGCTGCGGGACTAGGATTCGAACCTAGACTACCTGATCCAGAGTCAGGCGTCCTACCATTAGACGATCCCGCAAGGCGCCGGGATTGTAGCGCTCAGATTTCGAGGCGGTAGAGCGGGACGAGGCGCTTCTCGGCCTCGGTGTCGATGTGCGCGACCACCTCGACGTGCGGCTCCAGGCCCGAGCCGCGGAGCTTCGCCTTCAGCAGTCCGTCGACCTGGTAGATGCCGGAGGAGTTGTTCATCGTGATCTCGATCCGGATCGGCTTCTCCTCGCCGTCGCCGATCGCGACGTCCTCGATCGCCGCGGCGGAGAGCGAGTGAATCCCGATCCGCCCGTGCTCGAACGCGATCCGCGAGCGGCCCTGCTCCATGTCGAGCGCGTCGGCGACGCGGAGGATCCCCGCCTCGAGCGTCAGCGGCTCGCCGTCGGCGCGGTGGCTGATGATGCCCTGCAGCACGTCGGATACGACGACGGTCAGATCCGGCTCGTCGTAGAGGCCGTCCAGCAGCTCGCGCAGCTTGGGCTCGGCGAGGAAGAGCGAGAAGTCCTCGTGGCCTTGCCGGTGCACCGACATCCCGATGCAGTGCGTGAGCGCGGTCAGCGCGACTACGACCTCGGCGTCGTCGCGCGTCATCCCGTAGTCGGTCACCATCGCGGGCTCGATCGCGTGCTTCGTGAGCTGCCGCAGGAGCTTCAGCGCGATGTTCGTGACGATCTGGATGTGCACCCACGAGTGGTCGTTGATCCCCATCCGCGCGACCGCGTTGACGTTCGCCACGTGCCACCAGCCCTTCAGCTGCTCGTCACGGTTGACGCGCTCGACGACGTGCCGGAGCTTGCGGTTCCCGCGCTCCGGCACGCGGATCCGCATGTGCGCGACGGCTTCGGCCGGCGTCAGGCGCGTCTCGCGCTGCGCCTCCTCCGAAACCGGCTCGTCGATGCGCTCCTGCGTCTCGGGGTCGAGCTCCACGACGTGAGCCTACGCGGAGGCCGCTACGTGCGAATGACGATCGTCGAAGCGGCCTTGTCGTGCAGGCACTGGTTCCTGTTGTCCCAGAGCGGCCAGAGCACGTCGATCAGGCCGACGAACGGAAACAGCCCGATCACCCGCGCGACGAGGTTCCGCACGAGCGCCTTCCCGTAGCCGGCGCGCCCGCCGTCGTCTGCGCGCACGCGGATCCCGACGGCGCGCTTGCCGGGCGTCTGCCCCGACGCGCTGCCCTCGAACAGCACCCAGTACCCGAGGAGGCCCGCGGCGATCCAGACGACGATCAAGATTGCCCCGAGCGCGTCGCTGATCGCGAAGCCGATCCCCACCGCGACCAGTCCCAGCATGAGCACCACGACATCGACGAGGTAGCCGCCGACGCGCCGCCCCCAACTTGCGAGGTCGTACGTCCGCGCAGCCGGGATGTCGAGGGCCGAGGTGCGCATTGCATCCTCGGCGTCGGGGTCGAACCCCCAGCTTCCCTGGCTCATCGCCCGGTCTATGCCTCGCGGAACGCCGCGCCGGGCGCGACGGACTCAGGCGCCGGCTCCTTCAGCTCGCGGAGCCGGAAGTACATCAGCGTCCACGTGGCCGCGACGAACGGCGCGAAGACGGTGTTCGAGATCACATCCGAGACGTACCGCTGAACCGCGTCGTCGAGTGGGCTCAGGATGATGCTGACGACGATGCTCACGGCGATCAGGAGCAGGAACGTCAGGACGACGACGCCGCACACGGTCCAGCCGTAGCCGGACACGAGCTCGCGGCTGCGCCCGAACGACTCCATCACGCCGCGCCCCTCGAGCACGATTACCGGGACGATCAGGCTCCAGATCGTGAGCAGGAAGAGGCCCGGCGCGATCAGCAGAAGGAACCCGACCGCGATCGCGAATCCGGCGAAGAGACCTGCGACGGCGACCGTCGGCACGCGCGGCCACGTGCGCCGCAGCGTCTCGCCGATCGAGAGGTCGGCGCGCCCGTCCCGCACGTCGCGGACGGCTTCGACGAGCGCCGCCTGCAGCCAGAACACGCCGGCAATGGACACGAACAGGCTGATGATCGCCCCGAGGACGCCGGCGATCAGGGTCAGGAGGAGCGCGAGCAGCGAGATCGCGAGGTACACGACGAGCGCGATCGGGATCAGGTGGCGCCAGAAGCGCTTGAAGATGTCCCACCCGCCGCCGATGACCTCGCGCGCGCTCACGGCGCGATCTTAAGCCACGGGACGACGCCTTACCACCAGGCGCGTGCGACGACGACGCGTCGGGTGGTTCGCGCTCCGATCGTCGCCGCACGGCGGATCGTCCACGCGGGCCGCGTCCGGTTCGGCAGGCCGGTCAGCAGCGCGCTGCCGGCGCAGGCGTAGTTGACGCGTTCGCCGGCGATCGTTCCGAGACGCGTCGTCGAGAGCGCGCAGCGCTCGCGCGTCGCGAGCGTCAACGCCCACGGGGCGTGAGTGCGCGGGTCGCCGACCACGTTCGCGAGCGCGAGAGGCAGTGACCGGCGGAGCTCGAGCAGCGTCGCCCGCGACCACGGCGACGTCATGCAGACGGCGATTGCGCCGACCTTCGTGCGACTGCTCGAGAAGCAGGGGTCGTAGGCGCGTCCGCCGGCGGTACACGACCACGCGTCCCACCGTCTCGCGAGCTCGGACGCGCTGCTGCAGGATCCGGCGACGTTGCGCTCGACGGTGATGCCGCGGGCGAGGAGCGAGCCGTGGAACGGGAAGAAGATCGACTTCTGGGTCGCAGGCGCCGCCGCCGCCGGTCCGGGGGCCGCGACCACCGCGAGCACGGCGAGCGCAACCGCGCCCGCGACGGCGTTCCGGCGGGGAGCTGGGGTGCGCATGTGCCCATTCTGGCGCGCCGCGTCGGCCGGACCGGTCACGCCACGTCCGCGGCCCAGTCACCATAGAGCTCCGTGTAGAGCCCGCGCCGCGCGAGCAGCTCCTCGTGGGACCCCTGCTCGACCACGCGGCCGTGCTCGAGGACGACGATCAGGTCGGCGTCGCGGATCGTCGACAGGCGGTGCGCGATGATGAATGCCGTCCGGCCGTGGAGGAGGCGGCGCAGCGCTCGCTCGATCTTGCGCTCGGTGCCGATGTCGACCGAGCTGGTCGCTTCGTCCAGGATCAGGATCCGCGGGTCGGCGAGCAGAGCGCGCGCGAACGCGACGAGCTGCCGCTGGCCCAGCGAGAGGCGCGATCCGCGCTCGCCGAGCTGGGTCTCGAACCCGTCCTCGAGGCCCGTCACGAACTCGTCTGCGCCGACCGCGCGCGCGGCCGCCTCCACCGCGTCGCGCGTCGCGTCGGGCCGGCCGAACGCGATGTTCTCGGCGACGGTGCCGGCGAAGAGAAAGCCCTCCTGAGGGACGATGCCGAGCTGCGCGCGCAGCGACTCCTGGCGGATGTCGCGGAGGTCCACGCCGTCGATCCGGATTGCGCCCTCGATCGGGTCGTAGAAGCGCGCGATCAGCTTCGCGATCGTCGACTTGCCGGCGCCCGTGTGGCCGACGAGCGCGACCGTCGTTCCGGGAGCGACGTCGAGGTCGATCCCGTGCAGCACCTCGGGGCCGCGCCCGTACGAGAAGCGGACGTCGTCGAAGCGGACGCGGCCGGCGATCCGATCGAGGTCGCGCGCGTCGTCGCGGTCGCGCACCTCGGGCTCCTCGTCGAGGACGTCCATGATCTTGTCGAGCGCCGCGACCGCCGACAGGAACGTGTTGTAGAGCTGCGAGAGCTGCTGCACGGGGTCGAAGAAGTTCGAGAGGTAGCCGAGGAAAGCGACAAGCACGCCGAGCGAGATGTCGCCGTCGAAGACGAGGTAGCCGCCGTAGCCGAGCACGACAGCCATCGCGACCGACGACAGCAGGTCGACGAACGGGAAGTACAGGCCGTTCAGGACGACGGTCTGGTGGTTCGCGCGGCGGTAGGCGTCGCTGACGGTGCGGAAGTTCTCCTGCGCCGCGCGCTCGCGCGTGAACGCCTGGAGCACGCGCATCCCTGCAATGTCCTCGGCGAGCGTCGCCGTGACGGCGCCGAGCGTCTCGCGGACGGAGCGGTATGCGCGGCCGGAGCGCTTGCGGAAGATCGCGGTCGCCAGCGTCATCAGCGGCATGACCGTCAGGGTCGCGAGCGCGAGCCGCCAGTCGAGCCAGAAGAGGATCACCGCGGTTCCGATCAGGGTCAGGCTGCTCTGCACGAGCGACGTGACGCCGTCCGTGACGAGCTGGTCGAGCGCCTCGACGTCGTTGGTCAGCCGGCTGATGATCACGCCTGCCCGGTTGCGCTCGAAGAAGCCGAGCGAGAGCCGTTGCAGGTGCCGGAAGAGGTGGTTCCGCAGGTCGGCGAGCATCCGCTCGCCCGTCCAGCCTGTGAAGTAGGTCTGCGAGTAGGCGAACGCGATCCCGAGGACACCGGCGCCGAGGAACGCGACGACGAGCCACCCGAGCTGCGACGTGTCGCCGTGCCGGATCTCGTCGACCGCGCGCCCGACGAGGTAGGGCGGCGCGAGCGCAACGATCGTCGCCCCGACGAGCGAGAGGAGCGACAGCGCGACGCGCAGCTTGTACGG
>DATHAE010000148.1:0-6867 GCA_035296805.1 Gaiellaceae bacterium | reverse complement strand
CGCGTGGCTCGCCGAGCACGAGGGCGTGCTCGCGAAGGCGCGCGGCGGTGCCTACGCGCCGGGGAAGCGCGAGTGGGTGAAGGTGAAGCGCGACCGCACCGCCGACTGCGTCGTCGCCGGGTTCCGCTGGAACGCCGACCGCCCGACGCTCGGCTCGCTGCTGCTCGGCCTGCACGACGACGCCGGAGCGCTCGTCCACGTCGGCGTCGTGACGGGCCTCTCGGCAGCGGAGAAGCGCGACCTGCTGGCGGAGCTGGAGCCGCTCGTCGTCCCGCTCGAGGGCCATCCCGTGGGAGCAGGGATTCGGCCTCGAGCGCAGCCCGCTCGGCCGCCTGCTCGGCGCGGCCGGGCGGTGGTCGCCCGGCGAGATGGCGCTCGAGTGGGTGCCGCTGGCGCCCGAGCGCGTCGCCGAGGTCGCGTACACGCAGCTGGACGGATTTCGCTTCCGCCACCCGGCGCGGTTGCGGCGCTGGCGGCCCGACCGCGACCCGCGCTCGTGCACGCTGGAGCAGCTCGCGTGACGCTCACGTCGCCCGAGCGCGTGCTGTGGCCGGAGGCGGGCTTCACCAAGCGGGACGCTGCGGACTACTACGCGGCGGTGTGGCCGGTCGTCGCGCCGCATCTAGCCGACCGCCCGCTGACCGTCTACCGCTTCCCGGAGGGCGTCGACGGGCCGCGCTGGTACATGACGCAGTGCCGCGGCGGCTTCCGGACGCGGCGCGTCCCCGGCCGCACGGGGAAGCCGCAGGACTACTGCCTCGTCGACTCGCTCGATGACCTCCTGCGGCTCGTGAACATGGGCGGGCTCGAGCTGCACCCGCTGCTCTCGCGCGGCGAGGAAGTCGAGCGCGCGACGCAGATCGTGTTCGACCTCGACCCGGGGCCGCCGGCAGGCGTCCTCGACTGTGTTCCCGTCGCGCTGGCGATCCGCGACGCGTTCCCCGCCGCGCACCCGAAGACCTCGGGATCGCTCGGCCTGCACGTCGTCGTCCCGCTCGACGAGCCCCAGCCGTTCGAGGAGACGAAGGCGGCGGCGCGCGAGCTCGCGCGGCGGCTGGCGGAGGACGACTCACGGGTGACCGACCGGCCGCAGCGCGCGCTCCGCGCGGGGAGGGTGCTCGTGGACTGGAACCAGAACGACCGCACGAAGTCGCTCGTCGCGCCGTATTCGCTCCGCGCGCTCCCGTGGCCGACGGTCTCGACGCCGCTCGAGTGGGCGGAGCTCGAGCGGGCGCAGGACGTGCGCGACCTCGTCTTCCTCGCCGACGAGGTCCGCGAGCGCGTCAGCCGGTCGCTGTCGCAGGCGGCGCGCTGAGCCGGCCGTCGGAGGGGGTGACGGTGCAGGAGACGGCGTCGCGGACGGTGCGCGCGAGCGCGTC
This sequence comes from Gaiellaceae bacterium, assembly GCA_035296805.1. Classification (GTDB taxonomy): domain Bacteria; phylum Actinomycetota; class Thermoleophilia; order Gaiellales; family Gaiellaceae; genus PALSA-600. Next base: position 5,488 of record DATHAE010000148.1, on the reverse strand, counting down.
GGCGAGCCCGGCCGACGTGACGGCGCGGACGACGCGGCCGCCTGCGCGCCAGACGTAGCGGTAGCGGACGACGTCGTAGTCCGGATCCTCGTGCACGAGATCCTGGGCGACCGTGCAGACGCGGACGCCGGCGGCAGTGGTCGTCAGCGCCGCCGTCACCGGCATGGGGGCGCGGTTGGCGAGCCTCGTCGCCGCGACGACGAACGGCGCGTCGACGAGCGTGTGTCCGTCGAAGGCGACGAGCAGCCGCCACGGGCCGACGACGTCGAGGTCGACGGCGTAGCGCCACGTGCCGTACGTCTGGCGCCAGCGCGAGAAGCCGACCGCGGGATCGTCGGCGAGGGCCGTCGAGCCGTCGGGGCGGACGAAGCGGACGCTCACGGACGAGACGGACGCGGCGTTCCCGAGCTCGACGCGGAAGTCGACGTTGCGGCGGCCGGACGCGAACGACCCCGTTCGCGTCGCTTCGTCCCAGGGGAGATTCCTCCGCCCGGCGAAGCCGTCGGCGCTGAAGGTGAAGTCGCGCACGTACAGGTCGTCTCCGACGGCGGGGTCCTGCGCCCAACCGCTCGGCCCGGGCCGGCACGGGCCGGGCCAGGGGTCGGTCGGCTCGAAGTCCAGCATCGTCGTGAAGTGCAGGTGCGGCCACGACGAGTTGCCGCTCGACCCCGTCAGGCCGAGCTGCTGCCCCGCGACGACCCAGTCGCCCTCCTTCACCGTCACCGAGCCGCGCCGCAGATGGCCGTAGACCTGCAGCTGGCCGTGGCCCGCGTCGAGCAGCACGTGGTTGTCCCACGGCAGGGTCTGCGTGCCGTAGCTCGTGTCCTTGTTTCCCTCCTGGACGGAGTTGACGCGGCCGTCGAGGGCGGCGAAGACCGGGACGCCGATCGCCTGCTCGCGGAAGCTGCGGATGATGACGTCCTCGCCGGTGTGCCCGTCGTAGGTTCGCGAGCCGCACCAGGGGTCGCGGATCGCGCCGCCGGGCGCGAGGTCGACCGTGTTCGTGAGGTAGAGGTCGCGCCCGACGATTCCCGCCTGCGGGAAGAACGGGAGAAGCTGCCGGCCCGAGGCGCACGAGAGCGCCGACCGCTCCAGCGCCTGCAGGCGCGCGCGGCGGCGCGCGTCCCACGCCGCGCGGTCCTTCGCCCGCCGGTGCGTCCGCGCGAACGCGGCCCGAGCGGCCGGGGTCGCGGCCTGGAACGCGGCCACCTCGTCGGAGGTCGCGCAGGCGGCCGACGTGCCGCCGGCCGTGACCGTCGAGGCCGCTACCGCCGCCGCCAGGAGCGCGAGGAGCCGCGACCACGACATCAGCGGATGAGACGTGACCTGCGGGAGGGGGTTAGTCCGGGCCGCAGGCGGGGAACGCCCCACCCCATGAGTCAAGATCCGATTGCCGTCTTGATCGAATTCGGCGAAGAGCACGGTTGCGTGCACATGACGGAGCTGTACGAGGTCGTCCAGAAGCTCGAGCTGGACGAGGAGGAGATCGAGTCGCTGCTCGACCGCCTCGAGAGCCACGGGATCGAGCTCACCGACGACTGCTCGCGTGCGATCGAGGAGGAGGTCACCTACAGCAACGACGCGCTGGCGGCCTCCACGACCGATGCCCTCCAGCTCTTCCTCAACGAGGCCGGGCGGTATCCGCTGCTGACGGCGGCGCAGGAGGTCGAGCTCGCGAAGCGGATCGAGCGCAGCGACAAGCAGGCGAAGGACCTGATGGTGAACTCGAACCTCCGCCTCGTCGTCTCGATCGCGAAGAAGTACCAGGGGCACGGTTTGTCGCTGCTCGACCTGATCCAGGAGGGGATCATCGGGCTGATCCGCGCCGCCGAGAAGTTCGACCACCGCAAGGGGTTCAAGTTCTCGACGTACGCCACGTGGTGGATCCGCCAGGCGGTGCAGCGCGGCGTCGCGAACAAGGCGCGGACGATCCGCATCCCCGTCCACATCGTGGAGCGCGAGGCGAAGATCTCGCGTGCAGAGCGCGAGCTCGTCGCGCAGCTCGAGCGTCCGCCGACGGACGACGAGGTGTCGGAGAAGTCGAAGCTGCCCGTGAAGCAGGTTCGCGAGGTCCGGGCGGCCGCGCGCGCGGTCGCATCGCTCGACAAGCCGATCGGCGAGGGCGACTCGGCGTCGTTCGGCGACCTCTTCGCCTCGGACGAGCGGACGCCCGACGAGGAGGTGGAGGTGCAGCTGACGGAGTCGGCGCTGCACCACGCGGTGTCGGAGCTCTCCGAGCGCGAGCAGCGGATCCTCGAGCTGCGGTACGCGCTGAGCGGCGACGCGGAGCCGAAGTCGCTCGAGGAGATCGGCCGGATCCTCGGCATCACCCGCGAGCGCGTGCGGCAACTCGAGTCGGAGGCGCTGCGCCGGCTCGCCGAGCGGCGCGAGATCGCCTCGCTCCGCTCGGCCGCCTGACCTCGACCCGCGCGCTCGGGTTCGTGACGCTTCCGTCACGCCTGGGACAGCCGTTTGGACAGGGCGTTACGGCGCGAGCGGCGGCGTCGGCGCACCGGCGCCGTCGTGGAAACCCTCCAGGAGCTCGAGCAGCGCGTCTCCGGCGCTTCGCGTCGGCCTCCAGCCGAGCTCGCTCCGCGCGCGGGTCGAATCGAGGAGCGGCGTCTCGAGCGCCATGTCGACCCACCCCGCCGGGGTCGGCTGGATGTGCGCCCGCCACGTCGCCGCGACGAGCGCGCGCACCGCGCGCTCCGACAGGCGCACCTTGCGCCTGCCGAGCAGTCGCGAGAGCTCGTCGGGGTCGAGGACCGGATCGGCGGCGACGTTGAACGCGCCCCGCGCGTCGCCGACGACGGCGAGCCGGTACGCCTGCGCCACATCGTCGGTGTGCGTCGCCTGGAACCGGAGCCGCGGCGTGTCCGGGACGAACGGGATCGTCCGCCGCGACACGATCGGGTGCGGGACCCAACGGCCGGTGAACAGCCGCTTGACCTCCGTGCCCATCGCGCGCTTGAAGAGCAGCGAGGGCCGCAGGCGGACGACCCGCACTCCCGGATGGCTCCGCTCGAACCGGTCGAGACGCCGTTCCACCTCGCTCTTGTCGCGCGCGTAGAAGCTCGTCTGGACGCCGCCGGTGGGCCAGCTCTCGTCCACGAGCTCCTTCGGCCCGGGCGAGTACGCGCCGACGGATGAGGCATAGACGAGCGCCGGCACGCCGGCGTCCGCGACCGCCTCGAACACGCGCCCGGAGCCGTGGACGTTGACGAGCCAGGTCTGGTTGCGGTCGCGCGACGGCTGGATCAGCCACGCGAGGTGGACGACGCAGTCCGCTCCGCGGAAGTGGGCCGCGAGGTCGTCGTGGACGATGTCGGCGCGGCGCCACTCGACCTTCGGCGGCGGCGGACCCGACGGCAGCCGGCGCGCCAGCCCGACGATCGACTGAACGGCGTCGGCCGCCCCGAGCGCGTCGAGGAGCGACGTCCCCACGTTCCCGGTCGCGCCGGTGACGACGACTCTCATGCCGTCTGCGGGGCGAGCCCCAGCTCCTCCGCGAGCGTGAAGAAAGCGAGCGCGAACGGATGCCGCCCGACGCGAGAACGCAGCACCTCCCAGTCGATCTGCTCGCGGCACGCGCGGGCGACGGCGAGCACGCTCTCGTAGTCGACCTCGTGCTCCTTGAGCGCGAGCAGCTTCGTCGCGAGGACGTCGGTGACGCTCAGGACGGGCATCTCGATCGCGTACACCTCGAGCTTGTCCGCGCGCTCCAGGATCTCGTCCACGACCTCCGGGTCGTTGTTCGGCGCGAAGATCAGGTCGATCATCGCGTCCTTCTCGTCGAAGACCTTGTAGAGCCAGCCCTCCGGCGGCTTTGCACAGCGGAAGCCGGCCTCGGCCAGCACCTCCAGGGCACGCTCGGCGTCCTCGCCGCGAACCACGAAGTCGACGTCGTGATCCGACTCGGGGCCGCCGCGCGCGTACACCGCGAGGCCGCCGGCGAGCGCGAACGGGATCTCCTGGTCGCGGAGGGTGGCGGCCGCGGTCCGCATCGCGTCGAGGAGCTCGTCGAAGCTCGGGTCGCTACTCATCGCGGTCCCGCGGTACCCGTGCGTTGTCCTTCGAATCCTCGGGTACGGGGAGGCCATGGCGAGGACCGTTCGAGTCGCCGCGGCCGGCGACATCCACGCCGGCGCCGCGGACGGGGATCGCGTGCGCGAGACGTTCGCGCGCGTGGAGGAGCAGGCCGACCTGGTGCTGCTGGCGGGCGACCTGACCCAGCACGGCCAGGTCGACGAGATCTGCGTCGTGGCGGACGCGTGCCGCGACCTCTCCGTTCCGGTCGTGGCCGTGCTCGGCAACCACGACTGGCACTCCGACCGGCCTGGCGACCTCGTGCGCGCGCTGGGCGAGGCGGGGGTCGTCGTCCTCGAGCGCACGCACACGATCCTTCCCGTCGTCGGCGTGAGCGTGGGCGTCGTCGGCGTGAAAGGCTTCGTCGGCGGCTTCGGCTCGCAGTGGGCGAACTTCGGCGAGCCGCTCTTCCGCGAGGCGTACGCCGAGACGACGCGGGACGTCGACGGGCTCGAGAGGGGTCTGCGGGCGATCGAGGGCTGCGGGCTCCGGATCGCTCTCCTGCACTACGCGCCGTGCAAGGCGACGCTCGTCGGCGAGCCCGAGCGGCTGTGGCTCGTCCTCGGCGCCGACCGCCTCGCCGGCCCGATCCGCGAGCACCGCCCGCACCTCGTCCTGCACGGCCACGCCCACCACGGCTCGTTCGAGGGCGCGGTCGACGACGTGCCCGTGTACAACGTGGCCGTGCACGTGATGGGCCGCGAGTTCTGGATCTTCGACCTCGCGGCCGACGGCGCTCAGCAGCCTCTCGCCGTCGAGGAGGCGTGAGGCGGGACCGTTGCTTGTGACACAGTGTCACAAGCAACGAGACGCTACGAGCCGACGACCTTGACGATCCAGCGGCGCGGCCGGGAGCGGTCGAGCTCGATGAAGAGGACGCGCTGCCACGTGCCGAGGCAGAGGTCGCCGTCGCCGACGGGGATCGACTCGCTGGCGGAGCCGAGCAGCATCGACATGCAGTGCGAGTGGCCGTTCGCGGCCTCCATGTCCTCCTCGCAGATGTTCTCGGTGCGCCGGTCCCAGTCGTCGTGCGCGTAGTAGCTCTCGTGCGGGATCAGGCGGCGCAAGAGGGCGGTGAAATCTTCGAAGAAGCCGCTCTCGAACTCGTTCACACGCACGCAGCAGGTCGTGTGCGGCGAGTAGACGAGGCAGATCCCGTCGGTGACACCGGACTCCTGCACGAGCTCGCGCACGTCCTCGGTGATGTCGGTGACGTGGAGGCCGCCCGAGGTCTGGAAGTGGCGCTCCGCCTGGAAGACCTTCACACGCGCGAGTGTAACGAGGGCGGGCTGCCAAGAGGCTGACCGACTACGCTGGCCGCAGCGGGCCCGTAGCTCAGCGGTTAGAGCAGCGGACTCATAATCCGTCGGTCCCAGGTTCGAATCCTGGCGGGCCCACCTAA
>DATHAE010000147.1:0-27716 GCA_035296805.1 Gaiellaceae bacterium | reverse complement strand
ACCGTCGTCGTCGACGACCGCGAGGTCCAGATCCCGAAAGGGACCGGCCTCGTCGAGACTGCGCTCGCGGCGGGGATCGAGATCCCCGTCTTCTGCTACGAGCCGCGGCTCGGGCCGCCTGTGGGCGCGTGCCGCATGTGCCTCGTCGAGGTCGAGGGGATGCCCAAGCTTCAGGCTGGCTGCACGCTCAGCGCGCAGGACGGGATGACGGTGCGCACGGCGCGCACCTCGAAGAACGCCGCCGAGGGCCAGAACGCGACGCTCGAGTTCATCCTCGTCAACCACCCGCTCGACTGCCCCGTCTGCGACAAGGGCGGCGAGTGCCCGCTGCAAGACCTCACCTTCCGCTACGGCCCCGGCAGCACGCGGTTCGTCTTCCCGAAGCGCACGCTCGAGAAGCCGATCCCGATCTCGCCGCTGATCGCCCTCGACCGCGAGCGCTGCATCCTCTGCTACCGCTGCACCCGCTTCAGCGAGAGCGTCGCCGAGGACGGCCAGCTCGTCGCCGTCAATCGCGGCGCGCTCTCGATGATCGCGACCTTCGGCGACGAGCCCTACCGCGGCGCGTTCACCGGCAACGTGACGGAGCTCTGCCCCGTCGGCGCGCTCACCAACACCACCTATCGCCACCAGGCGCGGCCGTGGGAGATCCAGAACGTTCCGACTGTCTGTGGCCTCTGCCCCGTCGGGTGCAACATCAGCGCCACCACACGCGAGGGCAAGGTGAAGCGCATCCAGTCGCGCAACCATCCCGAGATCGACGAGGGCTGGCTCTGCGACAAGGGGCGCTACGCCTTCGGGCACCTCAACGCCTCGGACCGGATCGTCGAACCGCTCGGCCGCACGCCGCGCGGCCAGCGGCTGCGGCGCCTCTCCTGGGACGACGCGCTCGACCGCGGCGAGCGGCTGCTGCGCGAGGCAGGGCCGGAGACGGTCACCGCGCTCTCGGGCTCGGAGTCGGTCGAGCAGGCCTACGGCCTCGCAAAGCTGCTGCGCCGCGGGCTCGGAGCGCACGCGGCCGTGCTCCCCGAGGAGGTTCCCGACGCGCTGGACGCGTTCCGTGCTCCCCTCGCCGCGATCCGCGAGTCGAAGACCATCGTCGTCCTCTGCGAGGAGCCCGTGGTCGAGCGCGCGCCGGTCGTCGACCTCTGGATCCGCGCCGCGCGCCGCGGAGGAGCACGCGTTCTGACCGACCTTCCATGCGAGCCCGTCGAGGGCGCCGTGATCGTCTCGGACGACGCGGCCCTCGCCGCCTGGCAGGCGCGCGAGATCGGCGCGACCGCCGTCTACTACCTGCCGCGGACGCCGAACGGGCGCGGCGTCACCGACGCATGGAGCGCCGCCTCCGACGGCGAGGCACCCGACGCGCCGCCCCGTCTTCTGATCGTGTCCGGCGACGAGGCCGCGGCCGATCCATCCGTGCGCGCGCTCGCGGCCGACGCCGAGACGGTGATCGGGATCGGCATGTTCGAGGAGTCGTTCGCGGGCTGGTGCGACCTCGTGCTCCCGGGGACGTCGTACCTGGAGCGCGACGGGACGACGGTCAACCTCGAGGGCCGCCTGCAGCGCCAGCGGCGCGCCGTCCTCGCCCCGTGCCCGGACGAGCTGGCGTGGATCTCGCGCCTCGGCGAGCGCTTCGGCGTGGACATCTCGGCATACTCGTCCGCCGTTTTCGAGGAGGTGTCGGCCGTCTGCTACGGCGGCATCGCCTACGGCGACGTCGGCGAGACCTCCGAGCTCCCCCCGCGCGCACCCCAGGCCGGCGCCGCCCCGGAGCCTCGTGACACAGTGTCACAAGCGCCGTCCGGCGACGCGCTCCGGGTCGTCGCCTACCGGCCGCTCTTCTCCGGGCCGGCCGTCGACCGGACGCCCGAGCTTCGGTTCCAGCGCCGCGACGGCGAGATCGAACTCTCGCGCGCCGACGCGCGCGCCCGCGGGATAAGCGCCGGCGACACCGTCGCGGTCCGCTCGAACGGCACCTCGCGCGCGCTGCGCGCCCGCGTCGCGAGCGACCTCCGCCGCGGCACCGTCCGCATCCCGCGCGCCGACGCCGAGGGGCTGCACGCCTACGTCGAGGTGAGCCCCGGTGCATGAGGTCTGGTGGATCACCCTGATCAAGTCCGCGGTGATCGTGAACCTCGTCATGGTCGCGTTCGCCTACACGACGTGGCTCGAGCGGAAGCTGCTCGGGCGGATGCAGCTCCGCTACGGCCCGAACCGCGCCGGCCCGTTCGGCCTGCTGCAGCCGATCGCCGACCTGATCAAGCTCGTCCGCAAGGAGGCGTTCGCGCCCCAGTCGGCGGTCGACACCCTGTACATCGCAGCGCCGGCGCTCTCGCTCTTCACCGCCATCGCAGCGTTCAGCGTGATCCCGTGGGGCGGCGGGTGGACGATCCACGGCTACTACGTCGCGGGCAGCGTCGTCGACGTCCCGATCTCGCTGATCCTGATCTTCGCCCTCGGCTCGATCGGCATCTACGGCTTCATCGTCGGCGGCTGGGCCTCCGACTCGAAGTACTCGCTCCTGGGCTCGATGCGGACCTGCGCGCAGCTCGTCTCGTACGAGGTCTCGCTCGCGCTCTCCGTGCTCGGCGTCGTGCTGATGGGGCAGTCGCTGAACCTGACCGAGATCGTCGGTAAGCAGGAGGCGACGATCTGGTTCTTCATCCCGCAGTTCGTCGGCCTCGTCGTGTTCCTGATCGGCGGAATCGCCGAGACCTCGCGGCCGCCGTTCGACCTCCCGGAGGCCGACACCGAGCTCGTCGCGGGCTACGCGACCGAGTACAGCGGCATGCGCTGGGGCCTCTTCCAGAACGCCGAGTACGTGAACATGATCACGCTCTCCGCGCTCGCGGTGACGCTCTTCTTCGACGGCTGGCACTTCCCGTGGGTCGACCAGCTCGACGCCCTCGGCCCGCTCTGGTTCGTGCTCAAGCTAGGGGTCCTCGTCTCCGCCTTCATCTGGCTGCGCGCGTCGCTCCCGCGCCTGCGCTACGACCAGCTGATGCGCTTCGGGTGGAAGGTGCTGCTCCCGGTCGCGACGGTCAACGCGCTCGTCACCGCGTTCCTGGTGGTCCTCGTCTGATGGCGCTCGTCCCGAACACGCTCAAGGGGTTCGGCGTGACGCTGAAGCACGTCTTCAAGAAGCCGATCACGCAGCAGTACCCCGAGTACAAGCGGCCCGTGTACCCGCGCTACCGCGGGCGCCACCGGCTGAACCTGCACGAGAACGGGCTCGAGAAGTGCGTCGGCTGCTCGCTCTGCGCCGCCGCCTGCCCGGCCGACTGCATCCGCGTCGTGCCGGCGGAGAACACGCCCGACAACCGCGTCTCGGCCGGCGAGCGCTATGCGCGCATCTACGAGATCAACATGAGCCGCTGCATCTTCTGCGGCTACTGCGAGCTCGCGTGCCCCTTCGACGCGATCACGCTCGGGAACGAGTTCGAGATCTCGGAGTACAACCGCGACGACCTGATCTACACGAAGGACATGCTGCTCGCGCCGCCGATCAAGAAGGTGCCGGTCGCCGACCGCGACCTCTTCGACACGCCGATCCCGTACTACAAGGACCACTCATAGGGCCGTGGCGAACTTCCTCGTCTGGTGCGTTTGGTTCGTCGCCGCGTTCGCGTGCCTGCTGAGCGCGCTCGGAGTCGTCTCGTTTCGGAACCCGTTCTACTCCGCGCTGGCGCTGATCGGGAACCTCGCCTCGCTGGCCGTGCTCTACCTGCTGCTCGGCGGCGAGTTCGTCGCCGCGGGCCAGGTGCTCGTCTATGGCGGCGCGGTGATGGTGATGTTCCTGTTCGTGATCGCCTACCTCGGTGACCGCACCGAGGACTCGCCTTGGACGGGCGGCCCCTCGTGGCAGGCTGTGGGCGGCATCCTCGCCGGCGCCGCGATCCTCGTCGAGATCGTCGTCGCGATCGGGTCGAAGGCCGGCGGCTCGCTCTCGGACGAGGCCGAGATCGGCCGCGCCTTCGGGTCGCCGGAGCGGATCGGCGAGCTCTTCCTGACGGACCACCTGCTGGCGTTCGAGGTGACGTCGATCGTGCTGCTCGTCTCGGCGGTCGGCGGCGTCGTCCTCGGCGCGCACGCGCGCGCGGCCGACGAGGACCGCACCCCGGCTGGGGCCCGCGGCTGATGCACGGGCCCGAGGTTGCCTGGTACCTGATCCTCGCGTCGCTGCTCTTCGTGACCGGCGCGCTCGGCGTCTTCCTGCGCCGCAACCCGCTGATCATCCTGCTCTCGGTCGAGATCATGCTCAACGGCGCGAACCTCGCCCTGATCTCGTTCTCGCGCCGCCTGGGCCACGAGGACGGCCAGGTGTTCGCGATCGCGGTGATGGCGGTCGCCGCGTCCGAGGTCGTCGTCGGCCTCGGCCTGATCGTCGCGCTCGGCCGCCGCGAGCTGGAGCTCGACGTCGACAAGCTGCGGACGCTGCGAGGCTGATCGATGGGTCGATCGTGAACGCCGCCGCCTGGGTCTGCCTTCTGCTCCCGCTCGGCTCGGCCGCGGCGATCACGCTCGCGGGCACGCGCATCTCGCGCCGCGCCGCGGGCTACCTCTCCACGCTGACGACGATGGGCTCGTTCATCGCCGCGGCGGTTGCGTTCTTCGCGCTGCTAGGCGACCAGCCCGAGGAGCGGGCGCACGCGACGACCTCGTGGACGTGGCTCTCCGCAGGCAGCTTCTCCGCCGGGTTCACCCTGCTCACCGACCCGCTGAGCGTGATGATGATGCTGATCGTCGCCGGCGTCGGCTCGCTGATCGTCGCCTACTCGGTCGGCTACATGGAGGGCGAGGACGAGGAGCGGCGGTTCTTCGCCTACATGTCGCTGTTCGTCTTCTCGATGCTCCTGCTCGTCCAGAGCGGAAACCTGCTGCTCCTGCTCGCGGGGTGGGGCATGGTCGGCCTCTCGAGCTACCTGCTGATCGGCTACTACCAGGAGCGCGCGTCGGCGATCCGGGCGGCGAAGAAGGCGTTCATCATGAACGCCTTCGGCGACGCGACGATGGCGCTCGCCCTCTTCCTGTTGATCGAGCACACGGGCCGGCTCGACTACGCGGGCGTGTTCGCGAACGCGCCGACCGGCACCGTCGCGACGCTCGTGGCCCTCGGCCTGCTCGGCGGCGCGGTCGCGAAGTCGGCGCAGATCCCGCTGCACACCTGGCTCCCGGACGCGATGGAGGGTCCGACGCCGGTGAGCGCGCTGATCCACGCGGCGACGATGGTGACCGCCGGCGTCTACCTGATCGTGCGCACGCACCCGCTGTTCGAGAACGCGGACTTCGTGCTGGACCTCGCAGCCGGCCTCGGCGCCGCGACGCTCCTGATGGCAGGGCTGATCGCGCTCGTGCAGACCGACATCAAGCGCGTGATCGCGTACTCGACGATGTCGCAGATCGGCTACATGTTCGTCGGCGCGGCGATCGGTGCGTACGCGAACGGGATGTTCCACCTGCTGACGCACGCGTTCTTCAAGGCGCTGCTCTTCATGGCCGCCGGGCTCGTGATCCACGCGCTGACGGGCGAGCAGGACATCCGCCGCATGGGCGGCATCGGCGAGCTGATGCCGTGGACGCGGACGGCGTTCCTCGTCGGGTCGCTGGCGCTCGTCGGGATCTTCCCGTTCGCCGGCTTCTTCTCGAAGGACTCGATCCTCGCGGCGACGCTCGACCACGGCTGGTACGGCATCGTCCTCTTCGTCGTCGGGCTCGCGGGCACGTTCCTGACCGGCCTCTATGCGTTCCGCCTCTACTTCATCGTCTTCACCGGGCACCAGTCGCGCTTCGCGCGCGAGCACCACCACTCCCACCACGGGCGCGAGGGCCCCTTCTCGATGATGTGGACGGTGCTGACGCTCGCCGTGCTCTCGATCGTCGGCGGCTGGATTCAGTTCGCACCGTTCTGGCACCCGATCACCGACTGGCTCGAGCCGGTCGCGGCGCCGCTCGTCGAGCCGACCGAGGCGCAGGAGTGGCTCGCGTCGGGGCTCGCGCTCGCGCTCGGGCTCGCCGGGATCGCCGTCGCGTGGCTCGCGTACTCGCGCCGCACGCTGCGCGTCCCGCACGCCCCGCGCGCGCTCGTGAAGAAGCTCTACTGGGACGAGCTCTACGACTGGATCTGGTACCGGCCTGCGGACACGCTCGCTCGCTGGCTCGGCCGCGCGTTCGAGCGGCCGGTGATCGCCGGGTCGCTCGACGTGCTCACACGCGGCTTCGGCCTCGGGTCGCGTGGGCTCGGGCTCGCGCAGAACGGCCTCGTGCGCTCGTACGCGCTCGCGCTCGGCGGCGGGCTCGCCGTCCTCACCGTCGTCTTCCTCTCGGTGCGATGAACGACTGGCTGACGACGATCCTCATCTTCCTGCCGGTCGGCGGCGCGCTTCTCGTCTGGCTCGTCCCCGTGCCGCCGTTCTGGGCCGGGTCGTTCGCTGCGCTCGTGTCGCTCGTCGAGGTCGGCTTCTGGATCACGTCCGTCGGCAAGTTCGACTTCGACTCGCCCGCATTGCAGTTCGACCAGAAAGCGTCCTGGTTCTCCGACCTGCACGTCTCCTACCACGTCGGCCAGTATGCGTTCTCGCTCTGGCTCGTCGGGTTGACGGTCGTCGTCCAGGCGGTCTGCATCACCTACGCGTGGTGGGCCGGCCGCGCGCGCGCCCGCGCCTACTTCGGGTTGATGCTGTTCCTCACCGGTGCCGTCGTCGGCGTGTTCACCGCGCAGGACATGCTGCTCTTCTACGCGTTCTTCGAGGCGATGCTGATCCCGCTTTACGTCCTGATCGGCGTTTGGGGCGGCGCCGGCCGACTGAACGCGACGCTGAAGTTCGTCGTCTACACCGTCGTCGGGTCGCTGCTGATGCTGGGGGCGATCGTCGTCTACGGGCTGCAACAGGGGACCTTCGACCTGCTCGAGATCGGCCCGAGCAGCAGCACGTGGCTCTTCCTCGGCTTCGTCGCGGCGTTCGTGATCAAGGCGCCGCTCTTCCCGTTCCACGGCTGGCTTCCCGACGCGTACCGCGAGGCTCCACCCGAGGTGTCGGCGGTGCTCTCGGGCGTGATCTCGAAGGTCGGACTCTACGGCCTGCTGCGGATCGCGATCGCAAAATTCCCGGAGCCGGTCAGCGACTTCCGCGTCGCGATCCTCGTGCTCGCGTCGATCTCGCTCGTGTACGGCTCGCTGCTCGCGTTCCGTGCGCCCGACCTGCGGGGAGTGATCGCGTACTCGTCGCTCGCGCAGTCGGGGCTGATCGTCCTCGGCCTCTTCGCCGGCAACGACCTCGGCTTCGACGGCGCCGTGCTGCAGATGGTGACGCACGGGCTCGTGTCGGCGTCGCTCTTCCTGCTCGCGGGGATGGTCGAGCGGCGGACGGCGACAGGCGAGTTCCGGCTGCTCGGCGGGATGGCGCGCGGCCGTCCGGCGCTCGCGACGGCGCTGATGACGGTGGGCGTGGTGTCGCTCGCGGTTCCGCTGTCCGCGACGTTCGCCGGCGAGTTCCTGATCCTCGCCGGCGCGTTCCAGCAGCACTGGGCGTGGGCCGTGATCGGCGCCGGCTCGATCGTGCTCGCGGCGATGTACATGCTGCGCGCGATCTCCGGCGTCCTGCACCAGGACGTCGGCCCGGCGGTTCCGGACGCGGCGCTCGACCTGCGGCGGGGAGAGCTCGCGGTGGTGACGCCGCTCGTGGCGCTCCTGCTCGTGCTCTCGGCGTGGCCCGCGGCGATCTCCGGACACGCGTTCGGCGGCGACCGCGCCCGTGACCAGGTGACGAACGAGCTGCGTGCCGCCTCGGCCGAGGCGGACAAGTGATCCAGAAGCCGGCAGTCGACTGGTTCGCGCTCTCGCCCGAGCTGGCGCTGCTCGCGGCCGCCGGCCTCCTGCTGATGGTCGCCGTCTTCGTCCCGCGCGCCGCGCAACGTTTCTTCGGCGCCGCGGTCTGCGCCGCCGGGTTCGCGACCGCATTCGTCCTGGCGGTCGTTCTCGACGATCGCTCCGAGCACGCGCAGCCCGTGATCGGCGACGCGATCGTTCGCGACCGGTGGGGCGCGCTCGCACAAGTCCTCGTCGCCGGCTCCGGGCTCGTCGCTGTGTTCCTCGCCTACCGCGAACGGATGCGCGACGACCACATCGCCGAGTACTACGCGCTGCTCGCCGCGGCCGGCGCCGGAATGGCGTTCTTCGTCCAGGCGAACAACCTGATGACGCTCTTCCTCGGCCTGGAGTGGTTCTCGATCGCGCTCTACGTCCTGTGCGCGATCGACATCGACCTGATCGGGTCGCTCGAGGCGGGCCTGAAGTACCTCGTCGTCGGCGCTGTCGGCGCCGCGACGCTGCTGTTCGGATCGGCGCTCGTCTACGGGACGACCGGCGAGCTCGAGTTCGGCAAGATCGCGGCCGCCGGCCACACCGACGACGCGCTGCTCGTCGTCGGCCTCGCGATGATCATCACCGGCCTCGGCTTCAAGGTCTCCGCCGCTCCGTTCCACATGTGGACGCCCGACGCGTACCAGGGAGCACCCACGCCCGTGACGGCGTTCATGGCGTCCGCGACGAAGATCGCCGCACTCGTCGTGACGTATCGGGTGCTCGTGACGGCGTTCCCGGGGAACGAGGACCTGTGGCGCGTCGCGATCGCCGTGATCGCCTGCGTCTCGCTCGCCGTCGGGAACATCGCGGCGCTCCTCCAGCGCAACGTGAAGCGGATCCTCGCCTACTCGTCGGTGTCGCACGCGGGGTTCATGCTGATCCCGGTCGCCGCCGCGAACGAGCTCGGCGCGAAGGCGCTCATGTTCTACCTCGTCCCGTACGCTGCGATGTCGCTGGGAGCATTCGGCGTCGTCGCCGCACGCGAGCGCGAGCTCGGGATGCCCGTGACGATCGAGAACCTCGCCGGCTTCGGGTGGGAGCGCCCGTTCTTCGGCGCCGCGATGGCGATCTTCATGGCAGGCTTCCTCGGCTTCCCGCTGACCGGGGGCTTCATCGGCAAGTTCTACGCCTTCGCGGCCGCGTGGGACAGCGGCTACTGGTGGCTGATCGTCGCCGGCGTGATCGCAACCATGATCTCGGCGTACTACTACCTCGGGGTCGTGCGCGCGATGTACTTCCGCGAGAGCGTCGAGCTCCAGCTCGCGCCGGCCGGTGGCGCCCCGCCACGCGAGGGGCTCGCGGGGTTCGGCGTCTTCCTGTGCGTCGCGGTCACGGTCGGGTCGTTCTTCGCGGTGCAGCCCGTGATCGACGCCGCGGCCGCGGCGGCACGCTCGCTGCCGCTGTAGGCGCTCGACGCGCTCCGGTCGCTGTGGACGAGTCGTGGCGCTTGTGTCACAGAGACGGCACAGACACGTCACAGGTTCGTCGGCAGCATGTGCTCGATGCGTATCTCGCTCGCCCTCGTCGTCTTGTTTCTCGCGCTCGTCGTGGCCGCTCCGGCGTCGGCCGCGACGGTCCGGGTTCCAGCGGCGCGAGACATCTCGTTCCCGTTCGCGTGCACGTGGGCGTGGGACTGGGGCGCGGCGCCGGAGCACCGCTGCGGATGGGACGACTCGGCCTCGCTCCGTGTCGGCGCCGACGTCCACAACGTCTGGCGACCGGCGCTCGAGTTCTCGCTCGACGCCATCCCACCCGGTGCCGAGATCGAAGCCGCGTTCCTCGGCGCGTGGTTCGACGGCGGGTGCGTCGCCGCGAGGCTCACGCGCGGCCCGTGTCCTTCGTCGAGCTACGCGATCGAGGCTTGGTCGGTCGTCGGAGAACCGTGGTCCGGTGAGCGCGCACCGGAGCTCGGCAGCCCCGTCGGCATCGACTGGCTCGCGGGGTGGAGCGGACCGCGCTGGTGGTGGATCGACGTCACGGAGCTCGTTCGCGGCTGGATCGCCGGTGCCCCGAACCGCGGCGTCGTGTTGAAGCTGCCGGCCGCCGTCGAGGCGACGACCGGCGGACCCCTCTTCGCTTCGAGCGAGGAGCCCGACTCCGAGCTGAGGCCGTGGCTGGAGATCGACTTCGACGCGCCGTGAGCGCGGCCGCTACGGCTTCGCGGGGCGAAGGCTCAGGCGCCGCGCCTGGCCGGCGAGGGCGAGCCCCGCCTTGACCGCGAACACGCCCAGACAACCGAACAGCGTCGATTCCGCGAGCGGCGGAACGCCGATCGCCTGGCTCCGGATGGCACACGAAGCCACGAGCAGCGCGACTGCGAGCCCCCAGAGGAGCGACTGGAAGGCGGCGACGGCGTCGTCTCGCGCGTCCAGGTAGTCGCCGAACGATGTGAGCGCCGCAACCGCGGCGAACGGGACCGCGGCCAGGAGGGCGTACTCCGCAAGGCCGTGCGCGCCGGTGGAGTCGGCCATCACCGCAACTAGTGCGAGGAGGGCCGGAAGCACGCGACGTCCCACGCCGCGTAGCTTCGCTCCCGGGTCGGATGATCCTTCTATGCTCACGGCGTCCCGCGACCAAAGGAGACGCATGGCAACGCTCACGTGGCTCGGCCACGCCGCCTTCCGGATCGAGAGCGACCGCGGCAAGCGGATCTACGTGGACCCGTTCCTCCAGGGAAACCCGAAGACTCCGGAGGACGAGAAGAGCCCGGAGCGCGTCGACATCATCGCGGTCACCCACGGCCACTCCGACCACGCCGCCGAGGTCGCCGACCTCTCGAAGCGGTTCCCGCAGGCCGAGATCGTGGCGCAGGTCGAGGTGAAGGGATGGCTCGGGAAGGAGGGCGCGAACATCGGCGACCTCCCCGGGATCAACAAGGGCGGCTCGCAGGAGATCGACGGGATCCGCTTCACGCTCACGAACGCGTTCCACTCGTCGAGCGCGAACGACGGGACCTACCTCGGCGAGTCGTGCGGGATCGTGATCCAGCTCGAGGAGGGCAAGAGCCTCTACTTCGCGGGCGACACCTGCGTCTTCGGCGACATGCAGCTGATCGCGCGGCTGTACGAGCCGGACGTCGCCGTCCTCCCGATCGGCGATTGGTTCACGATGGGCCCGGACGAGGCGGCGGTCGCGCTTGAGCTGCTCGGCAACCCGCGCTGTGTCCCCAGCCACTGGGGCACGTTCCCCCTGCTCACCGGAACGCCCGATCGGCTCGCCGAGCTCGCACCCGAGGCTCGGATCGAGCGACTCGACCCAGGAGGCAGCGTCGAGCTGTGAGAGAACGGTGGTTCGGAGCGACGGGCCGGCGCGTCCCGGAAATTGCGCGCGAGGGCGAGCTCGAGCTCGGCGACGCCGTCGTGCTCGACTCGCTCGACGACGTGGAGGCGCTCCGCGCGGCGCACGAGCAGGGACTCCCGGTCGTCGTCCGCGCGCGCACGGCGGACGAGGTTCGGCGAGCGCTCGCGCGGCCGGAGGTATCGGTGGCGCTCGTCGACGATCCCGCGCTGCTCGAGCTGGATCTGACGGAGCTCACGTATGGCTGAGCCTCTCGTCGCGACGTATTCGATCGCGGCGTGCGACCTCGACGCCCAGCAGTGGGGCGTGGCGACGCAGTCCAAGTTCCTTGCCGTCGGCTCGGTCGTCCCGTGGGCCGAGCCGCAGGTCGGCGCGGTCGCGACACAGGCCTACGCGAACCCGCGCTACGGCCCGGACGGGCTGCGGATGCTCCGGGACGGGCTGTCCGCCGACGACGTCGTCGCGCGCCTGACCGAGGCCGACGACGGACGGGACCAGCGGCAGGTCGGAATCGTCGACCGCGACGGAGGCAGCGCAACGTACACGGGCGCCGAATGCATCTTGTGGGCCGGCGGCCTGACCGGGCCGTGCATGGCGGCGCAGGGCAACATCCTCGTCTCGGAGGAGACCGTCGGCGCGCTCGCGACGACCTTCGCTGCGACTGCCGGACGACCGCTCGCGGAGCGACTGCTCGAGGCGCTCGCCGCGGCGCAGGCTGCAGGCGGCGACAAACGCGGTCAGCAGTCGGCCGCGCTGCTCGTCGTCGAGAAGGACGGAGGCTACGCGGCCCTGTCGGACCTCCTCGTCGACCTCCGCGTCGACGACCACGCGCAGCCGGTCTCGGAGCTCGCGCGTCTGTACGAGCTGCACCAGGCGCTCTTCGGGACGACACCGCGTGACGAATGGATCGCGGTCGACGACGATCTGCGCGCGGAGCTGACGGAACGGCTGGCCCGACTCGGCTACACCGGCGATCTCGTGGACGCCTTCGACGCCTGGGCTGGAACGGAGAACCTCGAGGAGCGGGTCGACGGCGTCGAGCGCGTCGATCCGAAGGTGCTCGACGAGCTGAGGAGACGATGACCGATCGCGAATGGCAAATCGCACGGGTCGAGGAGCTCGACCGCTTCGGGCCGAACGACGAGGGGACGCTTTGGCGGCCGGTCCGGCGCCGCTTCGACGTCCGCGCCTTCGGCGTCAACGCGTGGACCGGCGCGCAGCCGGGGGACCGCGTGATCGAGAAGCACCGCGAGCCCGACGGCCCCGAGGAGCTGTACGTCGTCCTCACCGGCCGCGCCACGTTCGAGCTCGGCGACGAGGAGACGGACGCACCCCCGGGCACGCTGGTCTTCGTCCGACCCGGGACCGTCCGCGGCGCGGTGGCAGCCGAGCCCGAGACGACCATCCTCGCGGTCGGCGCGAAGGCGGGCGAGGCGTTCGGGCCGTCGCTGTGGGAGGAGTGGTACATCGCCGACGCCTACCGCCGCCGCGGCGAGCTCGACCGCGCGCGGAGCCTCATGGACGACCTCGTCGTCCGGGCGCCGGACGTCTGGCAAGCGCACTACAACCGCGCCTGCTTCGAGAGCGTCGCGGGTAACACCGACGAGGCGCTCGACGCGCTTCGGCGCGCCGTTGAGCTCAATCCGGAGGAGGTCCGGCGGCTGACGCCGAACGACACCGACTTCGACCCGATTCGCAACGATTCACGTTACGCGGAGGTGATCGGATGAACGACGAGCCGAAATGGACCGTGGCAAGGATCGACGAGATCGAGCCGCGTGAGACGTGGATCCCGGTGCGCGAGCACCTGGGGATCCGGGCCTTCGGGATCAACGCCTATCGCACGCGGGAGAACGGCGAGATCATCAACGACCACACCGAGGCCGATTCGGGTCAGGAAGAGCTGTACGTGGTGCTCGACGGCCGCGCCTCGTTCGAGCTCGACGGCGAAGAGGTCGACGCACCCGCCGGCACGCTCGTCTTCGCCCGGCCGACGTCGAAGCGCAAGGCTTCCGGCGACGCGACGGTGCTCGTCATCGGCGCCGCGCCGGGCGAGGCCTATCAGTCGATCGACTGGGGCGCCGCCTGGCCGCTCCACCGAGAGTCGTTGACGGCATACGGGGAGCAGCGCTACGCAGACGCCCTGGACGCCGTCAGACAGGGCCTCGCCGCGAACCCCGACCACGCGGGCCTGAACTACAACTACGCGTGCTTCGCCACCCTCGCCGGCGACACCGGCGACGTCACGTTCGAGCACCTGAGGCGCGCGGTCGAGCTGTTCCCGCCGTTCCGCGCGCAGGCGCGCGCGGACGAGGACTTCGCAGCGGTTCGAGACGACGAGCGGTTCGAGGAGGCGCTGCGCTGACTTGCCGGTCGCGACGTTCGACGAGCTGGACGCGATCCCGATCGAGGACGGCTTCGTCTGGCGGCCGATCCGCCGCCGGTTCGGCATCCGCGCGTTCGGCTGCAACGCGTACACGTCCGAGGGCGTGGGCCGGCAGATCGTCGAGGAGCACGTCGAAGGAACGGGGCACGAGGAGTGCTACGTCGTCGTCCGCGGCCGCGCGCGATTCACCCTCGACGGCGAGGATGTCGACGCGCCGCCAGGAACGGTGGTGTTCATCCGTGACGGCGGCGTACAGCGAGGGGCGGTCGCCGAGGAGTCGGACACCGTCGTCCTCGCCGTCGGCGGGTTTCCGGGGAAGGCGTTCGAGGTGTCGGCGTGGGAGTCGTTCTTCGCCGCGATCCCCGCCACACGCGAGGAGCGGTGGGACGACGCGATCGAGATCTATGAGGGCGGACTCCGCAACTCGCCCGGGCACCCGGCGGTGCTGTTCAACCTCGCCCGCGTCGAGGCCCGCGCCGGCCGCCGACTCGACGCCTTGAGGCACCTCCAGGACGCAGTCCGGCGCGACCCGACGCTGAGCGGGCGAGTGCGCACCACGAGCGACTTCGCCGCGCTCCGGCGTGAGCCCGGCTTTCCCGGCTGAGCGACGTCACCGCGGGTCGCCGGGCAACCGCACGCCGGGTGTGTCGGCGAGGCGCCGCAACACCGGCACGGGATCCGCTTCGGGTGTTGCGACGACGAGGACCGCACCGAAGCCCTCACGGGGGGTGAGCGCGTCGACGAGCAGTTGCAGGCCGACCGCGAGCGCGAACGACTTGTGCGCGGCGGCGCCTCCGAACGGCACCAGCTCGTCGGGCTGCGCGCGCCCTGTCAGGACGTCGCCGTAGGTGACCGCGCCCATCGAGACGTCGGCGATCACGGGCCGGCCGTCGGATGACGGCACCGCGATCGAGAGCGGGTTCGTGCCCGCGAGCGGCGGCCCGCCGGCGGGGTGCGGAAGGCGCCTCGGCGACGTCGCGGTCAGCGCGGCGACGAGGCCGCCCTCCGCCAGGCGCCGGGTCCAGTAGCCGAGCATCCCTGTCGGAAAGGTGTCGGCCGCGACGACAACACGGGCATGAGTCGGCGGCGCCGCGAGTTGCGCCTCGACGATCTCGTCGAGCACGAGGTAGCCGAGCGCGCCGTTCCCGTCCCACCGCTCGTAACCGGCGTCGGCGATCATCCGCCGCGGCCGCGCCGTCGTCTCGAGCGACTCCCACGTCGCGAGCCATTCGATGCGGGAGAGGCCGTGCCCCGTCTGGCCACGCTCCTCCGCCGCCAGAAAGTGAGCCGCGAGGATCTCGACGTCGTGGTCGCGGAAGCCGAGCGCCTGAAGGCGCGGGCGCGCCTCTTCAGGCCGCACGACGCCGGGAGGCGAGGGCGATGCCGAGCAGGAACGGGACGCCCCCGAGAGCCGGATGGAGGCCCCGGCGCGCGTTCGGGACGTGGCGTGCGCTGAACTCGAGCACCGGCCAGCCGCGATCGCGCGCGACCTGCCGCAACGCGCGATCCGGGTTGACCGCGACCGGATGACCGACCGCCTCCAGGAACGGAAGGTCTGTGTGCGAGTCCGAGTACGCCGTGGACGCCCAGAGGTCGATCCCCTCCTTCGTCGCCAGCCCACGAACGGCAGCCGCCTTGCCCGCACCGTGCGCCGCCCGCAACGTGCGTCCGGTGTAGACCCCGTCTACGATCTCGCAGGTCGAGCCGATCGCGCCGTCGAAGCCGAGGTCGCCGGCGATGTGCTCGACGATCTCCTGGAGGGCGGCCGAGACGACGTATGCCTTCTCACCGCGCTCGTGGTGCCGCTGGAGGAGCCGGAGCGGCTCGGCGTAGACGAGCGGCCGCAAGACCGGCTCCATCGCATCGCCGACGAGGTCGCGCAGGTCGGCGACCGGAAAGCCGCGCAGCAGGACCATCCCGTCCTCGGCGGCGGCGCGGACTGCCTCGGCGCTCGCGCCGCGGAGGACGAACAGGAGCTGCCAGAGCGCCGACTTGGCAAGCTGCGCGCGCGAAATGACCCCGCGCTCCCGGAACGACCCCGCGAGCGCGAGCACCGACGAGCGCCGGAGGAGCGTCCGGTCGAGATCGAAGAACGCCGCGCCGGCCACGCCGTCACTGTACGCAGCGACGCGTCCCGCCCGACTCGTGCGCCGTACGCGCATGGCGTCGCCGCTCGGACGATCCGTGCAAGCGACGGCCTCGTCGACGGTTCGCGCCGAGCCGTGGCGAGACGCTGACGTCCCCCGCACGCACTCCGTCACAGCCGCGCGGCGACGTGGAACGATGACCGCCGCCGCTGGGCCGAGCCGGTCGCCCTCGTGAGAGCGCTGACGGGGCGAGCCGCTCACCGAAAGTCACAGATTCGGCGCGGTCGGGTCACACCCTCGTGAGAACTCCGGCAGTAACATCGACAGCGGGTGGTGGGTGGAACGCCCCACCCAGGGTGGGGCCCGTGCACGTCGGCACGTGGCGCTTCGCCGCGTGGGGTGGCGATGTCGCGGCCGCGTCAGGAAACGAGCGGCAGGCTGCGCGTGAACCCACCTGTGCGACTGGCGTCGACGACCGCCGCGATCTCGGCGATCGCCAGCGCAGGCGCTGAGTCCGGATGCCGCGTCACGAGCGGCTCGCCGGCATCCGCGGCCTCGCGGACTTCGGCGTCCAACGGAACCTCCCCGAGGAGCGGCACCCCGAGCTCCACTGCGAGTCGCGCACCGCCGCCGCGTCCGAAGACGTCCGACGACATGTTCTCGACGACGCCCAGCAACCGCATGCCCGTCTTCTGCGCCATCGCGGCCGCGCGCACGGCCACCTCCTGCGCCAGCGGCTGCGGCGTCGTCACGACGATCGCCTCGGCGCGCGGTAGGAGCTGTGCGAGCGAGATCGCGACGTCGCCGGTCCCCGGCGGCATGTCGACGAGCAGCACGTCGAGCGCACCCCAGTGGACGTCCTGCAGGAACTGCTCGAGCGCGCGGTGCAGCATCGGGCCGCGCCACATCACCGGCTGGTTGTCGTCGAGAAAGAACCCGATCGACATCAGCTTGAGGTCGTGCGCGACGGGCGGGATCATCAGCCGGTCGACGAGCACCGGCCGGCGGCGGATCCCGAGCATGTGCGGGAGCGAGTGCCCGTAGACGTCCGCGTCTAGCACGCCGACCTCACGCCCGAGCGCCGCGAGCGCCGTTGCGAGGTTGACCGTCAGCGACGACTTCCCGACGCCGCCCTTCCCCGACGCGACGGCGATCACGCGCGTCGCCGGATCGAGCTGGATCGCCCGCTCGTCGGAAGGCTGGCCCCCGCGGAGCTTTTGGGTCAGCGCCGCGCGTTCGTCGGGCGACATCACGTCGAACTCGAGCCGCACCGACGTCACACCGCCGATCCCTCCGACCTCGCGCGACACCTGCTCCTGGAACGAATTGCGCAGCGGGCAGCCCGCGATCGTGAGCGCGATCGTCACCGTCACGGCCCCGCCGTCGACGCCGACCCCGCGCACCATGCCGAGCTCCGTGACCGGCTGCCGCAGCTCCGGGTCGATCACCCGCGAGAGCGCGCTCAGGATCTCGTCTTCGGTCGGCACCTCGTTCGACAGGCTACCCCTGCGGGCCGGGCACGACGCGCTCACGATCCTTGCGCCGACGCCGCGTTCGCGAACGCCAGCATCGGCGCCTGCGGCTCGGCGACCGGTCCGAGGCGCTCCTTGAGGTAGAGCGCGTTCTCGATCGCGTAGCCCTCCCAGTCGTTGTTGAAGTAGGCGAAGACGTCGACCGTCCGCGACCAGGCGCGCAGGCGCTCGGCCCATTCGTCCAGTTCTCCGTGGCTGTAGTTCCCGTTCGCGCCACGGGTCCCGCCGTGGAAGCGGAGGAACGTGAAGTCGGCGGTCAACTCGTGCGTCTGGAAGTTGTGCACCTGAGGGCGGTCGCCGATCACGAGCGCGACGTTGCGCTCACGCAGGAGCGCCATCACGTCCGGCGCGAACCAGCTCGGATGGCGGAACTCGAGGCAGTGGCGCTGGCCCGGCGGGAACTCATCGAGCGCGCGCGCGAGGCGGTCGTCGTCGCGCCGGAAGCTCGGTGGCAGCTGCCAGAGGAGCGGCCCCATCTTCGGCGACACGAGCAGCGGCGCGATCCGGTCGTAGAGGATCGCGAGGTTCGGCGCGACGTCCTGCAAGCGCTTGACGTGCGTGAGGTAACGGCTGACCTTGACCGCGAACAGAAATCCCTCCGGCGACTCGGCCACCCAGCGCGCGACCGAGGCGGCGCGAGGCAGCCGGTAGAAGGTCATGTTGATCTCGACGGTGTCGAAGTGGCGCGCGTAGAACCGCAGCCAATTCCTGGCTGCGCAGCGCGGCGGATAGAAGACGCCGTGCCGCCAGTGCTGGTAGTTCCAGCCGGAGCAGCCGATCCGGATCGACGGCATGCGCCCGGCCTTCCCGCTTCGGCGCACGCCGAAAGCCGCCCGCCACCGCGGGTTTCCCCACCCTGGGTGGGGAGTACCACCCGCCACCCACTCTCAGCATGGCCCGCCGCGAGGGGTGGCCGCAAGGTGTCCTGCGTGAAAAGAGCGCAACAACTCGTCCACAACCCGCACCGCGCGCGCACCCGACGAACGCGCCGCTAGGCGAGGCTCAGACCCCGAGAAGCGCCTCCGCAAGGCCGCGGCAGAGCTCGACCGTCCCCGCCGCGACGACACGAGAACGCGGCTCGAGGTCGAGCGGCGCGGACGCGAACGGCGGCGCGTCGGGGAACTCGATCGCGAAGCCGCGCTCGCGGACGAGAAGCTGCGCGGCGGCGATGTCGACCGAGCGGGCGCCCTTGAGCGATACGACGCCGTCGATCCGGCCGGCGGCGAGGTGGCAGAGCGTGATCGCAAGCGACCCCATGATCCGGAGCCTGTGTGCCACGCCGACCATCGACGCGGCGTGGTCGGCGACGAAGCTCGTCGTCGTGGCCTCGAACGACAGGATCTCGATCTCCTCCTTCGGGCGCTCCGTCAGCGGCCGCCCGTCCAGGAGCGCCCCGCCGCCGCGCGTCGCGGTCCACTCCTCGCCCGTGCCGAAGTCGTAGACGTAGGCGAAGGCGACATCCGCCATCGTGTCGCCGTCGGCGACGGCGATCGAGAGCGAGAAGAACGGGATCCCGCGCTTGGCGTTCAGCGAGCCGTCGATCGGATCGACGACGATCGTCCAGCGGCCCCCGCCGCTCACGCCGGCCTCCTCGCTCACGATCCGCCGGTCGGGACCCGCGAACCGCGCGAGGATCACGCGCTCGGCCGCCTCGTCGATCGCAGTCGTGTCGTCGCCGCCCTCGCCGGCGCCCACCACCGGCTCGCGCTCCGCCCGGCCCGGCAGTTCCGCGAGCACGCCGCGCACGTCGGCCACCGCGCCGCGGCAGAGCTCGAGCCACGGCTCCGTCACACGGGGTGGAAGAGCAGGCCCGAGGTGAGCTTGGGGTAGAAGAAGGTCGACTTCTGCGGCATCGTCTCGCCGCGCGTCGCGAACGCTCGCACCTGCTCGACGGTCGGCGCGCGGACGAGAAAGGCGGCCTCGGCCTCGCCGCGGTCGACGGCCGCCCGCGCCTCGTCCGCGTAGGGCGTGTACGCGACGTCGGTCGTGTACCGCTCGACCTCCAGCGCATCCAGCTCCTCCTCCGAGGCGACGGGCCGCTCCTCGCCGGCGCGGTAGACGACGAGCCCGCCGTTCTCGTCCGCAACCGGCGGCTCGTGCGTCAGCGTCCGCGCGATCCGGTGCGTGGGGAAGATCGAGACGCCCGGCGATCGCGACGACACGAGCACGGCGAACGTGCGCGTCGCCGCAGGATCCTCTTCCCGGAACGCGACGGCCGTCTCGTACCGATGGTGCCCATCGGCGATCAGGAGCGGGCCCGGCAGGTCGATCCCACCCGACCCGAGGCGCCAGACGCGCGTCCGGACGTCGCTCTCCTCGACGTCGATGTCGGGCTCGCCGTCGGGGCGCTCGACGGCCGGATCGCCGTCGTACAGCAGGAAGATCGGCTCGAGTTGCGCGCGCGTCGCGCGCAGGACGCGCAACCGACCCTCCTTCGGCCCCGCATGCGTTCGCTCGTGCGGGAGGACCTCGCCCGCCGCGTACGGCGTCACGTCGATCGAGCCGGCGATCCCCTCGCGCGTCCGCGCAACGCCGTCGGGGCCGACGTAGTCCTGCGCCACGAACCACAGCGCCGGATCCTCCTCGCGCAGGACGCCCTGCTCGCGCCAGACCTGTAGGTCGCGCGCGGCGTCCTCGGCGTTGTCGGGGAGCGTCAGGTGGACGACGTTGTACGGGCTGCGCTCGAGATACCCGCGCCGCTGCTCGTCGTCGATCACGTCGTACGGCGGGGCGACGAGCGCGCCGAGCGGCCCGACCACGGCGTCGTCGTACCGCAGAGCGCGAAACGGGCTCACCGAAGGCACGCCGCCCAGCCTACCCGGCGCGACTTCCGTCACACGCGGACCGTCCGAGGAGGGCGGAGCCGAGGCGCGGACTAGACTCGGCGAGTGATCTCCGAGCTCGCCGAGGATCGCGTCGTCGAGGGCGTCTTCGCCGTCAAGACCAAGCGGAGGCTCCGGACGCGGGGCGGAGCGTCGTACCTCGCGCTCGAGCTCGTGGATGCGACGGGGAGGATCGACGCGCGCGTCTGGAACGACGTCGAGCTCCTGGACGGGCGCTTCGGCGAGGGCGACGCCGTCCGCGTCCTTGGGCGCGTCGAGCGCTACCGCGACCGTCTCCAGCTCGACGTACGCGCCGTCGAGACGAGCGATGTCGACCCGTCGACGCTGACGCCGACGGCGCGACGCGATCGCGAGGAGCTCGAGGGCTTTCTCGAGTTCCTCGTCGCCGAGATCTCGCACCCGGGGCTCGCGACGACCGTTCGCGCTGTCCTCCGCGACCGCGAGCTGCGCGCGTACCCCGCGACCGTCGACGGCCACCACTCGTACGCGGGCGGACTCCTCGAGCACACCGTCGGGGTCGCGACGCTCTGCCGCGAAACCGCGCAGCTCCACCCTCGCCTGCGCCCCGACCTGCTTCTTGCAGCGGCTCTCGTCCACGATTCCGGCCGCACGCTCGAGCTCTCACGCGGCCCGTCGTTCGCGCCGACGGAGGAGGGCCGCCTGCTCGGGCACGTCCATCTGGGCCTGCGGCTGATCGAGGACCGCGCCGAGGGCCTCTCGGCCGCGCCGCGCGCCGAGCTTCTGCACTGCGTCGCCGCCCATCACGACTCCCGGGCCGCCCGCACGGCCGAGGCCGCCGTTCTGTACCACGCGAACCAGCTCGACGCGATCGCCGCCACGCGCCCCGTCGATTGACGGCCGTCCTGCTCGCGCTCGGGGCGAGCCTTGCCTGGGGCGTCGCCGACTTCGTCGGGCCGCTCAAGGGACGGACGCTGGGGACTCTGCGCGTCCTCCTGTGGGCGCAGGTCGGCGGCCTCCTGGCGATCGGCGCCGTCGTCGCGATCCGCGCGCAGGCTCCGCAGGAGGCCGCGATCCTGCTCGCGGTTCCCGCGGCGATCTCCGGCATCCTCGGCCTCTACGCGTACTACCGCGGGGTCGCGACGGGGACGATGAGCGTCGTCGCGCCGATCGCCGGCGCGTCGGCGATCGTGCCGGTCCTGTTCGGGTTCGCCGCCGGCGACCGCCCCTCGACACCGCAGCTCGCCGGGATCGCGGCCGCGATCGTGGGTGTCGTGCTCGCCTCGCGCGAGCAGCAGGCGGGCGAGCGTAGGATCGCGGCCGGCGTCGGCCTCGCGCTGCTCGCCGCGGTCGGGTTCGGCTTCTACTTCCCGCCGATGCATGCCGCCGGCGCCGCCGACTTCTGGTGGGCGTCGCTCGTCTTCCGCGCCACCGCGGCCGCGGTCGTCGCGGGTATCGTCGTCGCGCGCCGCCCGTCGCTGCGGCTACGACCCGTCGACCTGCTGATCGTCGCCGCGATCGGGATCGGGGACACGATCGGCAACGTGCTCTTCGCCGCGTCATCCGACAGCGGCCTCGTCAGCCTGACCTCCGTTCTCGCGTCGCTCTACCCGATCGTAACGGTGCTGCTCGCGGCGACGGTCCTGCACGAGACCGTAGGCGGCGGTCAGCGAGTGGGCATCGTGCTGACGCTCGCCGGCGTCGTTCTGATCGCCGCCGGGTAGAGCACGAGCGTGCCGCTCGTCCGCCGCAAGCGCGCGCCGCAGCAGCCCGAGTCGCCGAGCCGACAAAGGGCCGAGCGAGAGTGGGTCGATGCGACCTCGACGTCGCGCGCGCCCTCGCCGATACGTCGGGTGGCGGCGACATCCGCGACCCCGCCGTCCTCGACCGCATCTGATCCGGCTAGCGCACGTTGCGGCGCCAGAGCAGCAGTCCGAGCGGGAGCAACGCGCCGAGGGTCGCGTACGGCGCGAGCGGGCGGGCCGTCGCCGACGCCTTCGGCGGCCGCCGGCGCTCGTCCTCTCCCAGCGCGCGTGAGACGGCGCGGACCGCGCCGCCCACGTCGCCCTCGTCGAAGACCCGGGCGCCGAGCGCGTTCGCCAGTACCTGCACATCCACGCGGCTGGCAGGATCGGCGCGATAGACGGGGTCCCCTGCGATCCGCTCGCCGTCACGCCAGACGCGGACGATCGCCGCGGCGACGTGTGCGCGAGTGAGCGCCCGCGCCACGCCGCCGGCGCCGAATGCGCGGCTCTCGCCGTCCGTGACCACGAGCGCGACGCGCGGGCCCTCGGTGTTGGTGAAGAAGCGCGCGGTCCCGATCGCGGCAAGAGCGTCGAAGCCCGAGGCACGGGTTCGCACGCGCGAGGGCGGCGGCCGCTCGACCCCGAGCGACTCGTGCAGCGTCGCCAGGTAGTCGTCGCGGTCGATCGACGGGAAGATGTGCGGCAGCACGCGGTCGGTCATCGACGCGAGCCCGACGGGCGTCCCGCGCAACTCGTCCCGCACGCGCTCCGCCACGGCGACCGCGCGCGCGTACCGCGTCGGCCGCCCCGCGAGCATCGACCGCGACGTGTCCAGCACGACGAACAGTTGCCCGGTTCGCGTCGACGGGCGGCCGCCGGAGGCGGCGAGCACCGGCTGCGCCGCCGCGACTGCCACCAGCGCGAGCGCCGCAGCGACGAGGAGCGGCGCCCAGACCGTTCCCCGACGCGGGGCGCGAAGGCCGAGCGCCCCGCGGGCGCGCCGCACGCGCCGCTCGCCGAGGAACCACGCCGCGAGCGGCACTGCGGCCGCGACGCCGACGAACGCCGCCTCCGGCGTCAGCCACACGACCTGCATCAGTAGCCCTTCCCGCGGCCCGCAGCCCCGGCGCCCTGCAGCCCACCGCCGCCGGTGTCCTCGGGCGCGTCCGTCCGCCGCTCGCTCTGCGGTTGCAGCACCGTCAGCAGCAGCTCCAGGTTGTACTTCGCGTCGGAGGTCCCGGGGGCGGCGCGGATCGAGCGTCGGAAGGCGGCGACGCTCTGGCGCAGGAGCAGCGGGGCGTTCTCCTGCGCCGTCTGGCCGTTCTCCCAGAGCAGGATCCCGAGGAGGTTCGCCGCGCGCGACCGCCGCGCCGGCGACGGGTCCGTACGAGACAGCTGCTCGAGAGCCGACTGCGCCTCGCCGAACGCCGCGAGGCGCTGCGCCTCCTCGGCGTACGTTCGCGCCCCGACGTGGACCTGGACGAACTGCTGCTCGACCTTGCGGAAGCGGATGTCGTCGTCGAGGGCGAGCATGTGCTTCGCGAGGCCGGCGCCGGGACCGCGCGGCGCGTTCCACAGCTCTTCGGCGCCCGGAGCGACCGAGAAGCGGAGGTCGTCCGCGGCCAACCGACCGGGCCACGCGTGCGCCTGCCACGCGAGCACGAGCAGCGCGAGCCCGCCGAGCGTCAGGACGACCGCCGCGATGCGCCTGATCACGCAGCCCTCCAGGTGAGCCGGTTGCCGAACAGCTCGTTGACGGCCAGGATCAGCGCCAACAGCGCGCCGAGGAGGACGAACCGCCACGGGAAGGTTCCGATCACCCTCGCGGCGCGGTTCTCCGCCGGGTCGGTCGTCAGCACCGGCTCAGGGATGAACGCGCTCTTGCCGAGGCGGCTCTCCCAGAAGGCGCGATCGTCGGCGCTCGGGTTCAGCGGGACGACGCGCAGGCGGATCCCGTCGCGCACGAAGTCGCGGAGGGTGCGCGTCAACTGCGGCACGTCGAAGAGCGAGTCGTTGAGGTCGCTGATCAGGACGACACCCGGACTGCCCGACCGCTCGAGCGCCTGGCGCGCGAGTCGCAGCCCGGACGAGATGCGAGTCCCGGCGCGGAAGGACGACCACGGGTTCGTACGCGTTCGCGGCGGCTGCGTCCACGGCACGTACGCCTGGTTCGGGTCGGGGTGCGTGACGTGGAAGTAGCGGATGAAGGGCGCGAGCTCGGCCGCCTTCGCCGACGGTGGGAGCGCCTCGTACGCGACGTCGGAGAAGAGGACGAGGCCCGCGCGTCGGCCCGACTTCGCGACGCGCTGGAGCGCGAGCTCGATCTCCTCCGGCGGCGCCGCCTCGGTGCTGGAGGAGAGGTCGAGGACGATCACTCCGGCCGATCCCGGGGCAAAGAACGCGCTCTCGCCGACGCGCATCTCTCGCGTCGTGAGGACAGCCGCGATCGCAACGGCCGCGATCGCGGCCACCAGAATCCAACGCACGATCGCAGTCCGGCGCGCGAGGCGTGCGAGCGCAGGCGCATCGGCGAGCGGCAACGCGCCGCCGCTCAACCGGCGTCCTCCACGCGCGTCCGGAGCGACTCCATCGACTGCGAATCCGGCTGTGAGCGCGACCAGGCGAGCCGCCGCGCGTCGCCGCCGAGCTCGCTGTCGCCGAGCTCCCGGGCGACGCGCTCGAGCGCAAGCCGGCCGCTGTCCGACTGGTCGCCGGCCGCCGCGCGGCGCAGGAGCTCGAGCGCGCGCTCGAGCGGAGTGAGCCGCTCGAGGCGCGTCGTCCGCCAGAGCGCCCAGAGGCGGCGCAGCCGGCGCACGAGGAGCAGCGCAGGATACGCGAGCAGGAGCAAGGCGGCGACGGCGAGGAGCGCGCTTGCGCGGGAAGGTCGCACGCCCCAGGTGACGGCCGGTTGGTGCAGAGCCTCCGAGCGCAGCGTCGGACGGCTCAGGTCGCGTGGGTCGATCCGCGACGCGATCCGGAGGTTCGGCCAGAACGTCGTCTGCGTCCGGTTCCCCCACGTGATCCGAAGCGGCCGGAACGAGACCGTGCGCTCGGGGCCCTTCGGGAGGCACGCCTTGACGAGGCACTCGAGCCGGTACGCGAATCGGATCCGGACGAGGTCGCCCGCGGCGCGGCGCGTGACTGCCGTGGCGGCGACGCGGTAGGGGCGGAAGTCGACGTGGACGCGGACGGCGCGAGGGTCGACGCGCGCGGGGTCGACCACCACGTCCGCGCGTGCCTCGACGGCGTCGCCGAACAGCGCCTCGCGCGGGGCGAGCGCCGTCTCGTGCGTGACGGGCGGCGCTGCGGCCGCCGGCGCCGCGAGCGCCAGCGCGGCGAGTACGACGACGAACGCGCGCCTCACGCGCGCCTCCTGTCCCACATCCGCTCCTCCGACCAGGTGAGGAACGACGCGAGGACGTCGACGGGGTCGCTCGAGTCGACGAGCACCGGGTCGAGGCCGAACGACCGGAACATCGCCAGCGTCCGCTCGCGCCGCGCCTCGTTGTGCTCGCGCCGGGCGCGAGCCTCGCGCGACGAGATCCGTACCGGCCTGATCGCGCCGGTCTCGGGATCCGCGACGGGAACCGTGACCCGGCCGCAGTCGGGGAACGTCGCCTCCCACACGGGGCACTGGACGAGCACGGGCACGATGTCCCACCGCCGCTCGACCGACCGCGTCCACGTCTCCTCGTCCGGCAGCTCGATGAAGTCGGAGAGGACGAAGACGAGGCTCCCGCTCGGCAGCACCCCCTTCGTGTCCTGCAGGTGGCGCAGCGCGAGCGTGAGATTGTCGCGAGGCGCGTTGAACTCGGGCCACTCGAGGTGGCTCTCCTTCATCCGGTGCGCCTCCGCCTTCGACGACGGCGGCCGCCAGAACGGCTCCTCGCCGTTCGCGAAGTCGAGGTAACCGACGATGCCGCGCGCGCGCACGACGCTATCGGCGACGAGGGCGCCGGCGGCGGCCATCGCCGCCGGCTTCGAGATCCACGGCAGGCCGTCGGGGTAGAGCGCCATCGCCGGGCGTCGGTCGCACACGACGACGGCGCGCGGCGCCTCCTCGGCGAAACGCTCGCGGACGATGAACTCGTCCTGGCCGCGAGCCGAGGACAGGCGCGCCGAGGCGGCCCAGTCGATTGCGTCCACGTCGTCCCCGGGCCGGTACGGCCGCGACCCCGCAACGTCGGAGCCCATCCCGCGGCGCGCGCTGTGCATGGCGCCGTACGCCAGCCCGACGAGCCGGCGGCGGAGGACGAGCGGGAACGTCGGCTCGGCGGTCGGCACCGCCTATGCCGAGCGGAGCTCCGCGTCGCGCGACTCCGGCCGCGGCGCCGCTGCGAAGCACTCGTCCCGGAAGCGCGCGAGGGCGGCGTCCCATCCGGCGCGGCGCATCTCCGCGAGGTACGCGGGCGTGAACGCGACGCGGTGCCCGAGCACGGGTAGGAACACGTGCTCGACGTCGGCGGGCGCGACGAAGTCGCGGTTGGACATGAGCGCCCAGGCGCGCGCGGCGCGCTCGAGCGCGAGGCTGCCGCGGACCGACGCGCCGATCGAGATCGAGTCGAGGCCGCGCGTCGCGCGCACGAGCTCGACGATCCAGCGCTCGACGAGCTCGTCCACGTAGACGTCCTCGATCGCCGCCTGGAGGAGTTGCACGTCGTGGATCGACACCGCGGCCTCGAGCTGCCCCAGCGGATGGCCGGCACGCTGCTCGCGGATGATGCGCAGCTCGTCCTCGGCGGCCGGGTAGCCGAGCGCCGTCTTGAGGAAGAAGCGGTCGAGCTGCGCCTCGGGGAGCGGGAAGGTGCCCTCGTGCTCGATCGGGTTCTCGGTCGCGAGGAGCAGGAACGGATCGGGCAGCAGGCGCGTGTCGCCGTCGACCGTCACCTGCCGCTCGGCCATCGCCTCGAGGAGTGCCGACTGCGTCTTCGGCATCGCGCGGTTGATCTCGTCGACCAGGAGGACGTTCGCGAACACCGGCCCCGGGCGGAACTCGAAGTCGCGCTCCTTCTGGTTGTAGACCGACAGCCCCGTCACGTCGGTCGGCTGGAGGTCCGGCGTGCACTGCACGCGCGAGTACTCCATCCCGGAGATCGACTGCGCGATCGCGCGCGCGAGCACGGTCTTCGCCGTTCCCGGGACGTCCTCGAAGAGGACGTGTCCCTCGCAGGCGAGCGCGGCGAGGACGAGCTTGACCTCCTCGGTCTTGCCGTGAACGACGGTCTCGACGTTCTCGCGGAGGCGGTCCGCGATCTGCACGGCGCGCGTCAGCCGGTCGATGTCCGCAGCAGGGCGCACGGGAACGGACCGTATAGACGATCCGCTCTCGCCGATTGTTAGGGATGCGTTAGCGGGGCGGGGCGCGGCCGCCCATCGTTTTCCCCCACCCTGGGTGGGGACCGATCCACCCGCCGCCCGCCGATGACGGTACCGGCGCAGCTGTGACGCGCGTGACACGGAAGCGTGCCAAGTTCGTGACATTCGGCGAGCGGCGGCCGCTGCGTGACCAATGCGTCAGACGTTGAAGCGAATGTTCAGCACGTCGCCGTCGCGGACGACGTAGGTCTTCCCCTCCAGCCGCTGGAGCGCGCGCTTCGCGGCCTCCGCGTGCGAGCCGGTCTCGACTAGGTCCTTCCAGTCGATCACCTCGCAGCGGATGAACCCGCGCGCGATGTCGGAGTGGATCGACTCGGCGGCATCGAGCGCCGTCTGGCCGTTGCGGAGCGTCCACGCGCGCGTCTCCTTCTCGCCCGCCGTGAAGAAGGTGATCAGGTCGAGCGAGTCGCGGAGGCGCGCCGCGATCTCGTCGAGCGCCGACGTGCCGCCGTCACGGAATGCCGCAGCGTCCTCGTCGTCCATCTCGGCCAGCTCCGCCTCGAGCTTCAGATCGATTGCGCTCGGGCCGTTCTCGATCGCGAGCAGCGGCTTCGTCGTCAGCGGTTCGAGCTCGGGCGGGAGGTCACTGTCGTAGGCGGCAAGCGCGGTGCCGGCGTCGATGTGCGCG
>DATHAE010000146.1:0-7122 GCA_035296805.1 Gaiellaceae bacterium | reverse complement strand
GTAGCCGAACAGGAACACGAGCACCGGAATCGATACCGCGGTCACGATCGACGCGAGCGACGCGTACCGAGACGTGACGAAAACGAGGAGCCAGACCGCCGCCCCGGCCGCGGCGGCGAGCGGCGCGACGCCGCAGAACACTCCTCCCGCGGTCGCGACCATCTTCCCGCCCTTCTCGAAGCGCAGGAAGAGCGGCCGCCAGTGACCGGCCATCGCCGCCGCGCCGGCGAGGATGGCGCAGAGGTACGAGACGAAGACGACGCCGAGGACCGCGGGAACGAATCCCTTCAGCACGTCGAGCACGATCACCGGGATCCCGAGCGACCGCCCGTATGTCCGCCAGACGTTCGTCGCGCCGATGTTGCCGCTGCCCGACCGTCGGATGTCGTCCCCTTTCAACGCCCGCACGAGCCAGTACCCCCACGGGCACGAGCCGAGGAGGTAACCGACGGCGACGATCGCCGCGAACTCCACCGCAAGAGGGTAGCCCCGCGTGCGCAGACGTGGTGCTGACGGTGCCGTCGGTCCGCGCGGTCAGCGCGCGCGGACGCCGTACTTCTGGACCCAGTCGTTGACGACCGCGTAGTCCAGGTTGGCGAGGAACGCGTCGATGTACGCGCCTCGGTCGGTGCCGAAGTCCATGAAGTAGGCGTGCTCGTAGACGTCGAGCGCCACGAGCGGCGTCGCGTTCCACACCGGGTACGTGTTCTGCGTGTCGCCGATGTAGTTGAAGAGCCGGCCCTCGTCCCAGTCGTACGCCGTCCAGGCCCAGCCGCGGCCGGCCATGCCCGTCGCCTTGAGGTCGCCTCGCCAATCGGAGATGGAGCCGAAGTCGCGCTTGACGAGGTCGGCGAAGAGCCCGCCGGGGTCGCCGCCGTCGCCGCCGAGGTGCTCGAAGTAGACCTCGTGGTTCTTGATCCCGCCGATCGCGAACGTGAGCTCGACCTTCAGGCCGCGGATCTCGGAGTAGACCTGGTTCGCGGTCGTGAGGTCGACGCCGTCGAGCTTGCCGAGGATCTCGTTCCGTTTCGCGACGTAGCCCTCGTAGAGCTTGTAGTGCGCCTCGATCGTCTCGCGCGAGATGCCGTCGAGCTCGTACAGCGCCGGCTTCAACTCGCGCGGCCGGATCTCCTCGTGGTTGTAGGCGAGCGCCACGGTCGCGGAGCATATCCTCCGCCCGACGGCGACCCGAAGGAGAAGCGATGCCCCACGACCTGCCCCCGCTCCCGTACGAATACGACGCGCTCGAGCCGACGATCGACGCCGAGACGATGCGCATCCACCACGGCAAGCACCACCAGGCGTACGTCGACAACCTGAACAAGGCGCTCGAGGGAACGGAGTGGGCGGAGCGCCCGGTCGAGGAGGCGATCTCGAGCCTCGACGCGATTCCCGAGGACAAGCGCGCCGCCGTCCGCAACAACGGCGGCGGTCACGCGAACCACACCCTCTTCTGGCAGATCATGAAGCCGAAGGGCGGCGGCGATCCTTCCGGCGCGCTCGAAGCGGCGATCCGCGACGCGTTCGTCGACGTCGACCAGCTCAAGGCGCAGATCAACGACGCCGGCGTGAAGAGGTTCGGGTCGGGCTGGACGTGGCTCGTCTCTGACGGCGGAAGCCTGAGCGTGGTCTCGACGCCGAACCAGGACAGTCCGGTGATGGAGGGCAAGACGCCGCTCCTCGGGATCGACGTCTGGGAGCACGCCTACTACCTCAAGTACCAGAACCGGCGCCCCGACTACCTCGCCGCGTGGTGGGACGTCGTCAACTGGGACGAGGTCGCGCGGCGCTACGACGGGGCGCGCGCATAGCTCGTGCGAGCGTCTGGGGGAACCCGGAGGTTCCCCCCAGACGCCGTCGCAGAGCGAGCTAGATGCGGATCGCGTTCGAGGTGCTGGCGGCGTAACAGGAGCCGGCCGTCGCCTGGCTCATGACGACCCGCAGCCGTGTCCCGCGTCCGATCGTCCGGCTGAACGTGACCGACGAGACGACGGTCGGAGCAACGCCGGTCGTGTCGGCGCGCAACGTCGCGGACCGAAGGATGACCCAGCGCCGCGTCACGCTGTTGTAGCGCTGCACCGAGACCGCCTTGCCGGCGAAGCTGTCTGCGGCACGAACGCGGATCGTGAACCGCCGCAGCCCGACCTTGCCGATCGACATCGCGGCGCGAACCCGCACGGTCAGCTGCGGGCTCGTCACGTTCTTGACCTTGACCTGATAGGCCGTGTTCTTGAGCGGCTTGACGGCGAAGTTCCACGCGCCGCCGGTGCCCGTGACCGCCGTACCGACCTTCGTGAACGCCGGGGCGCCGCACTGCTGCGCCTCGATCGTCACCTGCTGGTTCGCCTCCTGCGTCGACAGGATGCCCGAGAGCGTGACCGCGCCGCCGTAGCCGACGAGGCGCTTGTTCGCGGTCAGCGAGAGCGTTGCGGGCGCGGCCTCGACCGTCACGTTCATCTTCCGGTTCTTGTTCAGCGGGTCGGTGACCGCGAACCTCCCGGCCTTGCTGAACGCGAACGAGAACGTCTGGTTCTGCGCCAGGACAGGCGAAGCGAAGGGCGCGTTCTGCGACGTGACCTGGTGCTGCTGGGTGTCGCTGTTCGTCCACGTGACGGTGTCGCCCTGCTTGACCGTCACGTTGTTCGGAACGAACCCCGCACGCGTGATCGAGACGTTGACCGTCGCGGCGGCGACCGGAGAAGCCGCCACGAGCGCCGTCAGCGCCACTATCCAGAACATGATCTTCTTCATCCGACGTGACCCCCTGATCAAATTGCGTGAGCGATGTACGCGGCGCACGAGTGATCCCCCGAACGCAACCGTTTCACGCCCTGCCTTACGAAACGCTTACCGAACGCGCCACGTGACCACGCGCGAGAAGGAGCCGAGATAGCCGGCGCCGGCCTGGTTCACCGACATTGCTGCGCGCACGCGGTTGATCCCCTTCGGCAGCTGGTAGTGGATGTGCGCGCTCGAGGTGCGGTCGAGCAGCGGCTTACGCAGCGTCACCCACTGGCCCGAGAGCGGGTTCAGCCGCTGGAACTGCACCGCGCGGCCCGCAAACGAGCGCCCGCCCCACACCTTGACCCGCCAGCCGTTGTTCACGCCGAGCGTGATCTTCGGGTGCACTTCGACCGAGGCGGGCGGCGAGAAGGCACCCTTCCAAGAGGCCGTGTAGGCGGTGAGGATCTGCGGCGAGGCGATAAAGCTGTACGTGCCGCCCTCGCCTGTGAGGATCGTCGTGCGCTGGATGAAGTTCGGCTGCGGGTACGCGCGGTACCAGATCGTGACCGCCTCGCCTGCCTTCTTGTTCGAGACCCACCCCGAGAGCGTCACGGGATCGCCGAACGTCGAGATCGGCGTCGCGGCGGCGAGCGCGAGCGACGGCGGCGCGCCCTTGACGACGATCGTCGCCCGGTGCGTCGGGTATAGCTCGTCCTTGTAGCGGTACGTCCCGGCCGCCGCGAACGTGAACGAGTAGCGCTGCCCGGGCCGGAGGATGGCGGACACGAACCGGCCGCCATTCTCGAGCACCTGGTGGTTCTTGGTGTCGCGGTTGACCCACACGACGGTGTCGCCCTCGGTGATGGTGAGCGAGGTCGGCCTGAACCCAGCGGAGCGGATCTCCACCGTCCGCGTCGTTACGGCGGTCGCCGGCACGGCGGCGGGAGCCGCGACGAGCGCTGCGGCGCCCACGACGAGCCAGTAGGTCAGCGTCTTCCACGTCACGCCCCCGGTATCCCCGCGTCGCGGCAAGTCCAACCGGCCGCGGGAGCGTGATTTACTGAATCCGTTTCGTGTCTTCACAGCGCCCTCAAAGACGCGCCCTCGTCAGCGGGGGCAGCGGGCGGATCGGCGCCATGGTCGCGGAGACGCTGCGAGCGAAGGGATGGAGGGTGCTGGCGGCGGGCCGCGTGGACGGCGACCTCTCGCGCGCCGCAGGCGCACGGTCACTCGTCGAGCACGCCGTCGCCGAGCTCGGCGGCCTCGACCTGCTCGTGTGCGCGGCGGCCGGCGGGTTCGCGCCGAAGCCGGTCGCCGACGTAACAGAGGAGGACTGGGACGCAGCGCTCGACGTGGTCGCGAAGGGGACCTTCTTCCTCGCACAGGCGGCCGCCCCTGCGCTCCGCGAAGCGCGCGGCGCGATCGTCGTCGTCGAGGACGTCGCCGCCTTTCAGCCCTGGCCGTCGTTCGCGGCGCACTGCGCGGCGAAGGCGGCGCAGGCGATGCTCACGCGCGTGCTCGCCCGCGCGCTCGCGCCCGAGGTGCGGGTGTGCGGCGTGGCGCCCGGCCCGGTCGCGGTCGAGCGCGATCAGGAGGAGCGGCGTGCGGCGGAGACGCTGCTCGGCCGCGTCGGCTCGCCGGACGACGTCGCAGCCGCCGTCCTCTACCTCGCCGACGCCGATTTCGTCACCGGCGCGAGCCTCGTCGTCGACGGCGGGCTGCTGCTCCAAACCGGCCGCGCGCGCCCGCCGTAAACCTTTCGATGGCGGTTGCGGTCCCGGCACTTACAGTTCGCCTGGTGACACACGAAACGGACGCGGATCTGATTCAGCGCGCCGGCGACGGCGATCGCGGAGCGTTCGAGGCGTTGTACCGGCGGTACGCGCGGCCCGTGTTCGGGCTCGCGCTCCGTCGCCTCGGCGACCGCGGCCGTGCCGAGGACGCCGTCCAGGAGACGTTCGCCTCGGTGTGGCGGTCGGCGCGGACCTACCGTCCCGATCGCGGGCCGGGCGCGCCGTGGCTGTACGCGGTGGCGCGGAACGCGATCGTCGACCGCAGCCGCGGCCGCACGGACGCGAGCGGCGACGTCCCCGAGCGGGCCGCGGACGAGCCGGACCCGGCCGAGCGCACGGAGCAGTCGTGGGTCGCCTGGCGCGTCCACCGCGCGCTCGAGGAGCTGCCGGAACGCGAGCGCGAGGTGATCGCGCTCGCCTACTGGAGCGGACTCTCGCAGAGCGAGGTGGCCGAGTTCCTCGGCATCCCGCTCGGGACGGTCAAGACCCGGACCCGCGCGGCGCTCCAGCGCCTCGCGGAGGTCCTCGAAGGGGAGCTCGAGTAGATGGCGCGCGACTTCGACGACCTCGTCGGCGGCGACGACCTGGAGCCCGAGGAGGAGCTCCGGCTCCGCGAGGTGCACGACCTGCTCGTTCAGGCCGGGCCGCCGCCCGACCTTCCGCCTGCGCTCGAGCGGCTCCCCGACGAGCCCGGCGAGGCTCAGATCCTGACCTACCCGATGCTGCCGAAGCGGCGCTGGGCCGCCGCGGCCGTCATCGCCGCGGCGCTCGCGGTCGCGGCATTCGGCGCCGGCTTCCTGGTCGGAGACCGTGGCGCTTCCTCCTCGGAGGCCGAGGCTGTCCACGTCGTGCCGATGCGCGGCGTCAGCGGCGCGCTCGCGTCGATCCGCCTCGGCAAGCGCGACGACGTGGGCAACTTGCCGATGGAGGTCGTCGTGACCGGCCTGCCGACGCAGCCGGAGGGCGCGTACTACACGCTCTACCTGACCCGCGACGGCAAGCCCCGTGTCCCGTGCGGCTACTTCCGCATGCGCGACCACACGACGACAGTCCACTTCACGGTTCCGTACGAGTTGAAGAAGGGCGAGGACTGGGTCGTCACCTACCAGCCGAAGGGCGTCCACGAGCCGGGCCGGATCGTCCTCACGACGTAACGTCAGCGGATGGAAACGATGCAGCTTCCCAGGGGCAGAGTCAAGCGGCCGCGTGTCAGACGTCCAGCCGCAGGTCCTCGAGGTCGAGGTCGCGGAAGACGCGCGTCATCACCTCGTCGTCGATCATCCCGGCGTTCCGGAGCGCGACGACTGCGGACCGCTCGGCGTCGAGGAGCTCGCGGCGCAGCCGCTGATACTGCGTCGAGCGCTCCTCGATCATGCCGTCGTCACCGTCGTCGAGGCGCGCGCGGAAGCGGTCGCTGCGGAAGCCGTACAGCCCGCGGAGCCGCTCCGCGGTGTCCTCGCGCACCCACTCCTCCGCCGCGAGCGCCTCGAGCCGCGCGACCGCCGCTTCGGCGGCCTTGACCCGCGCCTTCGCGTCCTCGCGCTCGGCCCGGTCGTCAGGCTCGATCCGCAGCATCCGGATCAGCGCAGGGAGCGTCAGCCCCTGGCCGACGAGGGTGACGAGGACGACGGAGAAGGTCAGGAACACGATCAGCTGGCGCTGCGGGAAGTCCGTCGGGAGCGCAAGCGCGGCCGCGAGCGAGACGGCGCCGCGGATCCCGGTCCATGCGATCACTGCCGGGTACCGCCACGGCGGCGACGGGTCCCGCGACCGCACGCGCTCGAACATGAGGCGCGGCAGGTACGTGAAGATCGGCACCCAGACGAGGCGGATGCCGATCACGACCGCCGAGACGAGCGCGGCGTCCCCGAGCAGCGTCGCCCACGACGACCCGCTGAGCCCGTCGACGATGTTCCGCAACTGCAGGCCCAGCAGCGCGAACAGCAGCGCATTGACGAGGTAGATCAGGATCTCCCAGAAGCCGTGCCCCGCGAGTCGCGAGCGGGAGCTCGTCAGCTCGGGCGTGTACCAACCCATGTAGACGCCCACCGTGACCGCGGCGAGCACGCCGGAGGCACCGATCGCGTTCGCCGGTAGGAACGCCAGGTAGCCCGAGAGCAGCGCGATCGTGACCTCGACGGGCGGGTTGTCGACGTGACGACGGACGATCCGGACGCCGTACGCAACGGCGAGGCCGACGCCGACGCCGCCGACGACGTTCCAGACGAGGCGGACGCCGGCTTCGGGGAGCGAGAAGGTTCCGGTCGCGGCGGCGACGACGGCGAGCTTGTAGAGGACGAGCGCCGTCCCGTCGTTGACGAGGCTCTCGCCCTCGATCACCGCGACGATCCGCCGCGGAACGCCGAGCCGGCGCGCGACGTCGGTCGCGGCCAGCGGATCTGTCGGCGACACGATCGCGCCGAGCGTGAACGCCGCGGCCCACGACAGGTCGTCGATCCACGCATGCGCGGCCACGCCGACGCCGACCGTCGTCGCGATCACGAGGCCGATCGCGAGCAACGAGATCGGGCGGATGTTGACGCGCAGGTCGCGCAGCGAGGTGGCGTACGCCGTCCAGTAGAGGAGCGGCGGCAGGATCGCGACG
>DATHAE010000145.1:0-4522 GCA_035296805.1 Gaiellaceae bacterium | reverse complement strand
GAGACCGTCGTCGGCGCGACCGACGTCGTGAAGAGGAGCGGCGCCGTCTCGCCGGCGGCGCGCGCGACCGCGAGGGTCGCACCGGTCGCGATCCCTCCGACGGCAGTCGGAAGGACGACGCCGAGGACGGTCCGCCAGCGGCTCGCGCCGAGCGCGAAGCTCGCCTCGCGCAGGTGCCCGGGGACGAGCTTGAGCACCTCCTGCGTGGAGCGCGCGACGAGCGGCAGCATGATCACCGCCAGCGCGACCGACCCCGCGAGCGCACTCTGGTGGTGGCCGACGATCAGCAGCGTGAAGACGAAGATCCCGATCACGATCGACGGGACGCCGTTCAGCACGTCGAGTGCGAGCCGCACGCTCCGGTCGATCGCGGACGGCGCGAATTCGGTGACGTAGATCGCGACGAGGACGCCGACCGGAATCGCCATCGCCGCCGCCATCACGATCAGCAGGGCGCTGCCGACGATCGCCTGCGCAATCCCGCCTCCGGTCTCGCCGAAGGTCACGGGCGTCGCGGTCAGGAACTCCCACGAGAGCGCGTGGATTCCCTTCAGCAGCACCGAGCCGACGACGAGTGCGAGCACCGCGACCGCCGCGAGCGCGGCGAGCGTCGAGAACGCCTCTGCGGCGCGGTTTGCGAGCTTGCGCCGCCGCGCGCGGCCGATCGCCGTGAGCGACGGTGCCGCCATCAGTCGCCGCCCACGCGCTGGAACTCGAAGCGCTTCACAACGAGCTGCGCGCCGAAGTTCGTCACGAGCGAGATCACGAGCAGGATCGCGGCGAGATACACGATCGCGGCGACCTGGAGGTCCGACGCGGCGCCCTGGTACTGCGCCGCGATCCGGCTCGCGAGCGTGTCGCCGGTCGCGAACACCGACGTGTGGATCCCCGTCTGGCCGCCGATCACCTGCGTGACGGCGATCGCCTCGCCGATGGCCCGTCCGAGACCGAGGACGATCGCGGCGACGACGCCGCCCTTCGTGTACTGGAGGACGACGTCGCGCACCATCTCCCACCGCGTCGCCCCGAGGGCGATCGCCCCCTCCTCGAGGTCGTCCGGGACGCTCAGGAAGAGCTCCCGGCAGATCGAGGAGGTGATCGGCACGATCATGATCGTCAGCACGAGGATCGCCGTCAGCTGGCCGCTGCCGTTCTGCGTCGGATCGCCGGCGAAGATCGGGATCCAGCCGAAGTGGTCGGCCAGGAAGGGCCCGAGGTGCTGCGCGACGAACGGCCCGAGGACGAGGATCCCCCACAGCCCGAGGACGACCGAAGGGATCGCCGCCAGCATCTCGACGAGCGAGCCGATGACCCCGCGGATCCCCCGCGGCGCGAGCTCGCTCAGGTAGAGGCCGATCCCGATCGAGATCGGGGCCGCGAGCAGCACGGCGCCGAACGACGTCAACGCGGTGCCGAAGATGAAGTCGAGCGCGGCGTAGTCGTTCGTGACGGGATTCCACCCCTGGTGCACGAGGAAGCCGAGGCCGAACTTCTCCAGCGCGGGCCGCGCGCCCTCGAACACCTTCCATGCGATCGACACGACGATGAGCACCGCGAGCGCGGCCGCCGCAGCGGTGAGCGCGTGGAGAAGGCCGTCCCCGATCCGGTCGCCGAAACGACGCGTGCGCGGGAGCAGAGCTGGTACGGGCGCGTCCACGCCCGGAGGATCGCCGCGTCACGACTGCGCCGGTAGGGCCGTTCACCA
Source organism: Gaiellaceae bacterium (assembly GCA_035296805.1). GTDB lineage: Bacteria > Actinomycetota > Thermoleophilia > Gaiellales > Gaiellaceae > PALSA-600. The sequence continues at coordinate 2,817 of DATHAE010000145.1, read as the reverse complement.
GAACGTCACCGGACCGTCACCTCCTCGCTCCCCAGGCGCGGCGACGCCGGCGCGAGACTTCGCGCATGACGGTCGTCCCGATCGACGTGCGGGCGGAGCGCGCGCCGGAAGCGACGACCCGCGAGGTGGTGTTCGACATCCAGGACCTCGCCGTCGCCTACGGCTCGAGCCTCGCCGTCAAGGGAGTGTCGCTCGAGATCTACCGCAACCAGATCACCGCCGTGATCGGCCCCTCGGGGTGCGGCAAGTCGACCTTCCTGCGCTGCCTGAACCGGATGAACGACCTCGTTCCGAGCGCGCGCGTGACCGGCGACTTGCGCTATCACGGGATCGACCTCTACGCGCGCGACGTCGACCCGATCGAGGTGCGGCGCCGGATCGGGATGGTCTTCCAGCGCCCGAACCCGTTCCCGAAGTCGATCTACGACAACGTCGCCTACGGCCTGCGGATCCTCGGGCTGAAGGACGATCTCGACGGGCGCGTGCAGCGCGCGCTCGAGCAGGCGGCGCTCTGGGAAGAGGTCAAGGGGCGGCTGCGCAAGAGCGCCCTTGGCCTCTCCGGAGGACAGCAGCAGCGGCTCTGCATCGCGCGGGCGATCGCGGTCGAGCCCGACGTGATCCTCCTCGACGAGCCCGCCTCGGCGCTCGACCCGATCGCGACCACCGCGATCGAGGACCTGATGCACGAGCTGAAGCGCGACTACACGCTCGTGATCGTCACGCACAACATGCAGCAGGCGGCTCGCGTCGCGGGCATGACCGCGTTCTTCTCGCTCCACGTCGAGCCGGACTCGTCGCGCTACGGGGTGCTCGTCGAGTACGACGCGACGGACAAGATCTTCACGCAGCCGTCCGACGAGCGGACCGAGGGCTACGTCACCGGCCGGTTCGGATGAGGCTCTCGTTCCAGGAGGAGCTGGAGGGGCTCGAGGCCGCGGTTCAGGAGGAGTCGGCGCTCGTCCTGCGTGCGCTGCGGAGCGCCCTGAACGCGCTCGAGCGCGGCGACGTCGACCTCGCGGACGAGGTGATCGCCTTCGATGACGAGATCGACCGGCGCTACCTCGCGATCGAGGAGGGCGTCCAGTCGCTGCTCGCGCGGCAGACCCCCGTGGCCGTCGACCTCCGGCTCGTCCTCGCCGTCCTGCGCGTGAACCTCCACCTCGAGCGGATGGGCGACTATTGCGTGACGATCGCCAAGTTGACGAAGCTGATGGGCGACCTCGCCGTGACGGACGACACCATCCTCGCGGCGCTCGAGGACATGGGCGTGCGCGCGGAGGAGATGATCCGCGTCGCGCTCGACGCGTTCGCCGGCCGCGACGCCGACAAGGCGCAGTCGCTCACCGACCTCGACGAGTTGATCGACCGCGCGAACCGGCGGGCGGTCGAGGACATCCTCTCGCTCGGGCACTCGCCCGAGGAGCGCGAGTACGGACTGCGGATGCTCGTCGTGTCGCGCTGCATCGAGCGGATCGGCGACCACGCCGTCGACATCGGCGAGCAGGTGGCGTACCTCGTCACGGGCGAGTTCCGCGAGTTCACGGACGCATCGCACCCGACGCGGCAGGTGTAAGCCTCGCCGTCGCCGGCCGGGATCGGTACCGTGCACGTCGTGGCCGGCAACGACACCGCGACCCGCGAGTCCCTGGACGAAGGACAGCTCGTCTGGTACGGCGGCAAGGAAGCCGTCTTCGTCGGCTACCGCGGCGCGACGGCGGCCGTGATCCGCTTCAAGGACACCGGCATCGAGAGCGGCGTCCGCGCGACGAAGCTCGGCCGCTCACGGCGCGAGAGCCTCGACCTCGCGCTCGTCAGCGGCCGCTAGAGCCCACTCCGAACTGCGTCATCCCGCAGGGGAAGCCGGAGGGTTTCCCTCTGCGTCTAGTTGTCAGGCGTTCTTGACGAGGATGTTGCCGACGCGCGACGCCGCGGTCTCGCACGCGTCGACCGCGTCCTCGAGCGACTCGTAGATGTCCTTCCAGCGGATGACCATCGTCGGGTCGACGCGGTCGTCCTTGAAGAGGCCGGCGCGCGCATTCCGCGCCACGTGGTCGGCCTCGTCCTCGATCTCCTTGATCGCGAGGATCTCGTCGGCCGAGCCGTGGAGGCTACGCAGTCCCCGCAGGAGCGCGGCGAGCTGCTCCGTCGCGCGCACGAGCAGCGCGCACAGCTCGAGCGACTGACGCGTCGGCGACTCCACTCGGTAGAGCCCGAGGAGCTCGGCGGCGTTCTCGATCGAGTCCGCGACGTCGTCGACCGCGAATGCGAGCGTGATCAGGTCGTCGCGGTCGATCGGCGTCACGAACTGCGCGTTCGCCGTCGTCAGGAGCTCCGAGATGATGCGGTCGCCCTCGTGCTCCAGTGCCTTCACCTCGTCCTGGGTCGGGCCAGAGGGGTAGTCGCGGAACCGCGCCTCGACGGTCTTCGCGAGCTCGTGCGCGTTCTCGCCCGCCCGCGCGAGCAGCTCGTAGATCTCGTTGGTCCGCGACCTGAACCCGGCGCGCGCCATCAGAAAATCGCCTCGATCGGCCAATAGAGAAGCGCGGCGACTGCGGCCGCCGCGGGGATGGTGAAGATCCAGGCCACGACGATGTTCCCGGCGACGCCCCAGCGCACCGCCGACAGCCGCTTCGCCGCGCCGGCGCCCATCACCGCACCCGAGATGCAGTGCGTCGTCGACAGCGGGTACCCGAGATGCGTCGCGGTATAGATCACGAGGCCGCCGGAGCTCTGCGCCGCGAACCCCTGCGCCGGCTCCATCGCGATCACCCGCTGCCCGACCGTGCGCATGATCCGCCAGCCGCCGACGTAGGTGCC
>DATHAE010000144.1:0-4220 GCA_035296805.1 Gaiellaceae bacterium | reverse complement strand
CTCGCGCAGCTCGGGGCCGCGGTAGGAGCTGACGAAGTTCGGCACCTGCGGGTCCTCGTGCATCGAGCGGCCGACGCCGTGGCCGACGAGGCTGCGGATGACGCCGAAGCCGGCCTCCTCCGTCCGGCCCTGGACGGCCGCCGAGATGTCGCCGACGACGTGGTTCGCACGCGCCTGCTCGATCCCGGCCGCGAGCGCGGCCTGGCAGACGTCCAGCAGGCGCTGCGCCTCGGGCGAGATCTCGCCGACCGGGAACGTCCACGCGGAGTCGGCGACGAAGCCGTCGAGGGTGACGCCGACGTCGACCGAGAGGATGTCGCCCTCACGCAGCGCGTAGCCGTTCGGGATGCCGTGCACGACGACGTCGTTCGGCGAGAGGCACGTCGCGGCGGGATAGCCGCGGTACCCCTTGAAGGTCGGCACGCCGCCGTGGGAGCGGATGTAGTCCTCCGCGGCCGCGTCGAGCTCGGCCGTGGTGATCCCCGGCTGGAGGCTCTCCTCGAGCAGCGACAGGCACCCGGCGACGACCTTCCCGCCCCGGGCCATCGCCTCGATCTCTTGCCGGGACTTTCTGATGATCAAGCCGGCACCTCGGTCTCGAACCGCCGGAGCGCGTCCTGGATCTCGCGGTAGACCTGCTCGACGGTACGGTCGGCGTGCAGCGGGACGAGCTTCCCCGTGGCGCGGTAGTGCTCGACGACCGGCTCCGTGTCGCGGTGGTAGATCTCGAGGCGGCGATCGATCACGTCAGGCGTGTCGTCCGGGCGGCCCTCCTCGACCGCGCGCAGCGTCATCCGCTCCTTCCCCACGGCGTCGGGGAGGTCGAAGAAGAGGATCGCGTCCAGGTTGCGACCGATGCCGCCGAGCATCGCGTCGAGCGCCTCCGCCTGCGCGAGGTTGCGCGGGAACCCGTCGAGGACGAAGCCGCGGCGCGCGTCGTCCTCGCCCAGCCGCTCGCGGATCAGCGCGACCGTGACGTCGTCGGGGACGAGCTCGCCCGCCGCGAGGATCGGCTCGACCTTCCGGCCGAGGGGTGTCCGCGCAACGATTGCGGCCCTGAACATCTCGCCCGTCGCGACATGCGGGATCTCGTAGTCGTCGGCGATCCGCTTGCCCTGCGTGCCTTTCCCGGCGCCCTGCGGCCCGAGCACGAGCAGGTTCACGTCGTGCGGGACCGCGCGGTCACTTGAGGAAGCCCTCGTAGGAGCGCATCATCATCTGCGATTCCATCTGGCGCATCGTGTCGAGTGCGACGCCGACGACGATCAGCACGGAGGTTCCGCCGAGGGCGCGCGAGGTCGCCTGCGAGAAGCCGCCGTAGCGAATGAAGAGCGACGGCAGCACCGCGATCGCCGCCAGGTAGAGCGACCCCGGGAGCGTCAGCCGCGTCAGGACGCGGTCGAGGTACTGCGCCGTCGGCGGCCCGGGTCGGATCCCGGGAATGTAGCCGCCGTACTTGCGCAGGTTGTCGGCCTGATCGACCGGGTTGAACTGGACCGCGGTGTAGAAGTAGGTGAAGACGATGATCAGGCCGCCCTCGAGCAGGAGGTACGACCAGTTGCCGGGCGAGAAGTGGGCGTTGATCCAGCTCTGCGTCTGCGGGAAGAACTGGCCGATCGTCGGCGGGAACGCCATCACGGCCGCCGCGAAGATGACCGGGATCACGCCGGCCATGTTCACGCGCAGCGGCATATAGGTCGATCCGCCCGCGGTCATCCGCCGGCCGACCATCCGCTTCGCGTACTGGATCGGGATCCGCCGCTGGCCCTCCTGGATGAAGACGACGGCGACGACGATGCCGATCGCGATCAGCGGGAAGAAGAGCTTCTCCATCGGGCCGCCGTTGATCCACGCGTTCACGCCCGCGGGGGCGGACGTGAGGATCGAGGCGAAGATCAGCAGCGAAATCCCGTTGCCGATCCCGCGCTTGGTGATCAGCTCGCCCATCCACATCAGCAGCGTCGTGCCGGCGGTGAGCGTGATCACGATCAGGACGATGCGGCCCGAGTTGACGTCGAGCGCGCCCTGGCGCTGGAAGAGATACGCGTACCCCGTGCTCTGCGCGGCCGCGAGGGCCACCGTCAGGTAGCGCGTGTACTGGTTGATCTTGGCCGTCCCCGACTCGCCCTCCTTCTGGAGCTGCTCGAGCGTCGGGATGACGACGGTCAGGAGCTGGAGGATGATCGACGCCGTGACGTACGGCATGATCCCGAGCGCGAAGATCGAGAACTGCGACAGCGCGCCGCCGGAGAACAGGTTGAGCAGGCCGAGGACCGAGCTGCCCTGGCCCGAGAAGTAGTCCTCGATCGACTGCGAGTCGACGCCCGGCGCGGGCATCCACGAGCCGAGGCGGTACAGCGCGAGGATGAGCCCCGTGAAGAGGACCCGGCGCCGCAGCTCGGGGACGCGCCACGCGTTGGCGAGCCAGCTGAACAGGGTTAACCCTCGCCCTCGGGCTGCACTTCGCCGCCCGCGGTCTCACCCAGCTCGGGAGCGACCTCCTTCGCCGGCCGGCGGCGTTTGGCGTTCTTCGGCTTGCGCGGCTTGGGCTCGCGCAGGAGCGTGAGCGTGCCCCCGGCGGACTCGACCTTCTCGCGTGCGGTCGCCGAGGCGCCGTGGACGGTGATCGAGAGGCCCTTCGAGAGCTCGCCGATCCCGAGCAGCTTCACGTCCTTGCGCACCGACCGGATCAGACCCTTCGCCTTCAGCGTCTCGGGCGTCACCTCTTCCCCCTCGTCGAAGCGGTCGAGGTCGCGCAGGTTGACCGGCTGCGTGTAGGTCCGGAACGGCCCGACGGGCATCGCGTCCGCGGACGTGTTGCCGCGGAGCTTGGCGGTGCGCATGTAGAGCGGCATCTGGCCGCCCTCGAACCCTGCGCGCATGGCGTGCGAGCCCGCGCGCGACTTCTGGCCCTTGATCCCGCGGCCGGAGTAGCGGCCCTTGCCGGAGCCGAGCCCGCGGCCGATGCGCTTGCGGTCCTTCCGCTCCTGCGCCGGCTTCAGGTTCGACAGGTTCAGCTCGTCGGGCACGTCAACCCTCCTCGACCTTCACGAGATGGCGGACCTTCCGCAGCATGCCTGCGATCACCGGGCTCTCGTCGTGCTCGGCGGTGCGGCCGATCTTGCCGAGGCCGAGCGCGCGCAGCGTGCCGCGGTGGCGCTCGGTCTGGCCGATCCCGCTACGGACCTGCGTCAGCTTCAGCTTCGCCATCGCGCGTCACCTCCTCCTCCGCAGCCACCGGCGCCGCAACGGGCGCCTGCTCGGGCTCGGGCTCGGTGGCGGGTGCCGCGGCCTCAGGCTCGGGAGCCGCTTCGGTCGGCGTCTCGGCGGCCGGCGGAACTGCCTGCGCGGATTCCTCCGTCTCGACGGGCGCGCGATACGGCAGAACCTCGCTGATCGTCTTGCCGCGCGCCTTCGCGACCTCCTCCGGACGGCGCAGCTGCCTGAGCGCCGACTCGGCAGCCTTCAGCATGTTGATCGGGTTCGTCGTCCCGAGCGACTTCGCGAGCACGTCGCGGATGCCGCCGAGCTCGAGCACCGCGCGCACGCCGCCGCCGGCGATCACGCCCGTGCCGGCCGAGGCGGGACGCAACAGGACGCGGGCGGCGTCGAAGCGACCGAGCACCTCGTGCGTGATCGTCTGGCCGTGCTTCGGCACGGTGAAGAGGTTCTTCTTCGCGTCGTCGACGGCCTTGGAGATCGCGAGCGGAACCTCGCGCGCCTTCCCGTAGCCGACGCCGACGCGATCGACCTCGTCGCCGATCACGACGAGCGCGGTGAACGAGAACCGCCTGCCGCCCTTGACCACCTTGGCGACGCGGTTGATCTCGACCACGCGCTCCTTCAGCTCTCTCGACTCTCCGACGTCCATTGCCACTAGAAAACGAGGCCTCCTTCGCGTGCGCCCTCGGCGAGCGCCTTGACGCGTCCGTGGTACAGGTAGCCGCCGCGGTCGAAGACCACGGCCTCGACGCCGGCCTCCTTGGCGGCGGCGGCGACAGCCTTCCCGACCTCGCGCGCCTGCTCCGTCTTGTCGCCCGAGAACGACTCGGGCAGCCCGACCCACGATGCACCCGCGAGCGTCTTGCCCGCGTCGTCGTCGACGAGCTGCGCGAAGATGCCGCGGTTCGAGCGGAACACCATCAGGCGCGGGCGCTCGGCGGTGCCGCGGACCTTGCCGCGCACGCGCCGGTGACGGCGCTCGCGCGCCTCGCGAACGG
>DATHAE010000143.1:0-5362 GCA_035296805.1 Gaiellaceae bacterium | reverse complement strand
GAGACGGAGACGCGCTCGCTCGAGGTCTCGTCGCAGTTCACGCGCCGGACGACCATCGTGCACGTGCGCGGCGCGGGCGAGGAGGGCGTCGGCGAGGACGTCACTTACGACCCGGCGGCGCACGACCGGTTCCCGACGGTGCCGGCGGGCTCCTGGACGCTCGCGTCGCTATCGGAGGCGCTCGACGGCGTCGCGCTCTTCGCGGCGGAGCCGGGCCAGCAAGCGTCGATCGACTTCCGCCGCTGGGCGATCGAGTCGGCGGCGCTCGACCTCGCGCTCCGCCAGGCGGGGACGACGCTCGCCGAGGCCGTCGGGCGCGAATCGCAGCCGGTGCGCTTCGTCGTCTCGACGCGCGCGACCGCGCTCGAGCCGCTGATCGAGCTCTACCCGTCGATCCGCTTCAAGCTCGACGCGGCGCCGGAATGGACGGAGGCGTTCGTGCGCTCGCTTGCGGAGCTCGAGCGGGTCGACGTCGTCGACCTCAAGGGCGCCTACAAGGGCACCGCCGTCGACCTCGCGCCCGAGCCCGGGCTCTACCGGCGCGTGGCGGAGGGCTTTCCCGACGCGTGGATCGAGGATCCGGCGCTGACGGCGGAGACGGACGCGGTGCTCGAGCGGCACCGCGACCGGATCACCTGGGACGCGCCGATCCACTCCTGGGGCGACGTCGAGACGCTGCCGTTCCCGCCGCGCTGCCTGAACTGCAAGCCGTCGCGGTTCGGCACGGTCGAGCGCCTGCTCGAGTTCTACGACCGCTGCGCCGAGCACGGGATCGCGTTGTACGGCGGAGGCCAGTTCGAGCTCGGGCCCGGCCGCGGCCAGATCCAGCTGCTCGCGTCGCTCTTCCACCCGGACGGGCCGAACGACGTCGCGCCCGGCGCGTTCAACGAGCCGACGCCGCGCGCCGGCCTCGCCGAGAGCCCGCTGCGCCTCGACGTCGACCGTGGGTTTCGCGCAGAGGCCGCCGCGGGAACGCTCGCCGCGTGACCGCGCTCGAAGGAGAGCGGTGAGCGCGTGGAGCTTCGACGTCGCCGCCGACGCGTACGACCGCTTCATGGGGCGGTACTCGGTCGGATTATCGGCCGGACTGGCCGACCTCGCGGGCGTCGAGCGCGGGCAGACCGCGCTCGACGTCGGGTGCGGCCCGGGGGCGTTGACGGGCGAGCTTGTCCGCCGGCTCGGGCCCGACGCGGTCTCGGCCGTCGACCCGTCGGAGCAGTTCGTCGAAGCCGCCCTCGCACGGCGGCCGGGCGTCGATGTCCGCCGTGCCACGGCGGAGAGCCTGCCCTACGCCGACGACACGTACGACACGGCCCTCGCGCAGCTCGTGGTGCACTTCATGACGGATCCGGTCGCCGGCCTGCGCGAGATGGCCCGCGTGACGCGTCCCGACGGCGTCGTGGCAGCGTGCGTCTGGGACCTGGGCGGCGGAAGGTCGCCGATCTCCGTCTTCTGGCGCGCCGCGCGTGAGCTCGACGGTCGCGCCGAGGACGAGTCCGGCCTTCCCGGCGCGCGGGCGCATCACCTCGCGGAGCTCTTCGAGGCGGCGGGGCTGCGACAGATCGAGGAGTCCGAGCTGTCCGCGTCGGTCGAGTACGCGAGCTTCGACGAATGGTGGGAGCCGTACACCTTCGGCGTCGGGCCGGCCGGCGCGTATGCGCAGAAGCTCGACGAGGAGCGCCGCTCGGCCGTTCGGGAGCGCTGCCGGCAGCTGCTACCCGAGGCGCCGTTCACGCTGACGAGCATCGCGTGGGCCGTACGCGGCCTCGCGTGAGCCGTCAGTCAGGCGTGCCGACGACGAGACGGAGCCCGACGTCGTACGAGTCGAGCGCGCGGAGGTGGCCGTGGCGCTCGTCCCACCGGCCGCTCTCGAGGTCGCCACGCACGGCGGCGACGACGCGCTCGACGGTCGCGCCCCGCATACGGGCGAACCCTGAGGTCGAGTTGCGCGCGCGCTCGTCGAGCACCCGCTCCGGGTGCGCCCAGAACGAGCCGAGCATCCAGTCGGGCGTGTCGCGGGGAACCGGCACGACCTCGACGCGTGTCCTGCCGCCGAGCCAGTCCGCGAGCAGCTCCGGGCTCGGGAAGATCCGCCGGTCGAGCTCGGCCACCTCGGGGAGATAGTCCGCGAGCAGCCACATTTGTTCGCTGACGGACGAGTCGTAGGTGAGGATCACGACCGCGGCGCGCGCGACGCGCCGCAACTCCCGCACGCCGCGCTCCTGGTCTGCGTCCCAGTGGTGGATCGTGAGCACGGCCATCGCCGCGTCGACGCTCGCATCGCGCAGCGGAAGCTCGCCGGCGCCCGCACGAATCGCCGGCGCGAGATCGGGCGGTCGCTGCGCCGCCATCACGTCGCTCGGCTCGATCGCGACCACGTGACGGTCCCGCGGCTCGTACGATCCCGCGCCGGCGCCGACGTTGACGACCGACCGCGCATCGCCGAGCGCTCCGTGAATCGTGGCTGCCAGCCGCGGGTCCTCGCGGCGGGTGAGCGAGTAGCCGCCTCCGATCCGGTCGTAGCGCGCCGTCGCCTTCATACACGGCTCACTACTCGTACTGGAGCGCCTCGAGCACGTTCAGGCGCGCGGCTCGGCGCGCCGGGAAGACCGCCGCCACGATGCCGACGACGATCGCCGCGATCGAGAACACGATCAGCGACACCCACGGCAGCGTGAACTCGATGAAGTCGACGCGTGCGACGAGTAGGCCGCCGAGCACGATCCCGAGGAGGATCCCGAGGACGCCGCCGATCAACGCCGTGATCACGCTCTCGTGGCGGATCATGCGCCGCGCCTGACGACGGGTCATGCCGACCGCGCGCAGCATCCCCAGCTCGCGCGTCCGCTCGAACACCGTCAGGACGAGCGTGTTCACGATCCCGAACAGGCTCACGATCACCGACAGCGCAAGCAGCACGTAGAGAATGTTCAGCACCGACTTGAGGCCGCTGATCTGGTTGTCGATGAACTCCTCGCGCGTCTGCACCTTCGCGTTCGGGAATGACGCGAGCCGCCGGTCGAGGGCGCGGAAGTTCGCGTCGGTCTGGCCGCCGCGGATGCGGATGAACGAGTAGAGGTTGCGCGGGTTCGGGTTGAAGCGGTCCCACGTCGCGGCCGAGATCGTGATCGGGCCGAACGGCGAGCCGCCGGTCGGAGGGTCGAAGATCCCACGGATCGCGAACCGCCTCTGCTCGCCGTTCGCGAAGGTGAGCTCGACCGGCGACCCGAGGCGCAGGTGGTGCTTGTCGGCGTACCCGCTGTCGACGAACGCGCCGGTGGATCCGAGCGACCCGAGGACGCGGTTGTCGCCCTCCTTCCAGTCGATGGTGAAGATCTTCGCGGTGGCGGGATTGACGGCCGTCGCGAAGATCCGCCCGCCGAACGCCTTCGCGTCGCCGGTGCGCACGTTCCCGACCGCCTCGACGCCCGGCACGCGCGCGGCGGCCTCGGCGGCGTCGACCGGGATCGGCGAGAAGTTGTTCTGCGCCGTGACGGCGTAGTGCGCGCCGCCCCACAGCTCGTCGACCGCGTTCCGGAAGGTGGAGGTGATTCCCTGCGCCAGCACCGCGACGAGCGTCACGAGCGCGAGGCCGATCATCAGCGCTGCGGCCGTCGACGCCGTCCGCTGCGGGTTGCGCTGCGCGTTGTGCGTGCTGATCGCGTTCGTCTCCCGGTCCGGCAGCACACCCGGGAACTCCATCGGCCACTCCGGGTCCCACGACGCCACGAGCGAGCGCAGCCACATCGCCAGCACGAGCAGCGCGAGCAGTGGGTTGAGCAGCGCGCCTCCGACCACGGCACCAACGCGCTGCCCCGCCGGCCCGGGGCCGAAGGCGCCGTAGCGCAGGAGCCAGAACGGCAGCGTCCACAGCGGCCAGACGAGAACGGCGAGGACGACGACGACCCACGTGCCGACCGGGCTGACCCCGGCGGCGAGCGGCGAGGCGATGCGCGCGGAGAAGAGCGCGACGCCGAAGAAGACGAGGACCGCCCCGAGCCCCATCCAGAGGAGCACCTGCGTCGTCCCGAGGTCGGGCGCGAAGAGCGCATAGACAAGGGCAGCGAAGCCGATCAGCGTCAGCGTCACCGAGCCGACCGTCCGGAAGCGCGCGAAGCGCGACTCCGGCAGCGTCGCCCCTTCGCGAACGGCCGCGATCGGCGGCACGCGCGTCGCGCGGACGGCCGGCCGCAGGCTCGCGAGCAGCGTCACGAGGATGCCGACGAGCAGCGATACGATCACCGTCCGCGCCTCGAAGACGAGCCCCGTGTTCGGCAGCGTGAAGCCGACCAAGTCGAAGAGCTTGAAGAGCCCGCGCGCGAGCGCGAGCCCGATGAACAGCCCGAGGAGCGAGGCGAGCGAGCCGACGACGAGCGCCTCGACCACGATCGAGCCGAGCACCTGGCGCCGGGTCCCGCCGAGCGTCCGCACTGTCGCGAACTCGCGCGTCCGCTGCGCGATCGTGATCGAGAGCGAGTTCGCGATCACGAAGCTGCCGACGAAGAGCGCGATCCCACCGAAGGCGAGCAGGAACCCGCGCAGGAACGAGATGAACGAGTTCGTGTCCGACGCGTCCTCCTTCGCCTGCTCGGTCGCCGAGCGCGCCTGCGCCGTCGGCGGCAGGATCGCTCGCACCTCCTTCAGCAGCGCGGCGTCGGTCACGCCGGGCTTGGATGCGATCGCGATCTCGTCGAGCTTCCCCTGCTTGCGGAAGATCTGCTGCGCCGTCGGCAGGTCGAACCCTGCGAGCGTCGCGCCGCCGATCGTCGAGACCGACCCGAACTTCACGAGTCCCGAGAGGCGCAGGCGCCTGATCGGCCCCTCGGCCTGTACACCGATCTCGTCGCCGACGGCGAAGTGCTCCTTGCCGGCGGTCGACCTGTCGATTACGACCTCGTTCGCGGTCGGCCACCGCCCCTCGACCAGCGCGAGCGGGTTGAACGGCGAGTTCCCGTTCGCGATGCTGAAACCGAGATTCGGCGCGCCGCCGTAGACGATCGCCTTCCCGTCGGAGCCGATCAGCTGCGCCTCGCCGTCGACGCTCCCCTCCGCCTGCGCGACACCGGGCAGGTCGCGCACCTTCGGGAGCAGCGAGACGTCGAGCGTGGGCGCGAACGAGCCGCCCTGGTCGCCGAGGCGGAACGCCGTCTTGCCGCTGACAACGACGTTCGAGCCCTTGCGGACGTCGCTGAAGATCGAGTCGAACGCCTGGTCGATCGAGTCGGTGAGGACGAACGTGCCGCTCACCATCGCGACGCCGAGGACGATCGCGATCGCCGTCAGCGCCGTGCGCAGCTTGCGCCCGAGCAGGCCCTTCAGCGCGACGCGGAGCATCCCCTTCCCCCTAGGAGATCGACGCCAT
>DATHAE010000142.1:0-18501 GCA_035296805.1 Gaiellaceae bacterium | reverse complement strand
TCCGCCGGGCCGTGCCCTCTACGGTGACGAAATCGAGCTGACAGGGTGGATCCGCGGCCTCGGCAAGGCGCGCCTCCAGATCGCGCATGGCTCCGACTGGCGCGTGCTGGCGCACCTGCGCGCGCGCTCCGACGGCCGTTTCTCGGTGCGGGTTCCCGCGCTCGCCTCGACGCGCTACCGGCTCGCCTACAACGGCTTCGCCGGTCCCGAGGTGGGGCTGTCGGTCGTGCCGCGCGTCGACGTGCAGGCCGACGGGACGACGCTGAAGGTGCGGGTCACGCCCTCCCTTCCCGCGCGGGTGGACCGCCTGACGGCGAAGCAATGGCGGCCGGTCGCCGCCGGGACCGGCACCTTCGAGCGCGAGCTCGGTCCCGGGTCGTACCGCGTGGCCGTCGGCGGTGACTCGCGCTACGCGAGCGCGGTCAGCCGCCCGGTCGGCCTGCGCTGACCGAGCGGAAGCTTTACAGCCTCGCGTCCAATCCTTACGCCGCCGCCACGGGAGTCGAACAGCGGCGGCACAGGATCGGGCGGTGACCGAGCGACGGAGGATCCGATGAAGATCGCATTGACACTCGTCCTCGCCGCCGTGCTCACGGCGACCCGCGCAGGCGCTGCCGACTCGAGCGGCGTGGGCGTGAACGGCCGGATCGTCTACACCGAGCAGGCGAACGACGCGCCGTTCGGACAGATCCGGGCCGCGAACGCGGACGGGACCGGCGCGGTCGTGCTCGTGGACGGGGGCGTCAACCCGCAGTGGTCGCCCGACTCGCGCAAGGTGCTGTTCGAGTCCGCACGGACACGCGATGTCGACCTCTGGACCGTGAACTGGGACGGGAGCGGCCTGAAGGAGGTCACCTTCTCCCTCGGCCGCGACGGCGACGGTGCGTGGTCGCCCGACGGCCGCCGCATCGCGTTCGAGGCCGACCGCACCGGCAAGACCGACGTGTATGTCGCGGCCGCGGACGGGTCGGGCACGACGAGGCTGACGACGGATTCCGGCATTCGACGGCGACCCCGCCTGGTCTCCCGACGGCACGAAGATCGCGTTCACGAGCGACCGCACCGGGACACCGCAGGTGTGGATCATGAACGCGGACGGGTCGGATCAGCACGCACTGACGGCCGCGCCGAACAGGAGCGAGAACCCCGCGTGGTCGCCCGACGGGACGCGCCTCCTGTTCGACTCCGACCGCAGCGAGGTCGGCAACCTCGACGTGTGGGCGATGGCCGCCGACGGATCGGCGCAGCACGCGGTCGTGGCGTCGGCCGCCCTCGACGCGCTCCCCGCGTGGGCGCCCGACGGCAAGTCGTTCCTGTTCGTCAGCGACCGGACGCGGAAGGCCGAGCGCCGCGTCTACGTCGCGGGCGCCGGCGGCGCGAACGTGCGGCGGCTCGCCGTGCCGGCAACCGGCGCGTGGCAGATGACGCCCGACTGGGGCGTGCGGCGCGCGGGGACGACGTGCACGATCGACGGCACCGTGAACGACGACCACATCGTTGGCACGAGCGGCCGCGACGTGATCTGCGGCCGCGGCGGCCACGACACGATCGTTGCCGGCGGCGGGAACGACACGGTGATCGCGACGTCGGCCGGGGTGGTGAGCGGCGGCGCGGGCGACGACACGATCCGCGCGTGCGGCACGCTGGTCGGCGGCGCCGGGAACGACCGCCTTTACAGCGGCTGCAGCGACCGGCTCGTAGGCGGGCCGGGCGACGATCTGCTCGTCGGCGGAGCCGGGATCGACACGCTCGATGGCGGGCCTGGTCACGACCGGATGCTCGGCGGCGCGGGCAACGACGTCCTGAACGCGCGCGACAAGACGCGCGACGTCGTCGACGGCGGCGCCGGCAAGGACACGGCGCACCTCGACCGTGGGCTCGACGCCGCACGCGGCGTCGAGAAGAAGCTGTACCGGTAGGTCGCTCGAGGGGCCGGGGGGCGCGTCCGCGCTCCGGTCCCTACTCGAACGCGAGCCCGAGTCGCGAGAGCCGGTCCGACACCGACACCGTCGCCTCGAGGTCGAAGATCTCGATGATCTGCGGGTCGTTCCCGATCAGCTCCCGCGCCCGCGACGGAAGCGGCTGCTCGGAGGCCTCGCGTGACTCCCACACGTAGACGGCGCCCCAGCGCTCGCTCGCATCGTCGGCGATCCACGCCTTGAAGAGCAGGCCGTGCACGTCCTCGAAGGCGGGAACGGACTCCTCGCGGAGGTAGCGCCGCAACTCCTCGATCGTCATCGACGAGTCGGCGAGGCTCCAGAGGACGAGCCGGACGATCAGACGCGCGGCTCGTTCGGAGGGAGCTTCGCGATCAGCGCCTTGATCCGGCGCAGGACGTCGGACTCGTCGTGCCCGAAGTCGTTCAGATACGAGTGCAGCGCCGCGTGGAGGAGCTCCAGCTCGTCGTCGGTCACCTCGATCGTGTGCATCAGAAGGGTCCTCTCGGCTCGTAGCTTCCCGGGCGCGCGCCGACCGCGATCATCGTCAAGCCGTCGGCGCCGGCCACCGGCTGTCGTCGCGTCTCGGGATCGAAGCGCAGGAACGAGCCGACGCGCACCGGCACCTCCTCGCCGTCGACGAGATACGTCCCGGAGCCGCGGACGACGACGTTGACCTCCTCCTGCGCCGTCTCGGCCTCGTCGTGCTCGCGTCCCTCGGCGTTGGGAGGGATCTCGTACCAGTTGATCCCGAACGCGCCGACGCCGAGCTCGCGGCGGACGAAGCGCGCCGCGCCGCCCGGCCCCGCGGGCTCGATCTCGTCCACGTTGACGTGCGTGAAGCCCATGCCCGTGAGCGTACCCCCCGGCCGCGACGCCTCAGCAGACGAGGCGGTAGACGTCGTGGCGGAGGTCCGTGCGTGCCCAAGTCTCGCCTCCGACGCCGTAGAGGGTGACGTCGTCTGCGTCCTCCTGCGTGGGCGGCGCAATCGTCGTCCACCGGCTGCCGAGTCGGTGGCGCAGATAGGGCGGAGACGCGGTGCGTGCAGGTGTCGCGAGCGACCCCGCGAGCCACAGGTCGCCGCGCGACGGAGCGAGCGCGCTCGCGGTGACGCCGCGCTTGGGCGGGCCGCCGCCGACGCGGCGCCACGTGCGGCCGTTCCAGTGGAAGAGGAAGGCGTCGTCGCCGTCGGATCCCCCGAGCCACGCGTCGCTCGGCGAGAACGCGAGCGGAGTTCCGAGATCGGTGAAGCGCGATGCCGCGGTCGGCGTCGTGACCCAGCGCCGGCCGGTCCACCGCTCGACACGCGGCGCCCGCGCGCCGGGCTGAGGCGAGGGGATGACCCGCCAGACGGTGTCGGTCCAGCGCGAGACGACGAGGCGGGCGTTGGCGGGGTTGTCCCCGAACTGCTTCTGAAGCCGCCAGCCGGAGCCCGCCCTGACGTAGACGCGGCGCCCGACGAGCCATAGCCGCCGGTGCGAACCGAGGGCGAGCGAGGTCTGGTAGGCGGAGGCGCCGGGCGGGAGAGCGGCGCGGCTCCACCTGCGGCCGTTCCAGTGCAGGAGGAGCGTGCCGTCGCGGTTGTCGACGACGGCCCAGACGTCGTTCGGCGACAGCGCGACGACGGGCGCCGCGATTCCCCACCGCACCGGGACAGGCGTGCGGCGCCACCGGTCCCCGTTCCAGTGCGCGAGGAGGGGAGTCGCGCGGATGGCGTCGGTCGACACGCGCCTTCCGTCCCAGCCGCCCACCCATACGTCGCGGCCCGAGACGGCGGCGACGGTGTAGACGTCCCCGCGCGCGCCCCGGAGCACGGAGGTCAGCTGGAGCGCGACCTTCCACCTGCACGCGGCGGCCCGGGCGTCGCTGCCCGAACCCGCCGTCGCGGCCGCGGCGAGGACGGTCGAGACGACGAGCGTCGCGGCTACCGCCCTCACATGCGGAAGACGCCGAAGGTCGTCGCTGGGATCGGCGCGTTGAGCGCCGCCGAGATCCCGAGTGCGAGCACGCGGCGCGTGTCGAGCGGGTCGATGATCCCGTCGTCCCAGAGCCGCGCGGTCGAGTAGTACGGGTTCCCCTCGCCCTCGTACTTCGCCCTGATCTCCTCGGGGTCGGCGTCGCTCACCATCGTGAGGACGGTCGCAGCCTGCTCGCCGCCCATCACGGAAATGCGCGCGTTCGGCCACATCCAGAGCTGGCGCGGCCCGTACGCGCGGCCGCACATGCCGTAGTTGCCGGCGCCGAACGAGCCGCCGATCACGACCGTGAACTTCGGCACCTCCGCGCACGCGACCGCCGTCACGAGCTTCGCTCCGTCGCGCGCGATGCCGCCCGCCTCGTACTCCTTGCCGACCATGAACCCGGTGATGTTCTGCAGGAAGACGAGCGGGACGCGGCGCTTGCACGCGAGCTCGATGAAGTGCGCGCCCTTCTGCGCCGACTCGGCGAAGAGGACGCCGTTGTTGGCGAGGATGCCGACGGGGTAGCCGTCGAGCCGCGCCCACCCGCAGACCAGCGTCTCGCCGTACAGCGCCTTGAACTCGTCGAAGCGCGACCCGTCGACGAGCCGCGCGATCACCTCGCGCGCGTCCATCTGCGTCCGGTGGTCGTCCGGGATCAAGCCGTACAGATCGGACACGTCCAGAGCGGGCGGCTCAGGGTCGGCGACGGCCCAAGGTGATGTAGCCGTACCTACGTGTAAGTTGCTGACAATTCGCCTGCAAATCGCCAGTGCGTGCTCGTCCGAAGCGGCGAGGTGGTCGGCCACGCCGGACCTCCGGGCGTGGACGTCGGCGCCGCCGAGCTCCTCCGCCGAGACCTCCTGGCCGGTCGCGGCCTTCACGAGCGGCGGGCCGCCGATGAAGATCGTCCCGGTGCCGCGGACGATGATCGTCTCGTCGCACATCGCCGGCACGTAGGCGCCGCCGGCCGTGCACGAGCCCATCACGCACGCGATCTGCGGGATCGCCTTCGCCGACATCCGCGCCTGGTTGAAGAAGATCCGCCCGAAGTGCTCGCGGTCCGGGAACACCTCCGCCTGGAGCGGCAGGAACGCGCCGCCGGAGTCGACGAGGTAGATGCACGGGAGCCGGTTCTGCTCGGCGACCTCTTGCGCCCGAAGGTGCTTCTTCACCGTCAGCGGGAAGTACGACCCGCCCTTGACCGTCGCGTCGTTCGCGACGATCACGCATTCGCGCCCCTCGACGACACCGATGCCGGTGACGATCCCGGCGCTCGCCGCCTGCCCGTCGTAGACGTCCCACGCGGCCAGCGCGCCGAGCTCCAGGAACGCGCCGCCGGGGTCGATCAGACGGTCGATCCGGTCGCGGGCGAGCAGCTTTCCGCGCGAGCGGTGGCGCTCGACGGCGCGCAAGCCGCCGCCGCGCGCGACCTCGGCCGTCCGCTCGCGCAGCTCTTCGACGAGCTGCTCCATCCGCCCGCGGCGGCGTGCGAACTCGTCGGTCCGCTCGACGTTCGACTGGAGGAGCGCCATCTGCGGGACCTTACGGGGAATCACTGCGGTTCTCTACTGACGGGACGGGCGTCGCCGCTGGTCATCCTGAGTTCGTGGCTCGCAACCGCCGTTTCCTGCTCCTCGTGGCCGCGGTCGTCGTCGCGGCGCTCGTCGTCGGCTCGGTCGTCGCGATCGGTGCGGGCCGCGGCGACTCGACGCCGGGCACGACCACGCGCGCGAAGAGCCCCGCCGCCGCCGCGTCGTCGCCTGCAACCGCATTCCTCGCCGGAGTCCCGCAGGACGGCTTGACGCTCGGGAAGCCGACGGCGCCGGCAACGCTCCTCGAGTTCGTGGATCCGCAGTGCCCCTACTGCGCCCGCTGGTCGGAGGCGACGTTCCCGGTCGTCGTGCGGCGCTTCGTCAAGACGGGCCGCCTGCGGCTGGAGCTCCGCGGGCTGCACTTCCTGGGGCCCGACTCCGAGACGGCGCTGCGCGCGGTCCTCGCGGCCGCGCAGCAGAACAAGGCGTGGAACATGCTCGATGAGCTGTACGCGCGTCAAGGCGCCGAGAACTCCGGCTGGGTGACCGACGCGGTGCTGGAAGAGGCCGCAACTGCCGCCGGCGTCGACGTCGCCAAGATGAGGGCCGCCCACGACTCGCCTCGCGTCACGGCGCAGATCCTGGAGGCCGACGCGGCGGCGAGCACGCTCGGGGTTCCCGGCACGCCGAGCTTCGCGCTCGCCCGCCCGCCGGCGACCCCGCAGCTCCTCACGATCCCGTCGCTCGAGCCCGCCGACTTCGCCGCGTCGCTCGAATCCGATCTCGACCGGTGAAGCTCCGCGTCGCGACGGCGGCGCTGGCGATCGGCGGTGCGGCGATCGCGGGCTATCTGACCTACGTCCACTACGCGCACGTGGCGCCGATTTGCACGACCGGCGGCTGCGAGGAGGTGCAGCGGTCGAAGTACGCCGAGCTCGCGGGGGTACCCGTCGCGCTCCTCGGGGTCATCGCATACGCGACGTTGTTCGCGCTCGCCTGGATGCGCGGCGAGCTCGCGGCGTTCGGGGCCGCGATCATCGCGCTCACCGGCGCCGCTTTCAGCGGCTACCTCCTGTGGGCGCAGCTGGGCCCGATCGGCGCGATCTGCCAGTGGTGCCTCGCGAACGACGCGGTGAGCGCGGCGCTCGCGGTGTTGTCCGTGGTGCGCCTCCTGCGCGACCCTTCCCAAGAGGTTTTCGCGAGCGCACGGCGGACAATCGTTGCGCGATGAGACGTGCACTCGTTGTCACCGCGGCGGTGTCGCTCGCGGCTCCCGCCGCGGCATCGGCGTCGATCACCGTCGCGACGAACGTCGAGCGCCCCGCGCTGCGCGTCGACGCGAAGGGGAACGCGGAGGTCAGCTGGAGCGCGGGAGGGCGCCGCCAATCCCTGCTCGTCCCGCCGACGGGCAGGTTCCTGCCGGGCGGACGGCTCTCCGGCCCCGACGTCAGCCGTCCGACGACCGCGGTCTCGCTGCCGTACCGGCGCGTGCTGCGTCGCACGCCGGATGGGCGGCTGTGGGCGCTCCAGACGTGGCAGGTCGCCTTCTCGAAGGCGGTCGAGCTTCGCTTCTCCCGCTGGCGCGGGGCCCCGACGCAGATCACGCTCGCGGCGATGCTGTCGGGGAGGACGGAGGTGCTTCAGGGCCGGGCGACCTTCCAGGGCCGGGCCGTCACCGGCACGTCGCCGACGAACGCGGGCACGCCGATCCTCCTCGCAGGGTTCTTCGACTGCTCGGGGTGCGGCGCGCCGGGGTGGATTCGCTGGGGCGCGAAGCGGACCGCCGCGAACGGGACCTTCGCGATTACGGTGCCGCTCTCGCGCCGCGGGTCGCAATACCGCGTGTCGATCGCCGGGCCGAACCTCGGCGCGACGCTCGCGCCCGACGCGGCAGCGATCGCGCACAGCGTCTTGCGGTAGCCCCGGGGCGGGTCAAGCAGCCTGGTGAACCATATTTCGGGTGATTGGTCAACCGCTGGCACGGGTCAATACTCGGGGCATGTTCTCGACTGGAGCCGCAAGTGAAGAGCTTCTCTACTGGATGGGCGAGGACGACGACACCAGGGACTTCGTCGTCTCCGTGTTATCGACGATCGACGGACTGAACGACGTCGACGTCGCGAGCCGGCCGTGAAGGGCGTGGCGGCTCCGGAACAGCACGCAGCGGCCCCGTCGGCCCACCTCGCGACATGCATCTACTGCAAGGCGATCGTCTCGCCGGTGCTCGCGAGGCTCGGGTCGGTCGCGTGCCACTCCTGCCGCAGCATCCACGGGGTATGACGCCCGTGATGGCCGCATCGCTCTGGTTCGCGAGCCGGGAGGCGTGCGAGGCCGTCGCGAGCCTCGCCTACTTCGACGCGGCTCGCGCAACGGTCGACGAGAGCCGCGATCGGGCCCCGGTCGCGGTCGACACCGACGCGGCGAGCACCTCGCGCGCCGACGCCTGATCGGCCCGACGCCGGGCCGGCCGGACGCGGGGGCGTAGGCCCCACCGGCCTCGAAAACAGGCCGTTCGGCTCATGCGCGCGGCCGACGCGTCACCGACGATGCCGCCATGACCGCGATGCTCGTCTACTTCCCGGCGCTCCTCTGCGGGGCGACGTGCCTCGGGGCGATGCTGTTCCGCCCCAAGGCGCAGCGCGTCCGCAAGCACCACTGAGCGGCGGCGTACGATCGGCCGGTGCCGATCGACCACGTGAAGCTGCCGGTCGGCGACCTCGGCGCGAGCCGCGCGTTCTATTCGGCGGCCCTCGCCCCGCTGGGATGACGACCCCCGACGGCGTGGCGATACGCCCCGAGGCTGAAGCAGCGGCTCGAGAAGCGCGCGGCTCGGATCGAGGCTCGGATCGCGGCCAACTGCTAGGCATCCGCTCCCGTCGTGCAGAAGACGCAGGGGTCCCGGGTGACGGACCGGGGGGGCCCTGCGACTGCGTCAGCCGCGTACCGTCGCTCGGCGAATCGAGGTCGGGTAAGGGGCGAAGCCGTCTCGGCCGGTTCGCGTCGAAAGAGCGATCGGCGTGCTCATTCGAGCTTGATCGTCTTGACCATTTGCCCTCCGAGACGATATGGACGTACCCGCGCGGTTCGAGGATCGTCCGGACGGCACCGTCGACGCCTGCGGCGCGCACCGATGCAGCGTTCCGCGGCGGACGCGATGATCGCACCCCCCGGCGACGGATGTCAAAAGCGCACCGGAAGACGCCTCGTCGAATAGTCTGAGTCGCTGACGAAAGGGGTCCGGTGGCGCGAGTGTTGTGGTCGCAGAGGCAGGACCTGGGGCCGGCTCCGCGCGCGCACCACGCGCTGGCGTACGACTCGGCGCGCAAGCGCGTCGTCCTCTTCGGAGGCGACCTGCTCGGCTCGACGTTCGCGGCTGACACCTGGGCGTGGGACGGCGAATACTGGACGCAGGTCGCCGACACGGGCCCGAGCCCGAGAAGCGGCCATCGCCTCGCCTTCGACAGCCAGAGCTCGACCGTCGTCCTGTTCGGCGGGTCGTCGCCCGACGGTGCATTGCTGGGCGACACGTGGTCGTGGGACGGCGACGGTTGGACGCAGATCGCCGACACCGGCCCGACCGCGCGCACGGCCCACGCGATCGCCTACGACACTGCGCGCTCCCGCCTCGTGCTCTTCGGCGGCGAAGTTGCGGCGTCCGCGTTGCAGCACGACACGTGGGAGTGGGACGCCGAGGCGTGGACGCAAGTCGAGGACGCCGGCCCCGGGTCGCGCAGGCACCACGCGCTGGCTTTCGACGCGAGCCGCGGCAGAACCGTCCTCTTCGGCGGTGACCTGGGCACCGAGAGCGCCGCCGACACGTGGGAATGGGACGGAACGACCTGGGTTCAGGTCGCCGACATGGGCCCCGCCGCGTGTGCCGCCGCCGCGGCAACCTTCGACGGAGGCGCCGTGCTCCTCTTCGGCGGTGTCGCGTCGCTCGGTCCGACGGCCCTGGCGCCTGCCGTGTCGGGGCTGACGTGGGAGTGGGACGGCGAGCACTGGACGTTGCGGCAGGACATGGGACCGCGCGCGCGGTGGGGACACGCGCTCGCGTTCGATGCGAGCCGCGGCAAGGTCGTGCTCTTCGGCGGTCTCACGGGTGCGACGGCCGCGTCCGGCGAACTGCTCGGAGACACCTGGGAAGCGTCGGCGCCCGCGCCCGCCGCCGTCGAGATCGCCTCCTTCCGTCTCGAGCCCGATGCCGTCCCGTCGGGCGGAAACGTTCTGCTGGTCGTCGATCTCGCCCAGCCTGCTCCTGCCGGCGGCGTCGTCGTCGCGATCACGTCGCCACCCTCGCCGGACCCGCTGACTGCGATCACGATCGCCGCAGGCGCGGCGAGCGGGTCGATCGGCTTCCTCGTACCGGGAGGTGGCGCCGCGGGCGACGTGGAGCTCGAAGCCCGCGTCGGCGCGAGCGCGCGAACGACCTTGCTGCACGTCCTTCCCTTCGCGGCGACTCTCGTCTCGTTCACGCTCACGCCGGACACCGTCCCTCAGGACGGCGGCACGATCGGGCTGGACGTCGGCCTCGATCAGCCGGCGCCGGCAGATGCCGTGGTCGAGATCTCGTCGGGAAACTCGTTCCTCGGGATCCTCGTGCAGACGGGGAGCATGTTTGGACACGCCGAGTTCGACGTCCCTGGAGGAATCGCCCCAGGCGAGTACCCGATCGAGGCAAGGCTCGCAGGCAGCGTTGTCACGGCGATGCTCCACATCGTCTGAACCGCGGCTCGTCAGACGCCCGAGCACCTGGCGGCGAATGAGTGGCTGACGGTCCGGTGATCTCGCGCGAGGAGCCGGGCTGAGTCCCGGCTCCTCGCGCACTCGAGTTATCCGGCGTCAGCCCTCGCGCCGCTCACGATGCCGTGGCGGTGAACCAGAAGGATGAGTCGCCCGGCGTGAACGTGCCTGCCGTCTTACTGATCAGGATGTGCGCGACCAGGCCGCCGTTGAAGCCGACGACGCTGGAGATGTTGGCGACCGGGAAGAACCCGGGCAACCCGAACGGCGTCACCTGGAGGGCCGGAAACGTTTGCCAGGTCCCGTTCGGGAACGTCAGGACATAGTCGCCCGGGCCCGCTTTCGACGACGTGACTCCGCTGCCCAACTGGAGGACGCCCGCGTCGTCGACCAAACCGACGATCGTCTTCATGACGCCGGAGCCCGTATCGCCCTTCGGCCCCTGCGGACCGGTATCGCCCTTCGCGCCCGTGTCGCCCTTCGGCCCCGCGGCGCCGGTAAGGCCCTGCGGACCCGTGGCACCAGTCGCGCCGGTGTCGCCCTTCGGCCCCGTGGCGCCCGTCGGGCCCTGCGGCCCAGGCACGCCCGGCTGGCCATGCTGATTCCAATCGAGCGACGTCTCAGTGGACTTGCAGTTCGTGACCGTGGCGTCGATGACCCGGATGCTGCCTCCGCTCTTCACGTAGCAGCCGTGAATCACGCCACCGGCATCCGGGATCGCCGCGAAGGCGGCGGAACCGGCGACGACCGCGACGATCACCACGACAAGACCGACGAGCTTCTTCGAGAGGTACATGGAGAGAACTCCTTCCACTTGGGGTTCGCTGCGTCCTCGCGAACGGTGCGGCATCGGCGCCACGACCGGCAGGTGGAGGGCTCACCTTCGGCGCGACGGTTATCCGCCTTCTGCGCGACGGGGATCCGCGCGGCGCTCGCCGCGGCCGGTCCTCGGCTTCGTTGCCGGGTACGCCGGTGGAAGGCGTGGAGTGACAATCGGTAGGACGGGCATCCCGTTCCCGATGCGCCGGTCGAACGGTCTGCGCCGGCGCTGTGACGCCGCCGGCATGAGAAACTGGAACAGCCTTGGGAGAGCGCCCGGCCGTTGCCGGCGGCGAGCTGTTCCAGCGGTGGTGGTCGTGCTCGCACTGACGGTGCCGGCAGCGACCGTTGGGATTCCGCGCACGGTCGACGCGTTCGACCCCGGCGATGCGGCCGTCGCCGGCGACTCGCCGGTCGCCCTCGTCGAGCCCCGCGAGTGCGACGACTGCGGGCTTCCCGAGCGGAGCAGCGCGCGCCGCGCCGAGCGACGCGCGTCCTCGCCCGCCCCCGCGCGGCCGGCGCCCGCCCCCGCGCGGCGGGCGCCCGTCCGCGTCACCGGCGGGAAAGATTCGCGGCCGCAGGCTCGGCCTCCGGTCGCGCCCGCGATCGAAACGCGCCCGGCGCCGGTCGCGCCGGAGCCGACGCCGCCGTCGGCGCCACAGCCGAGGCGCGACTCGAACGACCGCCCGCCGCGGGTGCCGGCGGACCCGACCGTCGAGGCAGACGAGCCCCGTCAGGATCCGGCGGGCGAGGCGCCCGCGCCGGAAGCGGCCGAGGAGCCGCCGCCGGAGCCCGCTTCGAGGCCGCTCGCGATCAGGGTCGTCCGCGTGACGCCGACGTCGCCCTTCTCGGCAACCGTCGTCTGGCGTACGAGCCTCCCCGCGCGGACGCGCATCGCGTACGGCCCCGCCGACGGGACACCGTCGGTGTGGACGCCGTCGGAGGCGCCGGAGCTGGAGCACGAAACGACGGTTCACGGCCTCTCGTTCGCGACCGACTACGAGCTCCGGCTGCTGGCGGAGGACGAGTTCGACCGGACGACGGACGCGATCGTGGAGGTCACGACGCCCCCGCTCCGGCAACGCACGCGGGCGACGGCGGCCGGTGGCGTCGTCCTGCTCGATGGCGAGCCGTTCTTCCCTCGGATGGTGTGGGCGCAATGCGCCGGAGGCTACGAGGCGAATCTCGCGGTCGGAGTCAACACGTTCATGGGCAACGACTGCGAGGCGGGCACGGAGCACCTCGCACGGCTCGAAGGGCGCGCATTCTCGATCACGCGCGCGGGTGACCCCAGCGAGGGCAAGGGGTTGATCGGGTCGCACCTGCCGGACGAGTGGGACACGGGGATGCCGGGCGACCTCACCCTCAGCGCGCTCGAGCGGCTGATCCCGCCGAAGGCCAAGGACGGCGTGAGCTTTCTCACCCTCTCGAACCACTTCTACAGCAACGCCGAGCCGCTGCCCGAGGGTCGTGGGATGTACCCGGCGCTGATCGCTGCGGCCGACGTCGTCGGGTTCGACCTCTATCCGCTGCAGAGCTGGTGCCGGAGGGAGGGATTCAGGCACGTCTACGCGGCGCAGCGCGAGCTCGTGGCAGCCGGCGGCGGCAAACCGACCTACCAGTGGATCGAAGCGCGCGACTTCGACTGCCACAGCGACCCCTCGGTCTCGGTGACCCGCGAGACGGTTCGCGCCGAGACGTGGCTTGCCATTGCGGGCGGCGCGCACGGGATCGGCTATTTCCCGCACAACTGGCCCGCATCTGTCGGCGAGGAGATCGCGCGCCTCAACTCCGAGATCGAAGCGTTGGCCCCGGCGCTGCTCGAGCCTGCGACGGAGGCGGCGGTGACACCGACCGGCGCCGTCGAGGCGAGCTTCCGCCGCCACAACGGCGCGCTGTACGTGATTGCGGTGAACGCGACGCGGCAGCCGGTAAGCGTCGCGATCGCCGTTCCCGGACTCGGTGACCGGGCGCTGCTGCCCGTCGGCGGCGGCGCGGCTGTGACGGCGTCACACGACGCCTTCTCACAGTCGTTCGAGCCGCTCGGCGTGCGCGTGTACATCGCGGCACCCGAGACGACGTAGCGCGGGGTGGCCGCGGGGACCGGGAGATACGGATTCGATGACCGAGCGCAGTACAGGGGCGGCAGGACTCGAACCTGCAACCCCCGGTTTTGGAGACCGGTGCTCTGCCAATTGAGCTACGCCCCTCGGTTCGGCTCGGGATTGTACCCGCGGCTCCTGCGGCGCTCGCCTCGGCCGCGACCCCGGCGCCAGTAGGCTCGGCGGGTGCCGCTCGCGGTGCTGTTCACCGCCATCACGTTCGCGTTCGGTGGCATCGCCGTCGCGAGCGCGCTTGCGGGGCAATGGCCGATCGCCGTCGCCGCGGGCGCTCTCGCGGCGTGGATGGCGACGCTCGTCGCCGGCGCAGTGAGGAAAAGGCGCCGCTAACTCGTATTGTGAGTGGTCGTGGCAGCCGTGACCGACACGCAGCTCTGGCAGGAGTTCGCGCGGACGAAGAGCAAGGGTGCGCGCGACAGGCTGATCCTCACCTACGCGCCGCTCGTCAAGTACGTCGCGGGGCGCCTCGGTTCGGGGCTCCCGGCGCACGTCGACGAGGGCGATCTCGTCTCGTACGGCCTGCTCGGGTTGATCGACGCGATCGAGCGCTACGACCCCGGCCGGGACATCAAGTTCGAGACGTACGCGATCACGCGCATCAGGGGCGCGATCATCGACGAGCTGCGCGCTCTGGACTGGGTGCCGCGGTCGGTGCGGGCGCGCGCTCGTGCGATCGAGCGCGCGATCGGCGAGTTGGAGGCGAAGCTCGGCCGCGCTCCGACCGACGAGGAGATCGGGGCGAAGGCCGGCCTTTCGCAGGAGGAGCTCGACGAGTCCCTCACCGACATCTCGCGCTCCTCGATCGGAGCGCTCGACGAGCTCTGGTCGACCTCCGGCGAGGGCGACCAGGTGTCGCTCCTCGACACGATCGAGGACGAGAGCGGGCCGCGCCCGGAGGCGGCGCTCGACGAGACGGAGATGCGCGAGGCGCTCGCGGACGTGATCTCACGCCTGCCCGAGCGCGAGAAGCTCGTGATCACGCTCTACTACTACGAGGAGCTGACGCTGCGCGAGATCGGAGAGGTCCTCGGCGTGACCGAGTCGCGCGTCTCGCAGCTGCACACGAAGGCGATCCTGCGCCTGAAGGCGCGCCTCTCGGGCGCCACGGCACGCGCCTGACGACGACCGCGCGAATAGGATGGCGGGCGTCACCCGCGAGCACGCGTAACACGTCGAGGAGGAGCGCCGAATGCCCATCGAGCCGGGGAAGATTCGCAACGTCGCCGTCGTCGGTCACCGCGGGACGGGCAAGACCTCGCTCGTCGAAGCGATGCTCTTCCAGGCGCAGAAGGTGAACCGACTGGGAGCGGTCGAGGCGGGGACGACCACCTCGGACTGGGACGAGGACGAGCAGCGACGACGGATGTCGCTGGCAGCATCCGTCTGCAACCTCGAGTGGCAGGGGCGCAAGATCAACCTGATCGACACGCCCGGCGACACGGGCTTCCAGGCGGACACCGTCGCGACGCTGCGCGTGGTGGAGGGAGCGCTCGTCGTGGTCTCCGGCGTGATGGGCGTTGAGGTGAACACGGCACGCGTCTGGGAGCGGGCGGAGGCGCTCGAGCTGTCGCGGATCGTGTTCGTGAACATGCTCGACCGCGAGCGCGCCGACTTCTTCCGCACGCTCGGCCACCTCCAGGAGCAGCTCTCCGACCGCTGCATCGCGATCCAGCTCCCGATCGGGAGCGAGCACGAGGTCAGCGGTATCGTCGATCTGCTCCACAACTGCGCCTACACCGATCCGGGCGGCGGTCGCGAGGGCGACCCGGTCGAGATCCCGGCTGAGATGGCCGACGTCGTCGCGGAGTACCGCGAGAAGCTCCTCGACGCGGTCGTCGAGACCGACGAGGCGCTGATGGAGCGCTACCTCAGCGGCGAGGAGATCGACCCGCACGACATCGCCGCCGCGCTGAAGAACGCGGTCACGCGCGACGAGATCTACCCCGTCAGCTGCGGCGTCGCGACGAAGAACCTCGGCACGCACTCGCTGCTCGACCTGATCGTCGAGGGGTTCCCGTCGCCGGCCAAGAAGCCGTCGCCGATCGAGACGGACGCAGCCACCGCGGCCTTCGTCTTCAAGACCGTCGCCGACGCGTTCGCCGGACGCATCTCGGTCTTCCGCGTCTACGCCGGCTCCGTCGCCTCCGACTCGACGCTCGTCAACCACCGCGACCACTCCAAGGAGCGGCTCGGCAGCCTGATGGTCCTCCAGGGCAAGGAGCACGAGCGCGCCGACGGGTTCGGCGCCGGCGACATCGGCGCCGTCGCGAAGCTGAAGGACGTGCAGACGGGCGACGTGCTCGTCGACGCCGAGCACGACCTCGAGCCCCCGGCGCTCGACTTCCCCGAGCCGGTGATGAGCTTCGCCGTGACCCCGAAGACGAAGGGCGACGAGGACAAGGTCGCGCAGGCGCTGCGCCGCCTCCACGAGGAGGACCCGACGCTGCAGCTCCGGCGCGACCCGCAGACGGGCGAGCAGCTCCTCTCGGGGATGAGCCAGGTGCACGTCGAGGTGGCGGTCGGCCGGCTGAAGGGCCGCTTCGGTGTCGACGTCGACCTGCACCAGCCGCGCGTGCCGTATGTCGAGACGATCAAGGCGCCGGCGCGCGCGCAGGGTCGCTACAAGAAGCAGACCGGCGGCCGCGGCCAGTTCGGCGACTGCCACATCGAGATCGAGCCGATCGAGGGGAACGTCGGCTACGAGTTCGTCGACAAGATCGTCGGTGGTGTGATCCCGCAGGGCTTTCGGCCGGCGGTCGACAAAGGGATCCAGGAGGCGATGACGCACGGCGAGCTCGCGGGAGCCCCCGTCCAGGGCGTGCGGGTTCGTCTCGTCGACGGCTCCTACCACACCGTCGACTCGTCGGAGATGGCGTTCAAGATCGCAGGCTCGATGGCGTTCAAGAACGCCTACGAGAAGGCGCAACCGATCCTGCTCGAGCCGATCATGGAGCTCGAGGTGACCGTGCCGGACGACGCCGTCGGCGCCGTGAACGGCGACCTCAACTCGCGCCGCGGGCGCCTGCACGGGATGGATCCCAAGGGCGGGATGACGACCATTCGCGCCGAGGTTCCGATGGCCGAGGTTCTGACCTACTCGCAGTCGCTCACGTCGCTGACGGGCGGCCGCGGCGACTACCACATGCAGTTCGCGCGCTACGAGGAGGTCCCGGCGCACATCGCGCAGAAGCTCGTCGATGCGGCGAAGAAGGAGAAGGAGGCCGTTCCGGCTTAGCGCGGCGCAGGAACCGGCGCCGCCGCGCGGAATCGCTACCCTCGAACCATGCGCATCACGCGGGCGAGCGTCGAGCGGAGCTGCGCGATCTGCGAGCGCACGCTCCTGATGGGCGAGCGGCCGACGCGCTACTCGCCGAACGGCGGCACCGCCTACGTCGACGTCTGCCCGCTCTGCCAGGAGACCGCGCTCGAGTACGGCTGGGTGAAGGAGGGCGCGCCGACGACGCCGACCGTCTCGCCCGAGCGCCGCCGCCGGCGGCTCTCGCTCGCGGCGCTGATGGGGACCGCGAAGGCGCCGTCGGACCCGATTGCGCCCGAACCGATCCTGCGCAGGCTCTCGCAGCCCGAGCTCGCGATCGTCGAGGCGGCCGACGCCTTCAACGCCTCGCAGTACCGGCGCACGATCGGCGGGATCGCGAAGAGCCTCGGCGACCCGAGCGTGTCGGTGGTCGCGCTATCGGGGGTCAGCCCGGACGTCGTCGTCACGATCGCCTGGGAGATCTCGTGGTACCAGTATCGAATCGCGCAGGACTCGGTGCAGCCCGTGCGGCTCGCCGACCGCGGGCACGATCCGTCCGAGCTCGAGCCGCCGTACACGTCGTGGAACGCGAAGCTCGGCGAGGGCGGCCGGATCGTCCCGAACATCGCACGGCTTTAGCGCGCGGCACTAGACGCGCGGCCCGCCGCTCATACACTGAGAACGTGATCTATTGCGTCGTCCCGCCGGAGCTCGCCGACGAGCTGTACGACCAGATGGTCGCGCACTACCGCGACAACCCGAACGTGACGGTGATAGTCGACCGGCGCGAGGGCCCCAATCGGCGGAGCCGCGGCGCCGCGGACGACGAGGCCGCACACCGCCGCGTGATCCGCGACCGCAGGCGCGCTCGCGTCCCCGGAACGTTTCCCGGCACCGACGCGCCGGACGCGGCGTAGCTCCGCCGTCGCCCGGCGCCCGGCTAGGATCGCCGCGATGGCGACGGCGACGTTCGACTCGCTCAATCCCTCGACCGGCGAGCTCATCGAGTCGTTCCCACGCTCGACCGCGGACGACGTCGACGGCGCGGTCGCGACGGCGCGCGCGGCGTGGGAGGACTGGCGCCTCGTTCCGGCGCCCGAGCGGGGGAACATGCTCTTCCGCTTCGCGCAGCTCCTCGAGCGCGAGAAGCCTGCGCTCGCCGACCTCATGACGCGCGAGATGGGAAAGGTCAAGGCCGAGGCGGGCGGCGACATCCAGGAAGCGATCGACATGAGCTACTACATGGGCGGCGAGGGCCGGCGCCTGTTCGGCCACACGACGCCGTCGGAGCTGCGCGACAAGTTCATGATGAGCGTGCGGATGCCGGTCGGAGTCGTCGGCGCGATCACGCCCTGGAACTTCCCGATCGCGATCCCGGCCTGGAAGCTCTGCCCGGCGCTCGTCTGCGGTAACACCGTCGTCCTGAAGCCGGCCGAGGACACGCCGCTCCTCGCGCAGCGGTTCGTCGACCTACTCGCGGAGGCGGGCGTGCCGGAGGGCGTCGTGAACGTCGTGCACGGTTTCGGCGAGGAGGCGGGCGACGCGCTCGTGCGCCACCCCGACGTTCCGATCATCACCTTCACGGGCTCGCGCGAGACGGGTGTCCTCGTGACGAAGGCGGCAGCAGACGGGCTCAAGCACGTCCACCTCGAGCTCGGCGGCAAGAACGCGATCATCGTCATGGACGACGCCGACCTCGACCTCGCCGTTGACGGGATCGTGTGGTCGGCGTTCGGCACCGCCGGCCAGCGCTGCACCGCGGCGTCGCGCGTGGTCGTCCACGAGGCGGCGTACGGCGAGCTGCAGTCGAAGCTCGTCGCGCGCGCGGAGCGGATGCGGATCGGGAGCCCGTGGGAGGACGACACCGAGATCGGGCCGGTGATCAACGAGGCGGCGGTGGAGAAGATCCACTCCTACACCGAGATCGGCAGGGACGAGGGCGCGAAGCTGCTCACCGGAGGCGAGCGCGTGGACGGGCAGGGCTTCTACTACCGGCCGACGGTGTTCGCCGACGTCGAGCCCGGGATGCGGATCGCCCAGGAGGAGATCTTCGGGCCGACCACGTCGCTGATCCCGGTGCGGTCGTTCGAGGAGGCGGTCCGCGCGGCGAACAGCGTGCGCTACGGGCTGTCGTC
>DATHAE010000141.1:0-5108 GCA_035296805.1 Gaiellaceae bacterium | reverse complement strand
GTCGATCTGGTCGTCCGTCCACGTGTTGCCGACGGCGGGCATGTTGCCGCGGCCCTCGCGGAGCAGCGGCTCGAGCCCACGCTTGTCGGCGAGGAGCGGGTTCCCGCCGAGCGCGGGGCCGATGAACTCCTCGTCGAGGTGGTGGCACTTCTGGCAGACACCGTCCCACTCCTCCTTGCCGAGCTCGATGCCGGTCGAACGTCGGGCGCGCCGCGCGACCCAGCTCGCGAACTCCGGCTGCGGCAGCACCCGCACGTAGCCGTTCATGAATGCGTGCTGGACGCCGCAGAGCTCGCCGCAGCGGTACTCGTAGCGGCCGGCCGGCGCCTTGAACCACGTCTCGTTCACCGTCCCCGGAATGGCGTCGAACTTCGGGCTCAACTGCGGGATCCACCAGCTGTGGATCACGCCGTCCTCTGGCGCGGTGATCTGCTCGCGGACGACCCCGTCGGCGGGCGCGCGCATGTCGTCGATCGCGATCGCGCCGTTCGGGTAGCGGAAGAGCCAGTAGAACTGGTGGCCCTCGATCTCGATCGCGGTGTCACTCGCCGCGCGCGCCTCCGGGATGTTCTTGATCCCCGGCAGCTTGTAGAAGACGAAGGTCCCGATCACCGCCAGGATTACGACCGGCACGACGGTCCACAGCACCTCGAGCTTTCCGGAGCCGTGGATCTGCGGCCCCTCGGCGGTGCGCGGGCGCCGCTTGCGGCGGTACTTGATCATGAACGCGACGAGCGCGCCCTCGACGAGGAAGAAGATCAGGCCCGTGAAGACCATGATCACCCAGTACGCGTCGTTGATCCGCTGCGTGTTCGGCGACTTCGGATCGGGTGGTGCGAGACCGCCGTTCCCCGCGTACGCGACGGCGGTCGCCAATAGGGCGACGGCACTCGTGACGAGGATCGCAATCGCGGCCCGGCGCACGCCGAGTGGCATCGTATAGAGGGTGGAGTCGCGGACGCGTATCGACCTGCCGCCTCAGGTCGAGGGGCCGTACGAGGTGTTCGTGAACGGTGTTCCCCAGGAGCCCGGCCGCGATTTCGAGGTCGTCGGGCGGTCGCTCCTCTTCCAGCGCACGCTCGCGCGCGAGGGCCGGCTCGGGTTCTGGCGGTGGGCGTCGCTCTTCCTCGGGGTGGCGGGCACGTACCGCAAGAACGACAGCGTCGACATCGTCCACGAGCGCGCCGGCCGGCGCACCGTGACGACGGTTCAGCCCGTCTCGGGCGGCACCGCCGACGGCTCGCGTTGAACCGCACCTGTACGTGACGGAAGAAACATGGGACGATGTTCGTCCTGTAGACGGCTGCGGCGAGCGTGGCTCGAATCGAATGGAGGCTCGAAGATGGAGGCAGCGGGTTCGGCAAGGCTCACCGACGAGATCCCCGCAGAGCGCGCGGTCACCGCGATCGTCTCGCGGGAGGAGATCGCGGACGCCGTCCAGGACAAAGGGGCGACGGCGGAGCTGCGCCTGGAGGTCGCGCAGCGGGGCGCAGGCGGGCACGAGGAGCGGAGCACGATCGGGATCACCTGGTCGCGCGACGACCTCGAGAAGCTGCTCGCGCAGGCGACGAGCGACACGGTTGTACTCACGTTCGACCGCGACGAGCTCGCGAAGGCGCTCGACGACGTCGAGGCGCACGGGATGCGGGAGCGCGCGGCGGTGTTCGCCGTGGCGGCCATCGGCGTTCTCGGCGCCGGTGCAGGCGTCGCGGGCGCGATGCCGTCCGGGTCACCGGACGGAGCGTCCTCGGAGGCGGCTTCGGCAATGGTCACGGACGCCTCGTCCGCGGCCGGCTACGCAGCCGCGCCGGCGGAGCCCGGAGCCACCCTCACGGACGTCTCGTCCGGCGGTGGGTACCAGGCCGCGGCCGCGGCCTCGGAGGCTGGTTCGATGCTGACGGACGCGTCGTCGGGCAGCGGCTACGCGGCTGCGGCGAGCGAGTCGGGCGCCGGGTCGATGCTGACGGACGCGTCGTC
Organism: Gaiellaceae bacterium; assembly: GCA_035296805.1. GTDB lineage: Bacteria > Actinomycetota > Thermoleophilia > Gaiellales > Gaiellaceae > PALSA-600. The sequence goes on along the minus strand of DATHAE010000141.1, from coordinate 3,131 downwards.
GGGTGCCGGCTACCAGGCCGCGGCGGCAGCGTCGGAAGGCGGCGCGATGCTCACCGACGCTTCGTCGGGCGCCGGCTACGCGGCTGCGGATGCGGCCGCTGCGTCGGACGCCGGCTCGAGGCTCACCGACGTGTCCTCCGGCGGCGGGTATCCCGCAGTTGCGGCCGAGGAGGCATCGTCGGGCAGCTTCGTCGACTTCGAGGCGCCGAGCCCGAGCGACGCGGCGCTCTTCGGCGGCGCGGCCCTCGCGATCGCAGCAGCGGCCTTCGCCACGCGGCGGAGCCGCCCGCCCGCGCGTCCGGCCTGAGGTCGTTCTGAGGGGCGGCGCGCGGCGGCGCTGCCCCTCAGACGTCACCCCGCGAGCTCCAGCAGCTCGCGGTAGAGGTCGGCGGCCTCGCCGGGGGTGACGGCGAGGTTCGCCTCCACGATCGAGAGCTCCATTCGCTGCACCGCCGGGTCCTCCGTCGGATCCCAGCCGGCCCGCAGCCAGACACGCCGCCGCTCGGCGATCTCGAGCACCGCCTCCTTCAGCGGCGCGAGCGGGCGCCGCACGTGCAGGTGGAACATCGCGGTCTGCGGCGGGTCGGGCACGACGCTCACGTCGCCGAGCGCCGCGAGCGCCGCCGCCAGATCGCGCGCGTGCGCGACGTACGCCTCCATCCGCGGCAGCACGTCGTCGAGCCCGCGCTCGGCCGCGACGAGCAGGGGATGGACGCTGAACATGCGGCCGCCGTGCCGGATCTGCCAGGTGCGCGCCTCGGCAATCAGGTCCGCGGGCCCTGCGAGCGCGCATCCGGCGGGCGCGCCGAGGTCCTTGTAGAACGAGACGTAGACGGTGTCGAACAGCGCCGCGATCTCGTCGAGCGGGCGTCCGTAGAACGGCCCGCACTGCCAGAGCCGAGCCCCGTCCAGGTGCAGCGCCGCGCCGAGCTCACGAACCTTGTGACACAGTGTCACAAGCTCCTCCCACCCCGGCAGCCGCCCGCCGAGGTCGCGCTGCGGCAGCTCGAGCAGGACGACGGCCAGCGGCTCGTGCACCGCGTCCAGGTCGGCCGGCTCGATCAGGCGGTTGCGGTCGCCGAGCAGCTTCGCGCGCAGGCCGTGGAGGTGCTCGTAGCCGCGCTCCTCGTGCACGTCGAGGTGGCAGTGCGGGTGGAACGCGACCGTGCGCGTCCCCCGGCGGTCGGCGTGGACGCGCAGCGCGATCTGCTGCGCCATCGTCCCGCTCGGCATCCAGACCGCGGCGTCCTTGCCGAGCAGCGACGCCACCCGCGTCTCGAGCCGGTCGGCCGCGCCGCCGCGCCCATAGACGTCGGCATCGTCGCCGCCCGTCGCCTCCCGCGGGTGGCCGCCGGCGACCACCCGCTCGCTCGCGGCCCACGCGGCTTTCCTCCGCTCCTCACCGGTCATGGTCTCGGCACTCTGGTACCGTCACGCGGTCCCATGCTCGCCTACCTTCTCAGCTACCTCGACCCCGGGTCGGGGAGCATGATCCTCCAGATGATCGCGGGCGGCACGGCCGCGTTCGCCGTCAGCATGAAGCTGTACTGGCGCCGGGTCGCGAAGTTCCTCCGAATCCGTAAGTACGACGACGACGACTGAGCTGTTGCAGGACCGCGGCTCGTTCCGCGATCCGGGCAACCGCGTCTTCGCTGCGCCCGACGCGGTGTATCGCGGGCTGAGCGCGGAGGCAGCCGAGGAGTGGCGCGCCCTGGCCGCGAGCAAGCTCGGCGGCGACCCGCGGATCGTCGCGACGGAGGAGGTCGCGGACGCGCCCGAGCCGTGGGCGGCGCTCCTGCGGCACGAGCGGATCCCGTTCGTGTCGTACCCGTACGAGTGGCCGTTCACGCTGCTCCGCCGCGCGGCGCTCCTGCAGCTCGACCTGCTCCTGGACGCGCTCGACGAGGGACTGATCCTGAAGGATGCGACGCCGTACAACGTGCAGTGGGACGGTGCGCGGGCCGTCTTCATCGACGTCGGCTCGTTCGAGCGCTACCGCGAGGGGACGGCGTGGCAAGGCTACCGCCAGTTCTGCCAGCTCCAGTTCTACCCACTCCTGCTCGCGGCCTGGAAAGACGCGCCGTTCCAGCCCTGGCTGCGCGGCTCGCTGGACGGGATCGCGCCGGCCGAGCTGCGCAACCTGCTCTCGTTCCGCGACCGCTTCCGCCGCGGCGCGACGACGCACGTCTTCCTGCACGCGCGGCTCGAGCGCCGGTACGCCGACCGCACGCGCGAGGTGAAGGAGGAGCTGAAGCGCGCGGGCTTCCGCAAGGAGCTCGTGACGGCGAACGCGCGCACGCTGCGCAAGCTCGTCGCCGGCCTGGAGTGGCGCGGCGCGAGCGCGGCCTGGGGCGACTACACGCAGACGTGGAGCTACGACGAGGCGGACGCGGCGCGGAAGGCCCGGTTCGTCGGCGAGGCCGTCGAGACGCTCGCGCCGCGGCTCGTCTGGGACCTCGGCTGCAACGACGGGACGTACTCGAAGCTCGCCGCCGCGCGCGGCGCGTACGTCGTCGCCACGGACGCCGACCATCACGTCGTCGACCGGCTCGCGCGCGAGGAGAACGAGCGGATCCTGCCGCTCGTCGTCGACCTCGCCGATCCGTCGCCGGCACTCGGATGGCGCGGCGAGGAGCGCAAGGACCTCCCCGGCCGCGGGACGCCGGACCTGACGCTCGCCCTCGCGCTCGTGCACCACCTCGCGATCACGCGCAACCTGCCGCTAGGGGAGCTGATCGACTGGCTCGCGGGACTCGACTCGGCGCTGGTCGTCGAGTTCGTCGATCCCGCCGACGAGATGGCGCAGCGCCTGCTCGCTGCGAAGCGAGAAGGGCTGCACGCCGACTACCATCGAGGCGTGTTCGAGCGGCTCCTCGGCGAGCGGTTCGCCGTCGAGCGGACGGAGGAGCTCGCCGGCGGGCGGCGCATCCTGTACCTCGCCCGCCCGAGATGAGCTCCTTCGCGGGACGCAACGCGCTCCACCTCCTGGTGCTGACGACGTTTGCGTTCGCGCAGCCTCTCTTCGACCTGCTCGGGAAGACGCCCGAGTTCTTCGTCGTCCGTGGCTCGCGGACGGTCGACATCGTCGTCTTCGCGCTCGTCGTCGTCCTCCTCCCGCCCACGGTCCTGCT
>DATHAE010000140.1:0-8748 GCA_035296805.1 Gaiellaceae bacterium | reverse complement strand
TACTCGCCGTAGATCGCCTGCTTCTCCTCGTCGGAGCGGCTGTCCCACTCCTCGTCGTTGCCGTAGATCAGGAGCATGTACTGCATCGAGAGCCTCCTCGGTCGCTGGTCGACCCTACGACGAACGAGGAGGCTCGGAATCGACAGCGCGGAGATCCTTCTCCCACGTGAGCAGCGTGTCGTCGACCTCGAGCGGGCCGCTGCGGATCTGGATCGTGCCTTTCACGCGCCGCGGCGGCAGGCCGGTGTCGACGTAGCCGAGGCGGCGGTAGAGCGACTGCGGCCTGGCGGCGGCTGCGCTCACGGTGAGGCGGAGGCGGTCGTTACCACGCTGCGCAGCTTCCTGTTCGGCGGCGTGCATGAGCGCCGTCCCGAGGCCGCGGCCCCGCTGGCTCGGCAGGACTTCCACGTCGCCGACCTCGGGCGGGTTCCCTTCGCTGAGGTGCGCATGGCCGAGCGGCCGAGCGCCATCCCAGGCGACGAGGTAGAGGGCGCCACGACGAAGGGGGAGCCGCGCGAGCCCGAGCCCGGCGCCGATCACGGCATCCACGTCCTCCGGCGCGAGCGGCCGGATCTCGATCACCGCAGCCTCGACAGGAAGGTGAGCGCGCCGGCCTTGTCGAGCATGTCGTTCAGATTGCCGCACTTCGGGCTCTGGACGCACGACGGGCAGCCCTCGGCGCACGGGCAGCCGCCGATCATGTGCGCGGTGTCGGCGACCCAGCCCTCGAACTGCGCGAAGCCGCGTTGCGTGATCCCGACGCCGCCGGGGTGGCCGTCGTAGACGAAGACGGTCGGGCGCCCGGTCTGGAAGTGCAGGTTCGTCGACAGGCCGCCGATGTCCCAGCGGTCGCACATCGCCCACAGGGGCAGCATCGCGATCATCGCGTGCTCGGCCGCGTGCAACGTCGCGAGCAGCCGCGGCATCTCCTCCAGGCCGTCGAGCTGCGCCGGCTCCGGGAGGTACCACACGGCCTCGGTCGCGAACGTCGACGGCGGCATGTCGAGCGGCACGAGCTCGATCCGCTCCTGCGACCGGATCGTCTTGCGCTCGTAGCCGACGACCTGCTCGGTCACCTCGATGTCGCCGAAGAGAAGGTCGAGCCCGAGCCGCCGTTCCTGACGCTGCGGCGCCACGATCGCCGTCGCCGTCTCCTTCTTCGCCTGCGTGTACCAGTCGCCGGAGAACGGCTCGACGATCGCGCGCATCGCCGCGTGGTCGAGCGCCGTGACGAGAAACGACTCCCCGAGGTGGAGGTAGACCGCGCCCTCGTGGATCGTCGAGTAGGCGCGGGAGCGCTCGACGAGGCCGAGAACGGCGCCGGTCGAGGCGTCGACGACGGTGAACGCGTCGGGATCCGTCGCCCGCAGCGGCACGCGCGCCGCCGGGTAGTCCTTGCCGGCCCAGACGAAGCCGGCGGGGGTGAGCTTCAGCTGCGGATCGCCCGCTGCGGCTTCGAGCGCCTCGGGTCCGAGCGTCTCCGCCTCGCGCTCGTCGAGCGGCGCCTCGAACGCCGCGGCGCGAACGTGGCCCTCGAGTACGCGCGGGTTCGCGTGGTCGAGGATCGCGGCCTCGACGCGTCGGCCGAGCAGCGTCTCCGGCTCGCGCATGAAGTACTGGTCGAGCGCGTCCTCGCTCGCGACGAGGACCGCGATCCCGTGCCCGCGGCGCCCGGCGCGTCCCCACTGCTGGCGCAGCGACGCGACCGTGCCCGGGAAGCCGACCGAGATCACGGCGTCGAGCAGGCCGACGTCGATGCCGAGCTCGAGCGCGTTCGTCGCGCTGACGCCGAGCAGGTCGCCCTCCTTCAGGCGGCGCTCGATCTCGCGCCGTTGCGCGGGCGTGTATCCGGCGCGGTACGGCGAGAGGTGAGCGTCGTCGCCGAGGCGGTCGGCGGTGAAGCGGTGGATCAGCTCGGCCGCCTTCCTGCTCTTGGCGAACGTGAGCGTCCGCAGCCCGCGCTCGACGAGGAGCGCCTGCAGCTTCGCCGCCTCGGCTAGCGGCGACGCACGCAGGCCGAGCTCTTCGTCGACGAGCGGCGGGTTCCAGAGCACGACCGTGCGCTCGGCTCGCGGCGCTGCGTCGTCGCCGATCGTCGTCGCGCGGACGCCGAGCAGGCCCACCGCCAGCTCGCCGGGGTTCGAGATCGTGGCCGATGCGAGGAGGAACTGCGGCGTGGCGCCGTAGATGCCTGCAAGCCGCCGCAGCCGCCGCAGGACGTTGCCGACGTGCGAGCCGAAGACGCCGCGGTAGACGTGCGCCTCGTCCACGATCACGTAGCGGAGGTTCGCGAGCACGTCGCCCCAGCGGTCGTGGTGCGGGAGGAGCCCGACGTGGATCATGTCCGGGTTCGACAGGATCACGTTCGCCTGCCGGCGGATCTGCCAGCGCTGCTCGGCGGGCGTGTCGCCGTCGTAGATCGCCGGGCGCAGGCGCGGAATCCGGTATGCCGAGAGCGTCCGGAACTGGTCCTGCGCGAGCGCCTTCGTCGGGTAGAGATAGAGCGCGCGGTCCTTCGGATCGCGCGCGAGCGCGTCGAGCACGGGCAGGTTGAAGGCGAGCGTCTTCCCCGACGCTGTGCCGGTCGTGACGATCAGGTGCTCGGCGCGCGCCGCGGCGTCCCACGCGTGGCGCTGGTGCGTGTAGAGCCGGTCGACGCCGATCGCCTCGCGCGCGAGCGGGTGAAGATCGTCGGGGAGCGCGGTCGTGCGCGCATCGCGTGCCGGCTCGTCGCCGAGGTAGGCGAGCTCCTCGCCCTCGAAGATGCCTTGCCACCGCGCGAGCTCGATCGCCATCCCCCTCCAAGTGTGACGCTCGTTCAGGCGTCGGGAGCTCCGTGCCCGGCCGCTTGGCTCCGTTGCGCTCGGTGGGCGCCTCGCGCGCGCCGGACCCACCACCCACCACCCCCCACCCTCCCGAGGGGTTGTCGGCCGCCGCGGACCGCCTCGGCGAGGATCGCACGCCTGGCGTGACCCGTGTGTGGCAGAAGCGTGACAAGTCCGTAGATTGTTCTCGACACCCTCTGCCGCGCGCGCGCTCGCGCTGACGGCGCGGGCGTACCGTGGCGTCGGTGCCGCGGCCGTCTCGTCGGTCGCCGCGACGACCGACACGGGTGCCGCGGCTGCGATCGCGAACCCGCCCGACGCCGGGACGTATGCGACTCCTCCGGACGTACGCGACGCCGCGGCCTCAGCTCTGCGCGCGCCGCGCCAACGGGCGCGGCGCCGACGCATCAGCCCGTCGGTGAGCACCGCCGGCCATGCTGCCGCCGCCTCTCAACCGCGAGCGGCCGGAACCTGCCGGAAGGGTCACAGCGCGTTCGCTGTTCCCGGCGGCCAGGACGATCGCGAGCCCGAACGCGCGCGGCCGCCGCGGCGGCCGCGGTCCCGGGTCCAGACGCGGCGCACGCGACCGTTTCTACGGTCGCCGCCACGCGAGCGCAAGCATGTGGGGGTACTCCCGCTCCTCCGGCTCCTCGATTCGATCGAGTGTGAAGCCGGCGTCGAGAAATGCCTGCAGGAAGAGCCCGAGCGGGAGGTGCGACGCGCCGACCTTGATGCGGATCCCGTCGGGTGTGATTCCCGGCCCCTCGACATAGCGGCCCGTCTGCCTGTAGCCGGGATGGAGCTCCGGCACGCCCTCCGCGTGTACGTACCTCGAGTGAGGCCCGACGAAGCACGGGTGCGCGCCGAGGTAGACGAAGGGCGCCTGCGCCCGCAGCACGCGAGCGACCTCGTGGAGCGCGACGCCGAACGCGTCGACGTCCGTGTGTGTCCACATCGAAATCGCGCCATCGAACTGCGCATCCTCGAAGGGCAGCACCGCCGCGTCGGCGCGTACGACGTCAACTCCGCGGGCTCGCGCCAAGCGGAGCTGGTCGTCCGAGATGTCGACACCGGTCACCGACCAGCCGCGCTCCGCCATCGCGACCGTATGCGCCCCCGTCCCGCACCCGACGTCGAGGAGCGTGCCCGGGCCGTCCCCGAGCAGCCGGAGCACCGTCTCGCGCGCCGGCCCCGGCCCGGCGAACACGCCGTCGTACCAGTCCGCGAGGCCGTCGTACCGTGCTTCCGCCACGCCGCCGATGCTAGCCTCGCCGCACCGGGGTGCCCCGCGACGGGGCTGAGATCACACCCGTCGAACCTGATCCGGGTCATGCCGGCGAAGGGAGGCGATGAGCGTTCCACGCGCACTGACGATCGCCACCTCCGACAGCGGAGGCGGAGCGGGCATCCAGGCCGATCTGAAGGCGTTCGCGGCCGCGGGCGCGCACGGCGCGTCCGTCCTCGTCGCGCTGACCGCGCAGAACACGACAGCGGTCACGGCGATCCACGAGCTCCCGCCGGAGTTCGTCACGGCCCAGCTCGAGGCCGTCTTCGGCGACATCGGCGTCGACGCCGCGAAGACCGGGATGCTGTTCTCGAAGCGCCTGATCGCGGTCGTTTCGGACTACCTCGAGGCGCACTCCGTCCCGCTGGTCGTCGACCCGGTAATGGTCGCGAGCTCGGGCGCGAAGCTGCTCGAGGACGACGCCGTCGAGGCGCTCGTCGAGCGGCTTTTCCCGCTGGCAACGGTCGTCACGCCCAACATCGACGAGGCGGTCGCGCTCGTGGGCCGCGAGGCGCCGCGGTACGAGCTGGCCGAGGGACTCGTCGAGCTTGGGGCGCCGGCGGCAATCGTCACGGGCGGTCACGGTGAGCCCGCGGCCGACCACCTCTTCGACGGTCGCGAGCACGTCGAGATCCCGGTCGAGCGGCACGAGGTCGCGGCCACGCACGGTGCCGGCTGTACGCACTCGGCCACGCTCGCCGCGCTGCTCGCTCGCCGGCTCCCGCTCGTCGAGGCTGCGGCGGGCGCCGCGCGGGCGGCAGGCGACGCGGTCCGCCACGGTCTCGTCGAGATCGGCGGCGGCGACGGACCGGTCGACGTCCTCAACGTGAAAGGAGCGCCGTGAACGCAGGCGAGTCGCTGCGGCTGCTGCGCGAGCGCAAGCCGCTCGTCCACCAGATCACGAACTACGTCGTCATGAACGAGACCGCGAACGCGACCCTCGCGCTCGGCGCGCTGCCCGTGATGGCGCACGCGCGGGAGGAGGTCGAGGAGATGGTCGCCCTCGCGGGCGCGCTCGTGATCAACATCGGCACGCTCTCGCCCGCCTGGGTGGAGGCGATGGTCGCCGCCGGGCGCGCCGCCAACGCAAACGGGGTTCCGGTGGTCGTCGACCCGGTCGGCGCCGGCGCGACGCGCTACAGAACCGAGACCGCGAAACGGATTCTCACCGAGGTCGACGTCGCCGTGCTGCGCGGGAACGTGGCGGAGGTGGCGACGCTGCTCGGGGTTGCGGCCGAGGTGCGCGGGGTCGAGTCGATCGGCGCCGGCGGAGAGCCCGCAGAGCTCGCGCGCGACGCGGCGCGAGCGCTCGAGGTCGTCGCGTCGGTGACGGGCCCGGTCGACCACGTCTCCGACGGCGAGCGCGCGACGACGATCGCCAACGGCGACGCGATGCTCGCCAGGGTGACCGGGACGGGGTGCATGTCGAGCGCCGTCACGGGGTGCTTCCTCGCCGTCGCCGCGTCGCCGTTCGACGCCGCCGTCGAGGCGCTCGTCGCATTCGGGGTCGCCGGCGAGGACGCGGCGCGCGGCGCGAAGGGGCCGGGAAGCTTCCACGTCAACCTCTACGACGCGCTCGCGGCGCTCGATCCGGCGACGCTCGACGCGAGGGCGAAGACGGAGTGAGGGTGCACGCGCTCGTCGCCGACCTCGCGACGGCCCGTTCCGCCGTCGCCGCCGGCGCAACCGTCGTGCAGCTTCGCGTCAAGGCGGGGACGGACGACATCGTCGACCGCGGGAGGGGCTTCGCGGACCTCGGCGTGACGTTCGTCGTCAACGACGACGTGGACGCTGCGCTGCGGCTGAGTGCCGACGGTGTGCACCTCGGCCAGGGCGATCGGGGTGCCGAACGGGCGCGCGCGGCGGGCCTGCTCGTGGGCCGGTCCGCGGCGACGCCTGCGCAGGCCGTGGACGTGGATGCGAGCTACGTCGGCGCCGGCCCGGTCTGGGCGACGCCGTCGAAGGAGGACGCCGAGCCGCCGATCGGGCTCGACGGGCTACTCGCGATCGTCGAAGCGGCGTCGGTACCCGTCGTCGCAATCGGCGGTGTCGACGCGTCGAACGCCGCCGACTGCATCCGTGCCGGTGCCGCCGGCGTGGCCGTCATTCGCGCCGCGACCGACCCCGGACTGAGGAAGGCGGTGGATGAGGCTCTCGGAGCTCGGTGAGGTCGGGCTGCTCGCGGAGCTCGAGCGCCGCGGCCTGATCGTCGGCGTCGAGCACGACGCCGCGCAACTCGAGGGCGGGCTCGTCGTGACGCAGGACGCGCTCGTCGAGAACGTCCACTTCCGCCTCGACTGGATCGGGTTCCTCGACCTCGGCTGGCGCGTCGCCGCGGTCAACCTCAGTGACCTCGCTGCGTCGGGAGCCGACCCGCTCGCGCTGCTCGTCACGCTCGCGGCGCCGCGCTGGACGCGGCTCGGCGACGTGGCCGAGCTGTACGAGGGGATCCGCGAGGCCGGCGTCCCGGTCGTCGGCGGTGACACGACGGCCGCCGAGATGATCGTGTTGAGCGTGACGGCGATCGGCCGGTCGGAGCGGGTTCCCGGCCGCGCGGGGGCGCTTCCCGGGGACGCGCTCGTCGTGACGGGACCGCTCGGCGCCGCCGGCGCGGCGTTCCGGGCGCAGTCGTACGTGCGCCCGCCGCTGCGGCTCGCGGAGGGGAAGGCACTCGCGCGGCACGCGCATGCGATGCTCGACGTCTCGGACGGGATCGCGGTCGACGTCCCGCACATCGCGCGCCGGTCGAGGGTGCGCTGCGTCGTCGAGCTCGAGCGTGTTCCGCTCGCGGAGGGAGCACGCGTCGACGATCTCGCCTTCGGCGAGGACTTCGAGCTGCTCGCAGCGGTCGCCGATCCTGGTTCGCTCGCGGTCGTGGGCCGTGTCGAGGAGGGCGAGGGGGTCGAGCTGCTCCTGGCGGGTGAGCCGCACGAGCTGCGCGGCTGGGAGCACTTCGCCTGACGCGAACTCGGGCGCACACCCCCACCCAGGGTGGGGTCTCAGCCCTCCTCCCTCGAGGTCGATCCTAGCGAGGAAGGTGTGACGTGTCTGTCACCGGCCGGTGACAAATCCAGGTCGAAAGTGGAACAAATCACTCCGCAGCCGCGCGCGTCACCGGCGCGGTGGGGCGAGCCGGCGTCGCGCCGTGCCGCACCTCGAGCCCGCGGATCAGAGCGTCTTGCGCGGGTAGCAGAAGTCGATCAGCCACTTGCCGTCGACGTCGTGCAACTCGCACGTGTACACCTGCTGCCCCGCGGCGTTCCCCGCCTTGTTCCGCTTCGGGATCACGAGCACGTCGTACCCGAGGACGCCCTTGTACGAATACTTCAGCGTCCATCCGGCGTGATCGAACCCGTTCGCCGGATACGGGAAGACCGGCAGGTTGCCGTGCATCCAGTCGCTGTAGCTCGTGCCCTCCTTCATGTGCTTCGTCGCGAGTGGCCACGAGGAGGCGAGGTTTCGGCGGAGGAACGCGCTCTTGACGAACGCCGACAGCGTGCGCTCGGCGGCGCGGCGCGCGGCCGGCGTTGCGGGGACGTGCTTCGGCTCGCGGATCACGACCGGCGGCTTGTTGATCTCGGGCGTTTCGAGGCTCTTGCCCGTGTTCCTGAAGAATGCGAGCAGGATCGCGATCATGATCGCGACGGCAGCGATGACCGCGCGCCGGAGGAGTCGCACGCGCGCGCGGTGCGACTGCGGGAGCCCGAGCAGGCCGCGCATCCGTGCAGCGTAGAGCGCCGGACCGCGCCGGCGACGGCTCTACAGGTAGACGCCGAACGCCTTGCGGAAGTGTCGCTCCGGCCTTGCGCCGACGAGCGTCTCCTTCGGGGCGCCGCGCTCGAACAGCATCACCGTCGGAATCGAGAGCACGTCGTAGCGCGAGGCAAGGGCCGGGTTCGCGTCGATGTCCACCTTCACGAACTCGACGCGGTCGGTCTCGCCCGCGAGACGCTCCAGCACCGGCGTCACGGCGTGGCACGGGCCGCACCAGGGGGCCCAGAAGTCGACCACGACCGGCTTCTGGGCCCGGAGCACGTCCCGCTCGAACGTCGCGTCCGTGACGTCGCGCACGGCCGCAGGTTACAGCCGCCCGCGGAGCGCGCGAACGCGCAGGAGCGGCACTCGCCACATCGCCTCGAGCACGATCGAGCCGTGCATCTTCGATCCGCCCTGCTCGCGGTCGACGAACGTGATCGGGATCTCGACGACCTTGAACCCGCGGCGCAGGGCCCGGTACGTCATCTCGATTTGGAAGGCGTACCCCTTCGCCTCGATCGCGTCGATGTCGATCGTCTCGAGCACGACGCGCCGGAAGCACTTGAACCCCGCGGTGAGGTCGCGCACGTGCACGCCGAGAGCGAGCCGCGCGTAGACGGAGCCGCCGAACGAGACGACCCGTCGTACGGCGCCCCAGGCCGGGATCGAGCCGCCGGCGACGTAGCGAGAACCGACCACGACATCGGCGCCGCCCTCGGCCGCCGCGATCAATCGCAACACGTCCTTCGGGTCGTGCGAAAAGTCGCAGTCCATCTCGAGGACGAGCTCGGCGTCGGTCTCGAGGACGTGCCGGAAGCCGGCGAGATATGCAGGCCCGAGCCCTTCCTTCCGCTGCCGGTGGAGGACGTCGACGAACGGGAG
>DATHAE010000139.1:0-7510 GCA_035296805.1 Gaiellaceae bacterium | reverse complement strand
ATCCCCATCCGGCGGTCGGTCTGCGCGCCGACGCTGTAGACGACGGCGTCGTAGAGTCGCGCGAGCTCGTCGTGCGTCACGTCGCGGCCCACCTCGACGTTGCCGAAGAAACGGAATCCCGGCCGCTTCGCGACCCGCTCGAACGCCCGCGAGACAGCCTTGATGTTCTCGTGGTCGGGCGCGACGCCGAGCCGGACGAGCCCCCACGGCGTGGGCAGCCGGTCGATTAGGTCGACGTCGACGTCGAGGTCGCTCTTGAGCAACGCGTCGGCCGCGTAGAAGCCCGCGGGGCCGGACCCGACGACCGCGACGCGGAGGGGAGCTGCCGCGCTCACGCCGCGATCGTAGCGAGGGCCATTGCTTGTGACACTGTGTCACAAGCGCAGTGTCTGGCCCGCTTCAGCGGTCGGTGCGCGCGGCCGCCACCCCGAGCACGACCAGCACCGATCCCGAGACCCAGCGCTGCACGGCCGCGAATGCGCGGCCGCGCAGGTGCGCGGCCGCCGTGCCCGCGGCGACGCCGTAGAGGACGTCGCTCGCGAGCGCGAGCACGACGAAGAGCGAGCCGAGGATCGCGATCTGCAGCCACGCGGCGCCGCGGCCGGGGTCGACGAACTGCGGCAGGAACGCGAAGAAGAAGAGCGCCGTCTTCGGATTGAGGACGTTCACGAGCGCGCCGCGCCGGTACACCGCGCCCGGCGACCGCGGGGCGCGAGCGACGGTCTCCTCAGCGGTCACTCGGGTGAGGAGCCGGCGAACGCCGAGGAAGACGAGGTAGGCGGCGCCGGCGAGCTTGACGGCCTCGAACGCCGTCGCCGACGAGAGCAGGAGCGACGAGAGTCCGACAGCCGCCGCCGCAATGTGCACGAGCCCCCCGGAGGCCACCCCGAGCGCCGAAACGACGCCCGCGCGGCGCCCGCCGTCGATCGCGTTCGCGACGATGTAGAGCACCGCCGGCCCGGGCACGACGATCAGGGCGAGCGCGGCGACCGAGAACAGGAGCAGCGTCGACGCGTCGGGCACGGCGCCACCCTATTCGTCGCCGCGTGTGAGACGCCGGCCGTCAGGGACGAACGTGAGCGAACGGGAGACCGACGCGATCCTCGACACCGTCCGCGCCGTGCTCGCGCGGGACGGACTGCTTCGCGCCGCGACCGGAGGGTGAAGCGGGTCGCCGAGCTGGGAGAGGCCGTTGAGCACCCACTGCTGCGAGAGCTGCGGGATGCGAGTACACGGTCTGGGACGTCCGCTCGCGAAGGATTCGGATCTACGTCGTCTCCAGGGAGACGAGGGTCGCCGTCGCCGATCCGAGCGCGAGCGCGAAAGACGCGAGCGCGAATGAGGTGGCGGCGAGACGGGTGTTGCGACGGTGCTGACGCGCGGCTATGCCGCGCAGCCGGAGCCGCACCCGCCGACCTGCGTTCCCTCGGGAAGCTCCTCGCCCTCTTCGACCTGGAAGCTGTGCCCGCAGCCGCAGGCCGAGACGGCGTTCGGGTTCTCGATCTTGAACCCGGACTCCTGAATCGTCTCGAGGTAGTCGACGGTGGCGCCGCGCAGGTACGGGGCGCTGAACGGGTCGACGACGAGCGTCACGTCGTGCATGCGCACCTGGTGATCGCCCTCGGCCGCGCCGCGGTCGAAGCCGAGCGCGTACTCGAAGCCGCTGCAGCCGCCACCCTGGATGGCGACCCGGAGCACCTCGGCCTCGCCGGCCGGCTCCTGCGCCATCAGCGCGGAGATCTTCACGGCCGCGCGCTCGGTGAGCGTGACGACGGCGTCCTGGGCAGCCTCGCGCGGGGTCTCGATAGTGGCCATGGACAGAGTGTAGCGAGGACGCCCGCGAGCGCGACTTCGTGACACCCGCAACGCGCTTGGCTGCGTGGGTTTCGGTTGGGTTCGTGGCAGGGCAATCGTTACTGCTAGGTTCCACGCGCCGACGCGGGAAGGACGGGTTTTGTTCGACGACTGGCTGCCGTTCGCGATCTACGGGGTCTTCGCGCTCGCGATCCCGGCGTCGATGATCTTCTTCAGCTTTGCGTTCGCGACGCGGCCGTCACGCCGCACCCGCGCGCGCACGATTCCGTTCGAGTCGGGGGTCTCGCAGGGGTCGCCGCAGAAGCAGCGGTTCACCGTCAGCTTCTACCTCACCGCGATGCTCTTCATCCTCTTCGACATCGAGATCGTGTTCCTGTATCCGCTCGCCGTGATCCTGCACAAGCTCGAGTGGTTCGGGTTCGTCGAGTTCGTCGTCTTCCTGGCGATCCTGCTCGTCGCATACGTGTACATCTGGCGCAAGGGTGCGCTCGAATGGCGGTAGGCAAGCCGCTTCGGCAGCTGGGCCTCAAGTCCGAGCGCCTGCTGATGCCCCAGAAGGCGAGCTACTTCCAGGAGGAGGTCGAGAACCTGGAGGAGAAGGTCGGGCTGACGACGGTCGAGAAGGCCGTGCGCTGGGCGCAGACGAAGTCGATGTGGCCGGACACCTTCGGGCTCGCGTGCTGCGCGATCGAGATGATGTCGATCGTCGGGAGCCGCTACGACATCGCGCGCTTCGGGATGGAGGCGTTCCGCGCCTCGCCGCGTCAGGCCGACCTCCTGATCGTGTCCGGGCGCGTGTCGCACAAGATGGCTGCGCCGCTGCGCCAGATCTACGACCAGATGCTGGAGCCGAAGTGGGTGATCGCGATGGGCGCCTGCGCGAGCTCAGGCGGGATGTTCAACAACTACGCCGTCCTGCAGTCGGTCGACAAGGTCGTCGCCGTCGACGTCTACGTCCCCGGGTGCCCGCCGCGCCCCGAGCAGCTGATGGAGGGGATCATCCGCCTGCACGAGGCCGTCCAGGCGGGAGTGCCGCCCGCCTACGACCTGCGGAGCGTCGCGTCCTGAGCGGCGTAGGCTCGACGGAGCCGGCGAAGAACTCCGGCGGGTGGGAGGCGGTGCCGGGGTTCGTGTCCGTGCGCGAGCAGCACGGCGAGACGACGGTTGTCGTCGAGACGGAGCGGCTGCTCGAGGCGGCGGAGTACCTCCGCGACGAGGGCCACTTCAACATGCTCTCGGACCTCACCCCGACCGACTACCTCGGCTGGGGCTCGGCCGGCGTCTCCGGCTACATCGGCACTGCTTCATCTTCTTTGGGCGGCGGCCGGAACCTGAACGCGCCGATGACGCAGGGCTACCAGGCGCTCCCGGAAGCGAAGCCGAAGCGCTTCTCGGTCAGCTACCACCTGCTCTCGGTCAGCACCGAGCCGCGCCGGCTTCGGCTCCAGTGCTGGGTCGGCGACGGCGAGCCGGTGCCGAGCGTGATCCGCATCTGGCCGACCGCCGACTGGCACGAGCGCGAGGCCTGGGACATGATGGGCATTCGCATCGAGGGCCATCCGCACCTCCGCCGGATCCTGATGGAGGACGACTGGGAGGGCCACCCGCTGCGCAAGGACTACCCGATCGGCGGCGAGCCGGTCCGGTTCTCGGAGGAGGAGTAGTGGCCGTCGCTCCGCCGCGGCGCCCGCGCCCGCGGCCGCCGATCTACGACGGTTCCCACATCCCGGAGATCCCTTCGATCCTGCAGGTGCCGGAGGCCATCAAGCAGACCGGCGACGTGATGACGGTCAACTTCGGCCCGAACCATCCGTCGACGCACGGCGTCCTTCGGCTCGTCGTCGACCTGCACGGCGAGGACGTGGTCGGCCTCGAAGCGGTGATCGGCTACCTGCACACGGGCTTCGAGAAGACGATGGAGCAGAAGACGTGGTGGAAGTGCATCACCTACCCCGAGCGCATCGACTACGTCTCGTTCCAGAACAACGAGTACGTGTTCGTGAAGGCGGTCGAGCAGCTGCTCGAGCTGGAGGTGCCGCGGAAGGCGACCTGGATGCGCACGCTCCTCTGCGAGCTGAACCGGATCCACTCGCACCTCGTCTGGCTCGGCACCTCGGCGCTCGAGCTGGGCGCGATCTCGATGTTCTGGTACGCGTTCCGCGAGCGGGAGCAGATCCTCGACCTGTTCGAGCTCGTCACCGGCTACCGCATGCACACGCGGTACTTCCAGGTGGGGGGGCTCGCCGAGGACGTGCCGCGCGGCTTCTACCCGGAGTGCCGCAAGTTCTGCGACTGGATGCCGAATGCCCTCGACGACTACCTGACGCTGCTCGACCGCAACAAGATCTGGCTCGAGCGGACGGAGGGGATCGGGCTCCTGTCGGCGCACGACGCGATCGCGCTCGGCCAGACGGGGCCGGTGCTGCGGGCGTCGGGCGTGAACTGGGACCTGCGCAAGGTCGAGCCGTACCTCTCCTACGCCGAGGTCGACTTCCGCGTCCCCGTCTACCAGGAGGGCGACGTCTACGCGCGCTACCGCGTGCACATGGACGAGATGCGCGAGTCGGTGCGGATCGTCGAGCAGTGCCTCGACCGTCTGGAGGGGATGGAAGGGGAGCCGTGGATCTCGGACGACCGCAAGGTCGTCCTCCCGCCGCGGCACGAGCTCCACACCTCGATGGAGTCGCTGATCCACCACTTCAAGATCGTCACCGAGGGCTTCCGGGTCCCGGAGGGCGAGGTCTACGCGACCATCGAGTCCCCGCGCGGCGAGCTCGGCTGCTACGTCGTCTCCGACGGCGGTGCGAAGCCGTGGCGGGTCAAGTTCCGCGCACCCTCGTTCGTCGCGCTCGAGGCGACGGCCACCTGCATGCGGGACGCGCTCGTGGCGGACATGATCGCGATCGTCGGCTCGCTCGACTCGGTGATGGGCGAGGTCGACCGCTAGTGAACGCCGAGCCGACCGACCTGTACGGCGAGATCCAGGAGCTGCGGGCGCTGTACCCGCCGGGATCGCGGAGCGCGGTCATGCCGGCGCTGCGGCTGGCGCAGGAGCGGTACGGATGGCTGCCGCCCGAAGCGCTGCGCGAGGTCGCGGATGCTCTCGACGTCACGCCGGCCTACTGCGAGTCGATCGCGTCGTTCTACGACCAGTACCACCTGGCGCCGGTCGGTCGGCACCTGGTCGAGGTTTGCACCAACGTCTCGTGCGCCGTCGTCGGCGCTCAGCAGGTGCTGGAGGCGTTCGAGTCCGAGCTCGGCTGCCATGCGGGCGAGACCTCCGCCGACGGCGACGTGACACTGCGCGCGATCGAGTGCCTCGGCGGCTGCGGCTGGGCGACGGTCGTGTCGGTCGACAACGAATACCGCCTGCACGTCAAGTCCGACGACGTCCCCGCGATGGTCGAGGAGCTGAAGCGTGCCGACTGAGCAGATCGAGGTCGTGCTCGAGGGCGCCGACGAGCGCGACCTCACGAAGCTCGCCGAGTACCGCGCGACCGGCGGCTACCGCGCCCTCGGCCGCGCGCGCTCGATCCCGCCGGCGGCGGTGGTCGAGGAGCTGAAGGCGTCGGAGCTGCGCGGCCGCGGCGGCGCATTCTTCGCCACCGGGATGAAGTGGGGCTTCGTCCCGAAGCCGGAGCAGAACCCGAACCCGCACTACCTCGTCGTGAACGCCGACGAGTCCGAGCCCGGGAGCTTCAAGGACAACGAGATCCTGTCGCGCGTCCCGCACCGCTTCATCGAGGGCTGCCTGATCACGGCGCACGCGATCGAGTCGAAGCACGTGTTCGTCTACGTGCGCGGCGAGTACAGCGAGCCCTACCGGATCCTGGTCGAGGCGCTCGAGGAGCTGCGAGAGGACCCGGAGATCAGGCGCGACGTCACGGTCGTCGTCCACCGCGGCGCCGGCGCGTACATCTGCGGTGAGGAGACGGCGCTGATCGAGTCGCTGGAGGGGAAGCGCGGCCAGCCGCGCTCGAAGCCTCCGTTCCCGGCGATCTCGGGGCTGTACGCGTCGCCGACGGTCGTGAACAACGTCGAGACGCTCGCGACCGTGGCGCCGATCATCGCGATCGGCGGCTCCGAGTACGCGAGCCTGGGCGTCGAAAGCTCGAAGGGGACGCGCGTCGTCTCGATCTCCGGCAACGTCGTGAACGGCGGCAACTACGAGATCGAGAACGGGATGACGCTGCGCGAGCTGATCTACGACCTCGGCGGCGGGATCCCCGACGGCCGCTCCCTGAAGGCCGTCGTCCCGGGCGGCTCGTCGACCGTGATCCTGCGCGCGGACGAGATCGACGTCGGCTACGACTTCGACTCGCTGCGCGCACTGAACACGGCGATGGGGTCGGCCGGCGTGATCGTGCTCGACGACCGCTGCTGCATCGTCCAGCTCGGGATCCGCTTCTCGGAGTTCTACGAGCACGAGTCGTGCGGCAAGTGCACGCCGTGCCGCGAGGGAACGCGCTGGCTCACGGCGATCCTGCGCAAGCTGGAGGACGGCCGCGCGAGCCGGGGCGAGCTCGACCTCCTGCTCGACGTGTGCGACCGCATCAACGGCAAGTGCCTGTGCCCGCTCGGCGACTCGGACGCGATCATCGTCGCGAGCTACGTCGCGAAGTTCCGCGACGAGTTCCGGGCGCACATCGACGGCGGCGGCTGCCCGTTCGGCGGCGCCTCGTCCCTCGACGGCGTCATCGCGCCGATCGCGATGCACACCCACAGCCCCGTCGCCGAGGTCCCCGCGTGACCCGTGTCCGTGCCGCTAGGCCAGAGGGGGAGCGGTGAGCACGCCCGATCTCGTCACGGTCACGATCGACGAGCGGACTGTGCAGGTGCCGAAGGGAACCGGCATGGTCGAGACGGCGCAGGCGGCGGGGGTCGAGATCCCCGTCTTCTGTTACGAGCCGCGGCTCGGGCCCGCCGTCGGCGCATGCCGCATGTGCCTCGTCGAGGTCGAGGGGATGCCCAAGCTTCAGGCGGGCTGCACGCTCAGCGCGCAGGACGGGATGACGGTCCGCACCGCGCGCTCGTCCGAGAAGGCGGCCGAGGGCCAGAACGCCACGCTCGAGTTCATCCTCGTCAACCACCCGCTCGACTGCCCCGTCTGCGACAAGGGCGGCGAGTGCCCGCTGCAGGACCTCACCTTCCGCTACGGCCCCGGCAGCACGCGGTTCGTGTTCCCGAAGCGGACGCTCGAGAAGCCGATCCCGATCTCGCCGCTGATTGCCCTCGACCGCGAGCGCTGCATCCTCTGCTACCGCTGCACCCGCTTCAGCGAGAGCGTCGCCGAGGACGGCCAGCTCGTCGCCGTCAACCGCGGCGCGCTCTCGATGATCGCGACCTTCGGCGACGAGCCCTACCGCGGCGCGTTCACCGGCAACGTGACGGAGCTCTGCCCCGTCGGCGCGCTCACCAACACCACCTACCGCCACCAGGCGCGGCCGTGGGAGATCCAGAACGTTCCGACGGTCTGCGGCCTCTGCCCGGTCGGCTGCAACATCAGCGCCACCACACGCGAGGGCAAGGTGAAGCGCATCCAGTCGCGCAACCATCCCGAGATCGACGAGGGCTGGCTCTGCGACAAGGGGCGCTATGCCTTCGGGCACCTCAACGCCCCGGACCGGATCGTCGAGCCGCTCGGCCGCGCGCCGGGCGGCCAGCGGCTGCGGCGCCTCTCCTGGGACGACGCG
Source organism: Gaiellaceae bacterium (assembly GCA_035296805.1). Taxonomy (GTDB): domain Bacteria; phylum Actinomycetota; class Thermoleophilia; order Gaiellales; family Gaiellaceae; genus PALSA-600. The sequence goes on along the minus strand of DATHAE010000139.1, from coordinate 2 downwards.
CT
>DATHAE010000138.1:0-3977 GCA_035296805.1 Gaiellaceae bacterium | reverse complement strand
GGCGGTCGCGCCGGCGGCTGCTCGGCCGCTGCTCGCCGTCTCCGACCTGCACGTCTACATCGGCGAGTCGCACGTCCTCCAGGGCGTCTCGTTCGACGTGCCCGAGGGCGGCGTGACAGCGCTCCTCGGCCGAAACGGCGTCGGCAAGACGACGACGATCCGCGCGCTCCTCGGGCTCACACACCGCCGTGGAAAGGTCAGCTTCGACGGCGCCGACATCTCGCACGCGCCGACGCACCGGATCGTGCGGCGCGCGATCGGCTATGTCCCCGAGGACCGCGACGTCTTCGCGGGTCTCACCGTGGCAGAGAACCTCCGGCTCGCGGAGCGCGACGCGCAGCCGCGCTACGAGCTCGTCTACGACCTCTTCCCGCGCCTCCGCGAGCGCGCGCGCCAACGCGCCGGCACGCTCTCCGGCGGGGAGCAGCAGATGCTCGCGCTGGGCCGCGCGCTGCTGAACGAGAACCGGCTGCTGCTCGTCGACGAGCCGACCAAGGGGCTCGCGCCGCTCCTTGTGACCGAGGTCGCGCGCGCGCTCGAGCGAATCGCCGAGCTGACGACGGTCCTCCTCGTCGAGCAGAACCTCGCCGTCGTGAGGCGGATCGCGCGGGACGCCGTCGTGCTCGACCAGGGGCGCGTCGTCCACGTCGGGGACGCGGCCGCGCTGCTCGCCGACCGCGACCGCGTTCACCGCCTGCTCGGCGTCTCCGGCGGAGGCCACCCGTGAGCGTTGCTGCCTCCTCGTCCCGCGAGTGTCGCGGCGCCTCGACGCTTGTGACACTGTGTCACAAGCTCCGACGGCGGCTCGCATGAGCACCTTCGTCCTGCTCACGATCACGGGCCTCGGGCTCGGCGCGATGTACTTCCTGATCGCGTCCGGCCTGTCGCTGATCTACGGCCTGATGGGCGTGCTCAACTTCGCGCACGGGTTCTTCCTCACCGTCGGCGCGTACGGCACCTGGTGGATGGAGCTGCACCTGACCGGGATCGGCTCGATCTGGCTCCGTTATATGATCGGCGCCGCGTTCGGGATCGCTCTCGGCGCGCTCGTCGCCGGGGTGGTCGAGCTCGTCCTCATCCGGCCGCTCTACCAGCGGCACATCGAGCAGGTGCTCGTCACGGTCGGCCTCGCGATCGCCGGCACGGCGCTCGTGCAGGCGATCTGGGGCGCCGACCAGCGGGCATTCGTGACGCCGCCGTGGCTGAACGAGACGACGGACGTCCTCGGCGCGAAGGTGCCCAACGACCGCTGGCTCGAGATCGCCACCGCCGCCGTCGTCTTCGTCCTGCTCCAGCTGTTCCTGCGCCGCACGCGCTATGGGCTGATCATCCGTGCCGGCGTCGAGAACCGCTCGATGGTGCAGGCGCTCGGGATCGACGTGCGGAAGGCGTTCACGCTCGTGTTCGCGATCGGCGGCGTCGCCGCGGCGCTCGCGGGCGCGCTCTCCAACGTGTACTTCGGCTCGGTCACCCCGGAGCGCGGGACGAGCCTCCTCATCTTCGCCTTCATCGTCGTCGTCATCGGCGGCCTCGGCTCGCTCGGCGGCTCCGCCGTCGCGTCGGTCGTCGTGGGGCTCTCGCAGCAGTACGCGAACTACTACGGGTCGACCGGCATGGGCGAGATCGTCGTGATCCTGCTGCTCGGGGTCGTCCTGCTCGTACGGCCGCGCGGGCTCGCGGGAGCGGTCGCGACGTGAGCCGCCGGACGTGGGAGATCGTGCTGCCGGCGTCGCTCGTCGTGCTGCTGGCCTTCGTGCCGAAGATCTCGGCCGACATCCCGAGGCTCTTCAACGGCCCGCTCAACAGCCCCGGGACGCTGCAGTTGCTCGCGCTGTGCCTTTTGTTCGGGGGCGTCGCGCTGACCTACGACCTCCTCTTCGGGTACACGGGCCTGCTCTCGTTCGGACACGCGTTCTACTTCGCGGTCGGCGTCTACTTCACCGCGATCGCGCTCACGAAGTGGCACTGGGGATTCGGACCGTCGCTGCTCTTCGTGGCGGCGCTGGGGCTCGTGCTGCCGACGCTGATCGGCGCCGTCTCGCTGCGCGTCGGCGGGATCGCATTCGCGATGGTGACGCTCGCGGTCGCCCAGGTGGGCGCCGTGCTCGTGATCAAGAACCCGCGTGGCTGGACGGGCGGCGAGGAAGCGTTCGGGACCGACTACGCGGCGCTGCCGGACGCGTTCGTAGGGGTCCTGAACACGAAGAACCTGTACTGGCTCGCGCTCGTCTACGCCGTCGCCGTCTTCCTGATCGTCCGCTGGGCGGTCGAGTCGTCGCCCGGGCGAATCTGGCAGGCGATCCGCGAGAACGAGCAGCGCGTCGAGGTACTGGGGCTGCACCCGCACCGGTACAAGCTGATGGCGTTCGTCCTCTCGTCGTTTCTCGCGACCGCCGGCGGCGTCGTTTACCTGCTGCTGCAGACCGGGCCGACGCCGCACGTCACGAGCGCCGACTTCACCCTCACGCTGCTGATCATGGTCGTGCTCGGCGGCGCGGGGACGAAATGGGGCGCGATGATCGGCGGCGTGCTCTACACGTATCTCAACAACCGCCTGGGCGCGGTCGGCGACTCCTCGACCGTGCAGGGCCTGCCGGAGGTTCTCCGAGTCCCGCTCTCGGAACCGTTGTTCCTGCTCGGGACGCTGTTCATCCTGATCGTGTTCTTCGCGCCCGGCGGGATCACCGGCCTCGCGACGCGCGGGCGGCGGCCGACCAGCATGCGCCAGCTCGAGAGCTCGCTTCGGGCCGAGCGCGCCGAGGTGACCGCGCCGGTGCAGACCACGGAGGAGGGCGCGTGAGCACGCTACTTCCGCCCTCGCGCGCGCGGAGCGGCGACGTGCGGCTCGCGTACGAGGCCGCCGGCGAGGCGGGAGACGTCGTACTCTTCATCCACGGGCTCGCCTACGATCGAGCCGGCTGGGGACCGGGGCCGCTCCTCCTCGCCGACGAGTTCCGGATCGTCCTCTTCGACAACCGCGGCGTCGGGGAGAGCGACGCGCCGCCGGGGCCGTACAGCGTGCCGCAGATGGCCGAGGACGCGGTTGCCGTCCTCGACGCGGTCGGGGCCGAGCGCGCGCACGTCGTCGGCGTGAGCCTCGGCGGCTACGTCGCGCAGGAGCTCGCGGTCACGCGGCCGGAGCGCGTGGACAAGCTCGTGCTCCTGTCGACCGCGGTTGCCGCAGGCGAGGGCGCGTTGCCGATGCCCGAGCGCGGGCTGGACGGGTTCACGCGCTTCCCGCAGCTGCCGCGCGAGGAGGGCCTGCGGCTGCTGGTCGAGAACTCGCTCGGCGACCACGCCGTGCGCGAGCGGCCGGAGCTCGTGGACGAGGTCTATCGCTACCGGCTCGACCATGCCCCGCCGCTCGAGGCGTGGGCCGCGCAGGCCGCGGCGGGCGCGGGCTTCCAGCACACCTCACGGCCGATCGAGGAGATCGGCGCGCCGACGCTCGTCCTGCACGGCGGCGCCGACGCGATCGTCGACCCGCGGAACGGCGAGCTGCTCGCGCAGCGGATCCCGAACGCGCGCCTCGAGACGTTCCCCGACCGCGGCCACCTGGCGATGTGGCAGGAGCCGGAGTGGTTCGCGAGCCAGTTGCGGGAGTTCCTCGCGTGAACCTGCACACGATCGACCGGATGCTGCGCGACCGCGCGCGCACGACGCCGGACCGCGTGGCGATCGACGAGCGCGGGCGCCGCTGGACGTACCGCGAGCTCGACGAGCGTTCCGACGCGCTCGCGGCGGGGCTCCTGCGCGGCGGGCGCGTCTCGACGCTGACGGGCTCGAGCGGCGAGCACGTCGCCCTCTTCTTCGCCTGCGCGAAGGCCGGCGCGATCCTGCATCCGATCTCGTGGCGGCTCTCGCCTGCGGAGATCGCCTACCAGCTCGACGACGCGGAGCCGTCGTTCTTCCTCGTCGAGGAGGAGCACCGGGAGCTGGGCGAGGCGGCGCTCGCGCAGGCGAGGATCGATCCCGCT
>DATHAE010000137.1:0-3855 GCA_035296805.1 Gaiellaceae bacterium | reverse complement strand
CTCGAAGCTCGCCGGCGTCGTGCCCGTCAGGTCGTTCGGGATCTCGTCGAGGGTGTAGCCGACCGCGAGCTTGGCGGCGACCTTCGCGATCGGGTAACCGGTCGCCTTCGACGCGAGCGCCGAGGAGCGCGAGACGCGCGGATTCATCTCGATCACGCGCAGCTCGCCGGTCTCTCGGTGGCGCGCGAACTGGATGTTCGAGCCGCCCGTGTCGACGCCGACGGCGCGGATGATCGCCGCGGCCGCGTCGCGCAGCTCCTGGTAGGCCTCGTCGGAGAGCGTCATCTGCGGCGCGACGGTGACCGAATCGCCCGTGTGGACGCCCATCGGGTCGAGGTTCTCGATCGAGCAGACGATCACGACGTTGTCCGCGCGGTCGCGCACGACCTCGAGCTCGAACTCGTCCCAGCCGCGGACCGACTCCTCGACGAGCACCTGGCCGATCGGGCTCTCGGCGAGCCCACGGGCGACCTGGCCGACGAGCTCCGCGTGCGTCCAGACGAAGCCGCCGCCGTGCCCGCCGAGCGTGAAGGCCGGCCGGACGACGGCAGGGGTCGCGACACCGGCCAGGTTGTCGACGCCGGTGACGATCTTCGAGTGCGGCACCCGGAGCCCGCACGACTCGACGGCGCGCTTGAAGAGCTCGCGGTCTTCGGCGCGGTCGATCGCGTCGACGCTCGCCCCGATCAGCTCGACGCCGAGCTCGTCGAGGATCCCGGCGGTGGCGAGCTCGCGCGCGAGGTTGAGCGCGGTCTGGCCGCCCATCGTCGGCAGCAGCGCATCGGGGCGCTCGCGGCGGAGCACGCCGGCCACGCCCTCGAGGTCGAGCGGCTCGACGTACGTCCGATCGGCGAACCCGGGGTCGGTCATGATCGTCGCCGGGTTCGAGTTGACGACGATCGTGCGGAAACCGTCGTCGCGCAGCACCTTCAGCGCCTGGCAGCCCGCGTAGTCGAACTCGCACGCCTGCCCGATCACGATCGGCCCCGACCCGATCAGGCAGATCGATTCGAGGTCGCGCCTACGCGGCAAGTCGCACCTCCTCGACCCAGTCGGCGAGCAGCGGCCACGCGTCGTGCGGCCCCGGCCCGGCCTCGGGGTGGAACTGCACGCTGCGCGCGCGGAGCTCCGGGTAGGTGAGGCCCTCGACGGTGCCGTCGTACAGCGACTCGTGCGTCGCCGCCCGGTCCTCCGTCGGCTCGACCGCGAAGCCGTGGTTCTGGCTCGTCACGAGGACGCGGCCCGTCGCGCGTTCGAGCACCGGGTGGTTCGCGCCGCGGTGGCCGAACGGGAGCTTGAACGTCGTGAGGCCCGTCGCGAGCGCGAGCAGCTGGTGGCCGAGGCAGATCCCGAGCACCGGCACGCGCCCGAGTAGCTCGCGGATCACGTTGACCTCCGCCTCGAGCGGCTCGGGGTCGCCCGGCCCGTTCGAGAGCAGGACGCCGTCGTAGCCGGCGAGCGTGTCGGCGTCGACGTCGTGCGGGAAGACCGTGACCGCGGCGCCTGCGCCCGCGAGCCGGCGCAGGATCGAGCGCTTGCAGCCGTAGTCGACGACCGCGATCCTGGCGCCGCCGGAGCCGCCGGCGCTGTAGGGCGTCTTCGTCGAGACGGCGGACACGAGCGCGGACCCCGCCATCGCGGGCTGGTCGCGCGCGGCGCGCCGCGCCTCGTCGACGTCTCCCTCCCCCGCGACGACCGCCGCGCGCATCGCTCCACGGTCGCGCAGGTGGAGAACGAGGCTGCGCGTGTCGATCCCCGTCAGCGCGGGGATCCCGCGCTCGTGCATCCAGTCCGTCCACTCCGGCCCGCGCGCCTCGCGCATCACGATCGCGGTGGCGTGCGCGCGCCGCGACTCCGACCGCTCCGCGGCGACGCCGTAGTTGCCGACCATCGGCGCGGTGAAGGAGACGATCTGCCGCGCGAAGCTCGGATCGGTGGCGACCTCCTGGTAGCCGGTCATCGCCGTCGTGAAGACGGCCTCGCCGAATGCGAAGCCGGTCGCGGCGACGCTCTCGCCGCGGAAGACCTCGCCGTCCTCGAGCACGAGGAAGCCCGTCATGCCTCGAACGCGACCCGCCCGGCCGCGATCGTCAGGACGATCCTCGACGTCAGGTGCCGGCCGAGCAGCCATGAGTTCGCCGAGCGCGAGCGGAAGCGGTCGGCGCGCACGCGCCAGCGCGCCCGCGGATCGATCAGGACGAAGCTCGCGGGCGCACCGACCTCGATCCGCGGCCGGTCGAGGCCGAAGATCGCCGCCGGCCCGGCGGACATGCGCTCGAGGAGCGTCTCGAGCGGCAGGAGCCCCGGCTCGACGAGGTGGGTGTAGAGCGCCGCGAACGCGGTCTCGAGGCCGGTGACGCCGAAGGGCGCCGCCTCGAACGGGACCTCCTTTTCCTCGCGCGAGTGCGGCGCATGGTCGGTCGCGACCGCCGCGATCTCGCCGCTGCGGAGCGCGTCGATCAACGCCTGCCGGTGGTCGTCCGAGCGGACGGGCGGGTTCATCTTGAAGTTCGGATCGAGGGTGCGCACCGCGTCGTCGGTGAGGCAGAGGTGGTGCGGGGTGACCTCGCCCGTCGCTTGGACGCCGGCCTCCTGCGCGCGCTGCAGGAGCTCGACGGACTCGAGCGCGGAGAGGTGCATGAGGTGAATCGGCCGTCGCGCGTCCGCCGCGAGCGCGAGGTCGCGCCCGACGGCGAGGCTCTCACCGAGTGCGGGCCAGCCGCCGAGGCCGAGCTCGGCGGCGACCACCCCGGCGTGCATCTGCCCGCCGCGCGTCAGAGTCGGCTCCTCGGCGTGCACTGCGATCGGCCGGCCCGTGATCGCGTTGTACCGGAGCGCGCGCCGCATCGTCCCGGCGCTCGCGACGGGACGGCCGTCGTCGGTGAACGCGGCCGCGCCCGCATCGGCGAGCTCTCCCATCTCGGTCAGCTGCTCGCCCTCCTGGCCGAGCGTGATCGCGGCCGTGAAGCCGACCGGGACCGCGGCCTCGTCGGCGGCGCGCGCTCGAAGTCCGCGAAGGACGTCGGCGCGATCGACGATGGGGTCGGTGTTCGGCATCGCGAGGATCGCGCAGTAGCCGCCGGCCGCCGCCGCGGCGGTTCCCGAGGCGATCGTCTCCTCGTCCTCGCGCCCCGGAGTGCGCAGGTGGACGTGGGGATCGACGAACGCCGGCGCGAGCACGAGTCCCTCTCCGTCGAGCACGCGGTGCTCGTTCGTGTCGACGCGCGTCCCCAGTTCGACGATCACGCCGCGATCGACGCGCACGTCCATGACGCCGTCCACCCCCGACACCGGATCGAGCACGCGCGCGCCGCGGACGACGACGTCGTCGGCTCCCGCCTTTCCGACGAGAACCGTCACGCGACCTCCACCGCGGCCTCGACGGCGACGGGGCCGGCCGTGAGGAGGTCGTACAGCACGGCCATCCGCACCGCGAGGCCGCTCCGGACCTGATCCACGACGAGTGAGCTCCCCGCGTCGGCTACGCGCGGATCGATCTCGACGCCGCGGTTCATCGGGCCCGGGTGCATCACGCGCTGGCCCGGGCGGACGCGCTCGGGTGTGATCCCCCAGCGCGCCGAGTACTCCCGCAGCGAGGGCACGTGTCCGCCCTCGCCCATGCGCTCGCGCTGCATCCGCAGGACGTAGACGACGTCGGCCGCCTCGATCGCCGCGATGTCGTGCGAGACCTCCGCGAGGCCGGCCGGGACGAGGGTCGGCGGCCCGACGAGCACGACGGACGCGCCCATCAGCCGCAGTCCCTGCACCAGCGAGCGCGCGACGCGCGAGTGCAGGACGTCGCCGACGATCGCGACGTGGACGCCCTCGATGCGGCCGAGCTGCTCGGCGATCGTG
>DATHAE010000136.1:0-2285 GCA_035296805.1 Gaiellaceae bacterium | reverse complement strand
CCGGCGACGCGGCCGGAGGTCCGGCATCATCTGTCTTGTGGAGGGGTTGCGAGACTGCTCGACGCTGAAGTTCACGCGGACGTTCGAGCGTGTCGGAGCGCCGTTGCAGGTGTGGCGCTGCTCGTGGGGGTGGAAGGTGAGGCTCGGCGAGCGGGATGCGCGGTCGGTGTCGCTCGTCGCGGCGCTCGAGGAGGTCGTGGGGCGGCTGAACGAGGACGACGTGCGGCTGATCGTGGCGACGCTCGAGGCCGACGTGGACGCGGCCCGCGGCGGCGAGCGCGGCGCGCCGGCCGCCGCCTGAGGCTCAGAAGCCGCCGTCGGAGCCGTTGCGCTTCGCGTCGACCGGCCACGACACCGTCACCACCTGCTGCAGCGCGCTGATCGAGCCGCGGAAGCTGACGTATGCGACCTCGATCTCCGAGCCGTCCTTGCGGCGGAGGCGCGCGGTGCCGTGGCGCGTGGCCCCGTCCATCACTGCGCGGCTCGCGTGCCGAAGACCCTCCGCCTCGCCGAGTACGACGTCGGACACCTCGAGGGCGAGCAGCTCGACCCGCGAGTACCCGACGAGGTCGCACGCCGCGTCGTTCGCTGCGAAGTAGCGCAGGTCGTCGTCGGTGAGGACGACGCCGGCCGAGCCCGTCGCGGCTGCCTCGCCGATCAGTGTCTCCTGCAGCAGCTCGATTGCCTCACGCGGACGCGCCATCCCTGCGTTTCTCCTCGATTGAAAATTCAGGCAGCTTGTAGCTTGCAGCTTGGCCAAAACTACTCGTTGCGACGGCGCCGGCACAACGGTAGTCGCGGCCCGTCTCGCGCAAAGTCGATCCACTACGATCGCGCGGTGAGCTTCAGCGGGTCGCTCGTCCAGAACGCGATCTACATCGCGCGGCAGCCGCCGGAGTGGCCGGTCTCCGCCGAGGACTGGGAGCGCGCCGCCGAGGAGAAGCTCGAGCCGGGGCCGTTCGGCTACGTCGCGGGCGGCGCCGGTGGCGAGGCGACGATGCGCGCGAACCTGGAGGCGTTCGCGCGCTGGCGGATCCGACCGCGGATGCTGACCGGGAACGTGCAACGCAACCTCTCGGTCGACGTGCTCGGACTGCGGTCGCCGGCGCCGTTCCTGCTCGCCCCGATCGGCGTCCTCTCGATCGTGCACCCCGAGGGAGAGGTCGCCGTCGCGCGGGCCGCGGCGTCTTCAGGCCTCCCGATGGTGCTGTCGTCGGCCGCCACGCACTCGATCGAGGAGATCGCCGAGACCGGCTGCCCGCGCTGGTTCCAGCTCTACTGGGTGAACGACCGCGAGATCTGCGCCAGCTTCGTCCAGCGAGCCGAGGCTGCGGGATACGGCGCGATCGTCGTCACCGTCGACACGCTCACCCTCGGGTGGCGCCCGCGCGACCTGCGCGGCGCATACCTGCCGTTCCTCGACGGCGAGGGTTGCGGCCAGTTCTTCAGCGACCCCGTCTTCTGCTCGCGGCTCGACAAGCCGCCGGAGCAGGACCTGCTCGCGGCCGCGGCGACGATGCTCGCGACGTTCCCGAACCTCGGGCTGACGTGGGACGACCTGGACTGGCTCCGCGGCCAGACGAGGCTGCCGCTGCTCGTCAAGGGTGTGCTCACGGCCGACGACGCGCGCCGGGCGCTGGCGCACGGCTGCGACGGCGTGATCGTCTCGAACCACGGCGGCCGCCAGGTCGACGGCGCCGTCGCGGCGCTCGACGCGCTCGTCGAGGTGCGCGACGCCCTGCCGGAGGCGGTCGTGCTGATGGACGGGGGGATCCGGTGCGCCGCCGACCTGCTGAAGGCCGTCGCGCTCGGCGCCGACGCAGCCCTGCTCGGGCGCCCGTACGCCTATGCGCTCGCGGTCGGCGGCCAACGGGGCGTGGAGGAGCTCGTTCAGAACCTGATGGCGGAGATCGACCTCAACCTCGCTCTCATGGGCGGGACGAGCGTCCGCGACCTCGATCGCTCATGGCTTCAGGCGACCGCGGCGTCGTCCTGAGCGAGCCCGGGCGCGTCGCGCTCGAGGAGATCGCCGTCGACGAGCCGGGGCCGGGCGAGGTGCTCGTTCGGATCGACGCGACCGGCGTCTGCCACAGCGACCAGCACGTGATCGACGAGGACGGCTGGGGACACCGGCTTCCCGTGCTGCTCGGTCACGAGGGCGCGGGCACGGTCGAGGCGGTCGGCGAGGGCGTCGACGGACTCGGCGCCGGCGACCGCGTCGTGATCGGGTGGAAGGCTGCATGTGGCGAGTGCGCTGCGTGCCGTCGCGGCGAGCCGCGCCGCTG
>DATHAE010000135.1:0-7512 GCA_035296805.1 Gaiellaceae bacterium | reverse complement strand
CGCCGCCGCGCGCCTGATGGCCGACGCCGTTCGCGCGGCAGCCGCCACCGCGTAGCCTCCGCCCGTGGAGCAGGTTCGAATCGACAAGTGGCTCTGGGCCGCACGCTTCTTCAAGAGCCGCGGCCTCGCCACCGAGGCCGTCGCCGGCGGTCGCGTGCACCTCAACGACGTGCGCGTCAAGCCGTCGAAAGACGTTCACGTCGGCGACACGGTCGAGGTGACGATCGGAGAGGTGCACCGCACTGTCCTCGTCACCGGCGTGAGCGACAAGCGCGGGCCGGCGGCTGTCGCGGCCACGCTGTACCAAGAGACCGCCGACTCGGTCGCGGCACGCGAGCGGCTCGCAGTCGAGCGGCGGCTCGCCCGCGCGCCGGGAGCCGACGCGGGCGCCCGTCCGACGAAGCAGGCGCGCCGCCGCCTCGACGCCCTCCGCGGCGCTCGCCGGCGTTCAAACCGCTGACCGCCCCTGCGCCGTAGGAAAGCGCAGAGTGCACGTGCGTCGGGCTCGGCCCGCGCGGGTGCATCCGTCGACAAAGGGGGGACGGTGATGGCAGGAAGGACGATCCGCCGCGACGCGCTCCGGCTCGCGGCTCTCTGTTCGATGCTCGTATTCGGATTGACGACGTCGGCCGCGGCCGCAGACGGGCCGTCGATGGTCGACCCGAGCCTCGGCGTGCGGACGGTCGTCAGCGACCTCGTGACGCCGACGACGATGGCGTTCGTCGGCCCGAACGAGATGCTCGTGCTCGAGAAGATCACTGGGCACGTCCAGCACGTGGTCGACGGGGCGGTCGCCGGCACGGCGCTCGACCTCGCGGTCAACAACTTCTCCGAGCGCGGTCTGCTCGGGATCGCGCTGCACCCGCGCTTCCCGATCAATCCCGGCGTCTATCTGTATTGGACCGAGAGCACGACCGGCGCCGACACGGCGGTGCCCAGCGAGACGCCGCTGCTCGGGAACCGCGTCGACCGCTACGTCTGGAACGGCTCGAGCCTGACGTTCGACCGCAACCTGATCCGGATCCGCGCGATTCAGGAGGATGCGGGTCAGCCCGCGCGCGGCAATCACAACGGCGGCGTCATCACATTCGGCGCCGACGGGAAGCTGTACGTGTTCACCGGCGACGTCGGCCGCCGCGGACAGCTCCAGAACCTCGCATGCGGACCAACGGCGACGTGCCCGGGCGCGACCGTGGCAGACGACCAGTTCGGCGGGCCGGCGCCGGACGACGCGCATCGCACCGGCGTCATCCTCCGGCTCAACGACGACGGCACGACGCCGGCCGACAACCCGTTCTTCGCCGCGGGAGCGGCGATCGGCGGCGAGGTGGGCGCGAACGTGCAGCGGCTGTTCTCGTACGGGCACCGCAACAGCTTCGGGATCGCCGTCGACCCGTTCTCGGGCGGCCTCTGGCTGCAGGAGAACGGCGACGACTCGTTCAGCGAGCTCAACCGCGTCACGCCCGGCATGAACGGCGGCTGGGTGCAGGTCGCCGGCCCGATCGAGCGGGTCGCCCAGTTCAAGGAGATCGAGACGACGTTTGGGGGCCGAAACCTCCAGCAGCTCCGCTGGCCGCCGTCGAACATCGCGGATACGCCCGCGGAGGCGCGCTCGCGGCTCTTCATGCTGCCGGGCGCCCACTACGTCGACCCGGCGTTCAGCTGGAAGTGGGAGGTCGCACCGGGCGGGATCGGCTTCGTCACCGGACGCGGGCTCGGCCCGCAGTACGAGGGCGACCTCTTCATGGGCGCTGCGACGACGGCGAACCTGGAGAACGGCTATCTCTTCCACTTCAACCTGACGGGGAACAGGCGCAACATCGCCGTCGACGACCCGCGGCTCGAGGACCGCGTCGCGGACAACCTCGCCAAGCATGAGATGACGGAGAGCGAGAGCCTGCTCGCGGGCCGCGACTTCGGTGTCGTCACCGACATCGAGACCGGACCCAACGGAAACCTCTTCGTGGTCTCCCTGACCGGTGGCGCCGTCTACGAGATCTTCCGGCGCTGACCGGTGTCCGGCGGTGGGGACGCGGTCGCGCGCCCCCACCGCCGGGTCTACAATCGCGCTCGTGAGGCTGGTCGCGTTCGTCGTCTGCGCGATCGTCGCCGTGTTCGCAACGGCGGCGGGCGGATCGGCGGGCACCGCGCGTGCGTGCGCGGCGACGGCACCCGACGGCTTCGGCCCGTTCGGGCGCGGGATGCCGCCGGTGCGCGCGAAGATCGGGCGCGGCCACGTGCTGACTGGCGTCGTCCTCTCGACGATCAACTGCGCCCCGCTCCGGCGAGCCGCGGTGCAGCTTTGGCAGGCGAACCGCAACGGCGTCTACACCCGCGCCGGCAGCGCGACCGTCTTCACGCGCCGCGACGGCCGCTTCCGGTTCGAGGGCCCCTTCCCGGCGTCATACGAGGGGCGGCCGCCGCACATCCACATCCGCGTGACCGCGCGCGACCACATCCCGCTGCTCGCGCGCTACGAGCCGGCGCGCGGCGAGCGTCGCGGGACGATCCGGCTCGTCCTGCGGCCGGCCGAACTCTAGGCGGAGTCGCACTCGGCGCCGACGGCGGAGCTCGCGTACACCGAGGCCGGAACTGGGCCGCCGGTCGTCCTCCTGCACGGCCTCGGCTGCCATCTCGGGTACTGGCTGCGGGTCTTTCCCCTGCTCGACGGCGTCCGCGCGATCGCGCTCGACTTCCGCGGGCACGGGTTGAGCGCGCATCGCAACTCGTACCGGTACGAAGACTACGAGCGCGATCTCCTCTCGCTCCTCGACCGGCTCCGGCTCGACCGGGTGGCGGTCGCCGGCCACTCGCTCGGCGGCTACGTCGCGCTCCTGGCGGCCACGCGAAGCGACCGGATCGACCGGATCGTCGCGATCGACGTCAAGAGCGACTGGACGGAGGCAGATGCGGCGGCGGCCGCGCGCGCGGAGCCGGCGGTCCAGCGCGCCGAGCCGGAGCGCGACACGCTGGTCGCGCGTCTCGTCCGCGGGCTGGCGCCGGCGGTGCTCGGCGAAGACGAAGTCGAGACGCTCGCGGAGCGGTCGATCGAGCCGGTCGACGGCAGCTGGCGGTTCCGCTGGGACCGTCGCGTGCTCGCGACCGAGCCGGTCGAGCCGTTTGCGTTCCTCGCCCGCGTTCGCTGCCCGGTGGCGGTCGTCGCGGGGTCCGACAGCGACGTGATGCCGCCGGAGAGCGCGCAGCGGTTCGGAGACGCGATCCCGGAAGCGACGGTCGAGGTCGTCGAGGGCGCCCGCCACCACGTCGAGCTCGACGCGCCCGAGTTGCTCGCGCGCCGGATCATCGAGTGATGCGGCCGGGGACGGCGCCGGAGCGAGCGCCGCCCCCCGGACGCGGCCGCTACGAAATGAGCGCCTTGAACCGCTCGTCCTCGCGGAGCGCGGCGAAGTCGTCGTCCTCCGCGGCGTTCTTCTTGAACGCCGGCCAGGCATCGACTGCGGCGCCGAGGTGGGCGAGCGCATCGTCGGAGCGGCCGAGCATGCTCTCCATGCACGCGACGTTGTAGAGCCCGAGCGCATTTCCGGGGTACTCCTCGAGCATCGCGTGGCAGGCGGCGAGCGCGCCCTCGTAGTCCTTCTCGTTGTAGAGCGCGAAGAACGGCGCGATCACCTCACCGGGGCTCGGCCTGTATGCCTCACCGGGCGTGCCGCCGACGGCGAGCACGATCGTGCCGTCCTCGGTGGCGACCGCGCCTCGCTTCGAGGCCGGGTCGCGGACGAAGACGGCGGTGCCCTGCGGCGCGTCGACCTGCTCGCCGTCGATCGTGAACGTCGCGCCGCCCACGACGACGACGTACAGCTCCTCGTGCCGGCTGCTGCCGGGCCCGAGCTCGTCGTGCTCGCCGATCAACCGCTCGCCCGCCTTCGGCTGGCGCACGGCGCTCGTGCCGAACGAGCGGATGTCGAGGTCGCGGCGCAGACGGATGCGGGCGCGCGTGTCGGTCTCGCTCGTCTCTCCCGCCTCCTGCAACGATAGGACGGCGAAGGATGCGGCTGTGCTGGCTGCCATTGAGCAATCTCCTCTCGAAGTCGAGTATCTTGACGTGGAAGTACATCGGCGGTGACTGTAAACGCTGCGACTTCCGCTCGGCATGGAGATATCTCAGATCGAGACTTTTGGCGCCTCGCGCGCCGTGCTGCATCATGGACGGATCCCTTCCCGCGGCGATCTCCACAGCCTCGAGCGCGCCTACGCGGCAATCGTTGCCGACGCCCGGGTTGCGATCGCGGCCGGCGACGAGCCCGACGGCGACGCCCTTCGAACGCGAATCCGCGCCGCCGGCGGGGGCGCGGATGCCGAAAGCAAGGCGCTGCAGCAGCTCGAACGCGTGCTCGCGGTCGGCCGCGCGCGAGCGCTCGTCAGGCGCGAGCCTGCCGCTCCACCCTCCGCGCGGCCGGCGCGGCGGCCGCGCGCGCTCCTCCGCTCGCGCCCGACGATCAGCGGGAACATGGAGGTGCGCCGCGAAGGATCGGCCGAGGCGGCGGCGCTCGCCTGGGACGCGGCGCCGGCCGTCGCGCACTGGGAGGTGCGCGTGAGCGAGCGCCCCGACCCGCGCGGCGAGTACGTCGTCCGCGACACGCTGACGGTTTCGCCGCCCGCGACGAGGGTCGAGCTGCCGCTCGGCGATGCGCCCCTGCGCGTGCACGTCCTCGGGCGGAGCCGCGACGGCCGCCTGCTGCGGCGCGCGCTGATCTCGGCGCTCACGCGCGAAACGTGGAGCGAGCGCTGGCAGCGCCGCGCCAGCGCCGCCTGACGTCGTACCTGCGGCAACCTCCGATCGTCCTCGGGGACGACCGAAGATCGTCCGCGGCGCCGAGGGCCTGCTTCGTACGCTCGAACCACGACGACAAGCTTCTTCGAAAGGTGGTTCTGATGGTGGCTTCGGCAAGACGGAGGTGGTGGGCGCTCGCGCTCCTGAGCGTCGTGCAGTTCATGGTCGTGCTCGACATCGCGATCGTGAACGTCGCCCTGCCCTCGATACAGGTCGATCTCGGGTTCTCGCAGGAGAACCTGCAGTGGGTGATCAGCGCGTACGCGCTCGTCTTCGGCGGCTTCCTGCTCCTCGGCGGACGGGCGGCCGACCTGCTCGGACGCCGGCGGGTGTTCCTCGTCGGCCTCGTGGTCTTCACCGCCGGGTCGCTGCTCGCCGGCCTCGCCTGGAGCGAGGCGTCGCTGATCGGCGCGCGGACGGTGCAGGGGCTCGGCGCGGCGATCATCTCGCCGGCGGCGCTCTCGATCCTCACGACGACGTTCGGGGAGGGTCGCGAGCGCAACATCGCGCTGGGCGTCTGGGGCGCGGTGGGCGGCTTCGGCGCGGCCGCGGGCGTCCTCCTCGGCGGCGTGTTCACCGACGCGCTCAGCTGGGAGTGGATCTTCTTCATCAACATCCCGATCGGGATCGCCGCGATGGCGCTCGCCCCCGTGCTGCTCGGGGAGAGCCGCGACCGGCGCGCCCAGAGCTTCGACGCCCTCGGCGCGATGCTCGTCACGGGCGGCCTCTCGACCGCCGTGTTCGCGATCACGCAGGCCAACGACTACGGGTGGACCTCCGCCAGGACGATCGGGCTCTTCGCCGCCGCGATCGCGCTCCTCGGCGGCTTCCTCGTCGCGGAGACGCGGGCGAGGGACCCGCTGATGTCGTTCTCGATCTTCCGCATCAAGACCGTCAGCGGCGCGAATGTGGCGGGCTTCATCCTCGGCACGGCGCTCTTCTCGATGTTCCTGATGCTGACGCTGTACATGCAGCAGGTGCTCGGCTACTCGGCGATGAAGACCGGGATCGCGTACCTCGCGGTCGCCGGGACGTCGATCGTCTGGGCGGCGGTGGCGTCGCAGCTCGTGACGAAGGTGGGCGTGAAGCCCGTGCTCGTGACCGGCATGAGCCTCCTCACCGTCGGGCTGCTCTACTTCACCCAGGTGTCGGTCGACGGCTCGTACCTCGGCGACCTGCTCCCGGGCTTCCTCGTGATCGCGATGGGGATGTCGTTCTCGTTCGTCCCGATCTCGATCGCCGCGCTGGCCGGGATCGAGGCGAAGGACGCGGGGCTCGCCTCCGGGCTGATCAACACGTCGCAGCAGATCGGCGGTGCGCTCGGGATCGCGGTGCTCTCGTCGGTGGCGGTCGCGCACACGACCTCGGCCGCGAAGGCGGGCGATTCGCAGGCGGCCGCGCTGACGACGGGCTTCCACGCCGCGTTCTGGGTCGGCGCCGCGATTGCGGCGGTCGGCGTCGTCGCGTCGGCCGTCCTGATCCGGCGCAACGAGCTCGAGCGCGCGCCCGCGCTGGACGCGGTTCCGGTCGCGGCGTAGCGCATCATGGCTGCGGGCGCCCCCTCGCGGGGTGCCCGCAGCCGCGCCTGCCCCGTACGATCTTGCTCGATGGAGGGCTTCGAGCACACGGCCGACGCCCGGCACCAGGCGCTCCTCGCCGCGATCCCGGACCTGATGTTCCGGCTGCGCAGCGACGGGACGTACCTGGAGTTCGCCGGCGACCTGTCGCGGCTCGCGACACCGCACGACGCGCTCGTCGGCTCGAACATGTTCGACATCCTCCCGGGCGAGGTCGCGGTCACGTTCATGCGCTGCGTGGCCGAGGCCGTCGCGAGCGGCGACCTGCGGGTGGTCGAGTACGAGCTGCCGACCGTCAGCGGCGACCTCCGCCAGTTCGAGGCGCGCGTCGTGCCGATCCCGGAGCACCCGGACGAGGTCGTGGCGATCGTCCGCGACGTGTCGGAGCAGCGCTGGGCGGAACAGGATCTGCTCGAATCCCGCGCGCGCCTCGTCAGTGCGGGCGAGCAGGAGCGACGGCGGCTCGAACGCGACCTGCACGACGGCGCGCAGCACCGGCTCCTGACCGCGAACCTCCACCTCCACGTCGTGCGCCGCTCGCTCGAGTCGAACCGTGATCGGGCCGCCGAGGCGCTCGAGACCGCGCAGGCGGAGCTCGCCGCGGCGATCACCGAGATCCGTGAGCTCGTCCGCGGCCTCCAGCCCGCCGTCCTCGCCGCCGACGGCCTCGGCCCGGCGATCGCGGCGCTCGCCGAACGCGCGGCGCAGCCGGTCGACATCGTCGAGCTTCCGGACGACCGCCTCGACGAGCCGCTCGAGCGCGCCCTCTACTACTTCGTCGCCGAGGCGCTCGGCAACGCGGTCAAGCACGCGCAGGCGACGACGGTGACGGTTCGCGTGTCGACTGCCGACGGAGCCGCCGTCGCCGAGGTCGCGGACGACGGCATCGGCGGGGCGAGGGCCGCGCCCGAGGGCGGACTGGCGGGTCTCCGCGAGCGAGTCGCGCGACTGGGCGGCGAGCTCGCGATCGAGAGCGAGCCGGGAGCCGGAACGCACCTCCGGGCGGTGATCCCGCTCCCGACGGCGTGAACGGTGGGGTGCCCCGGCCGGGGCACCCCACCGCCGCGCCTATGAGTTGTTCGCGGTCAGGAGCGTCTCGACGGACGGCGTGGTCGCCCAGCCTGCCGGCCGGATCACGTACAC
>DATHAE010000134.1:0-47739 GCA_035296805.1 Gaiellaceae bacterium | reverse complement strand
GTCCTTCGGGTCGTGCGAAAAGTCGCAGTCCATCTCGAGGACGAGCTCGGCGTCGGTCTCGAGGACGTGCCGGAAGCCGGCGAGATATGCAGGCCCGAGCCCTTCCTTCCGCTGCCGGTGGAGGACGTCGACGAACGGGAGCTCGGCCGCGAGCCGGTCGGCGAGCTCGCCGGTGCCGTCCGGTGACGCGTCGTCGATCACGAGCACGCGGTCGCCGTCGCGGAGGGTCGAGGCGAGCGTCCGGAGCATCGGCTCGAGGTTCTCGCGTTCGTTGTAGGTCGGAATGCAGACGGTGGCGCGCATGTGCCTGCCTATGATCGCTGCCGTGACGGCCGCGCTCCCGAGGAACGAGCACGTCGCGGACCAGTTCGACCTGCTTGCCGACCTGATGGAGCTCGACGGCGCGGACTCGTTCCGCATCTCGGCCTACCGGAAGGCGGCTCAGCGCATCCGCGAGACGCCCGGCCCCGTCGCGCAGATGGCGCTCGACGGCCGTGCCAAGGGCCTGCAGGGGATCGGCAAGACGATTGAGGGCAAGATCGTCGAGATCGTCGAGGACGGCGAGATCCACGCGCTCACGAAGAAGAAGGCGACGGTGCCGTCGGAGCTCGCCGCGTTCATGCGGCTGCCGGGCCTCGGGCCGAAGACCGCGCGCCGGATCTGGGAGGAGCTCGGGATCACCACGGTGGCCGGTCTGCGCGCGGCTGCCGAGGCGCAACAGCTCCGTGGGCTCTCAGGTCTCGGCGCGCGCTCGGAGGAGAAGATCCTCGCCGCGTTGGCGAAGCCGGCGGCGGAGGAGGGGCCGCGACGCGCGCTCCTGGGAACGACATTGCCGAAGCTGCGCGCCGTCGTCGACGTGCTCGCGGAGCACCCGGCTGCGGACAAGGTCTCGGTCGCGGGATCGGCACGGCGGTATCGCGAGACTGTGCGCGACCTCGACATCATCGCGACGGCCTCGGATCCATCCGCGCTGATCGACCACTTCTGTTCGTTGCGTTGGGTCGTAGAGGTCGCCGCGCGCGGCACCACGAAGGCGACGGTGCTCTCGCACGAGGGGCTGCGGTTCGACCTGCGCGTCGTCCCTCCCGAGTCGTACGGGAACCTCCTCCAGCACTTCACCGGGTCGAAGGCGCACAACGTGGCGCTGCGCGAGGCCGCGGTTCGGCGGGGCCTCTCCGTCTCCGAGTACGGGATCACCGAGGTGGAGTCGGAGCAGCTGCACGCCTTCGCGGACGAGGAGGAGGTCTACGCCTTCCTCGGCTACGACTGGATCCCGCCCGAGATGCGAGAGGGGCTCGGCGAGCTCGAGCTGGCGCGTCGCGCCGAACTCCCCGACCTCGTTGAGCTGGACGACCTCCGCGGCGACCTGCACACCCACACGACGTGGTCGGACGGGAAGGACACGCTCGAGGAGATGGTCGCGCGGGCCGCGGCGAAGGGATACGCCTATTACGCCGTCTGCGACCACGCGCAGCGGCTGCGCGGCGACCGGCTCGCGGAGCAGGCGGCCAGGATCGACGAGCTCAACGACGCCGTCGGCTCGATGCGGATCCTGAAGGGGATCGAGGTGAACATCCGCGGCGACGGCGCGCTCGACGTCGCCGACGAGGACCTCGCGACGCGCGACTGGGTTGTCGCGTCGGTCCATCACGGGTTCGACACCGATCCGACGCCGCGCGTGCTCGCGGCGATGGACAACCCGTACGTCGACTGCATCGGCCACGTCACGAACCGGAAGATCAACAAGCGCGCGCCTTCCGCGATCGACATCGAGCGCGTGGTCGAGAAGGCCCTCGAGACGGGGACCTTCCTCGAGATCAACTCGCAGCCGGACCGGCTCGATCTCACGGACGTGCACGCGCGCGCGGCGCGCGAGGCGGGGCTGAAGGTGGTCATCGACTCCGACGGCCACGAGGTCGGCGCGCTCGACTTCGTCGAGTTCGGGATCGGCCAGGCGCGTCGCGCGTGGCTGTCGAAGGACGACGTCCTCAACACCCGTCCCTGGCGCGAGGTTGAGCGGCTGCGGAAACGACGCTCGTGAAGTTCCTGCAAACAGCGGGCGGAGGGTTATCCGGGCGGCACCGGAGGGGTACGTGGTCAGCACAGGTTCCAGCACGTTCATGAACTTCCGCGACGACCTTCATGAAGCGTCCGAATGGGCCGCGTCCTATCTCGACAGGGTGGGCGAGCTTCCGGTTGCGGCGGAGACCC
Organism: Gaiellaceae bacterium; assembly: GCA_035296805.1. GTDB lineage: Bacteria > Actinomycetota > Thermoleophilia > Gaiellales > Gaiellaceae > PALSA-600. Next base: position 45,528 of record DATHAE010000134.1, on the reverse strand, counting down.
GTCCCGGCGACGTGCGCGCGGCTCTGCCCGCGGCGCCGCCGGAGCGCGGGGAGCCGTTCTCGGCCGTCCTCCGCGACCTCGACGAGAAGCTCCTGCCGGCGATCACGCACTGGAACCACCCGCGGTTCTTCGCCTGGTTCGCGACGACCGGATCCGAGCCCGGGATCCTGGCGGAGCTGCTGATCGCAGCGCTCAACGTGAACGCGATGACGTGGCTCGCCGCACCCGCGGCGACCGAGCTCGAGACGACGGTGCTCGACTGGCTCGCGCAGCTCCTCGGCCTGCCGCGCGAGTGGCACGGGCACCTCGAGGACACAGCGTCCACGTCGACCGTTGCGGCGCTCGTGGCGGCGCGCGAGCTGCGGCCGGGAGGCGTCGTCTACGCATCGGAGCAGGCGAACTTCAGCGTCGAGAAGGCGGCTCGGCTGGTCGGGCTCGAGTTCCGCACCGTCGAGACGGACGACACGTTCCGGATGCGTGCCGACTTCCCGCTCGCGGACGCGACGGCCGTCGTCGCCACCGTCGGCACGACGGGGACGACCGCCGTCGACCCCGTTCCGGAGCTCGCGGCGCGCTGCGCGGAGGCCGGCGTCTGGCTGCACGTCGACGCCGCGTACGCCGGCAGCGCGGCCGTCTGTCCCGAATTGCGCTGGTGTCTCGACGGCTGCGAGCGTGCCGACTCCGTCGTCGTCAACCCGCACAAGTGGCTCTTCACGCCGATGGACTGCTCGGCGCTCTGGACGAGGCGGCCCGATGCGCTCCACCGCGCGTTCTCGCTCGTCCCCGACTATCTCGCCGCGACTGCCGACGCCGTCGACCTCAAGGACTACGGCCCCGCGCTCGGCCGCCGCTTCCGCGCGCTGAAGCTCTGGACGGTGCTGCGCATGTACGGCGCCGCAGGCCTGCGCGGGCTGATCCGCGAGCACGTTCGCCTCGCGCAGCTCTTCGCCTCGTGGGTCGAGGCCGACGACGAGTGGGAGATCGCCGCGCCACACCCGTTCTCGACCGTCTGCTTTCGCCACCGGACCGCCGACAACGCCGAGCTCGCGCGCCGCGCGACCGCGACGGGAGAGATCTTCGTCGCCACGACGAAGCTGCGCGGCGTGCCGACGATCAGACTCGCGATCGGGAACGCACGGACGACGGAAGACGACGTCTCGCGGGCCTGGGAGGTGCTGCGCGAATGCGCTACCGCGCCGTGATCTTCGATCTCTGGGACACGCTCGTCGACTGGCCGGTCGAGGCGGCGCGCAAGCTGACGGAGCGGATCGCGGCGCACTTCGACGTCGACGAGGACGCGTTCATGCGGCGTTGGCACGAGAACTATCACCGCCGCGAGACAGGCCCGCTCGCGGCGGCGTTCGAGGCGCTCGGCGTGCCGCGCGAGCACATCGCCGACCACGTCGCGGCGCGCCACGACCTCGCGCGCCGGTCGCTCGTCCCGCGCGAGGGCGCACTCGAGGCGCTGGACGAGCTGCGCGTGCGGGGTCACCGGCTGGGGCTGATCAGCGTCTGCTCCGAGGAGGTGCCCGCGGCCTGGCCCGGGACGCCGCTCGCATCGCGCTTCGACGTCACCACCTTCTCCTCCGACTGCGCCGTGATGAAGCCCGAGCCCGAGATCTACCTGCGGACGGTGCGCGCGCTCGGGGTCGAGCCGCAGGACGTGCTCTACGTCGGCGACGGTGCGAACGACGAGCTCGCGGGCGCGGCGCGGGTCGGGATGACCCCCGTGCTCATCCTCCCCGACGGGCGCGAGCCGTTCTGGCAGGAGGCCCACGGGTGGGACGGCCTCCGCGTCCGCTCGATCGCGGAGGTGCTCGAGCTCGCGTGAGGCTGACGATCCTGCACACGAACGACATCCACGGCCGCATCGACGGCCTCGCGCGCGTTGCGACACTCGTCGCGCGCGTCCGAGAGGAGACGCCGCATCGGGTGCTCTACCTGGACGCGGGCGACGTCGAGGAGACGACGAATCGCCTCTCGAACATCACCAAAGGCGCCGCCATGCACCGGCTGTTGTCTGCCGCGGGCTGCGACGCGGCGACGGTCGGCAACGCAGCCTGGTTGCGCTACGGCCCGCAGGTGATCGCCGACCACGCACGCGTTGCGCGGTATCCGCTGCTGCTCGCCAACCTGAAGCCGGTCGACGGCGTGCACGACTCGGTTCTGCTGGGGAGCGTCGGCGTGATCGGCGTGACGGCATCGTTCGCGGGCTACTTCGGCGAGTCGATCTCGTTCGGGATCGAGGCGCTGCCCGAGATTCCGCTCGTCCGCGAGCTCGCGCGCGACCTGCGACGGCGCGGCGCCGAGCTCGTCGTCGTTCTCTCGCACCTCGGCTACGAGGCCGACGAGGCGCCGATCGACGACAAGCGGCTTGCGCACGAGCTCGACGGCCAGATCGATCTCGTGATCTGCGCCCACTCGCACCACCTCCTCCCGGCCGGCGACCGCATCGGCGGCGTCGTGCTTGCGAGCGCCGGCGAGTACGCGCAGCACCTCGGCCGGATCGAGATCGACGGCGACCGCATCGGCGTCACCGTGATTCCCGTCCCCGACGAGACGCCGCCGCACCCCGACGTCGTCGCCGAAGCCGAGCGGATCGAGCCCGAGGTCGAGGCATTCCTCGGCGAGACGCTCGGCGAGGTCGACCGTCCGCTCGACGGCGACTGGATCGCCGACATGCTCCGCGAGCGGATGGCGGCCGAGGTCGGGCTCGCGGTCGCGGGGCAGGTCCTGTCGGGTGAGCCACTCCCGCCGGGGCCGGTCGTGCGCGGCCCGCTCTGGGACGTCTGCGACAGCTCCGCCAACCCCGGCGTCGCCACGATCTCGGGCGAGCGGCTGCGCCGCATGATCGAGGTCGGGCGATCGCCGGCCTGGATCGACGAGCGACGCCGCCCGCTGCGCGGCCGCACGCACGAACGGCTGCACGTGAGCGGGCTCGACCCCGCGCAGATCGACGCCGGCCGCGAGTACGTGGTGGGCGCCACCGACTACGAGCTGGAGTCGTACGGCGGCCTCGTCGAGCGCGAGTGGAACCTCCGCCCGCGGTACGACTTCCCGACGATCGTGCGCGAGGCGATCGAGGAGCACCTGCGGCGCTGACGATCCGCGACTCGGGGCCGCACGAGGCGGAGACGCACTTCGCCCTCCAGCGCGAGGCGTCGGTCGGCGCGCTCGCGCACATCTTTCCGCCCGCGGAGTTCCCGTACCCCGACGACGAGGTTCGCGCGCGGTGGCGCGGCTTCGGCGGCCGCGTCCTCGTCGCGGAGCGCGACGACCGCCCCGTCGGAGTGGCTGCGATCGAAGGCGAGTGGCTGCACGGCCTGTACGTCGTCCCCGACGAGTGGGGGAGCGGCGCCGGCGCCCGCCTCCACGACGCGGCGGTCGAGGCGATCGCCGCCGCGCACGACGAGGCGAAGCTGTGGTGCCTGACGGAGAACCACCGGGCGCGGCGCTTCTACGAGCGCCGAGGGTGGCGGCTGAACGGCGACACCAGGGTCGTCGAGTACCCGCCGCACCCTCTCGACGTCGGCTACTCGCTCGCGCTCCCGCGCAGCGCCTGAAGCGCCGCGTCGTGCAGCGCGACGCGATAGCGCCAGAGCGCACGTCCCGTCTCGAGCAGCCGTACTCGGATCGGCCCCGCGAGCTCGTCGAGCGTCCCCCACCGCGCGCCTGCGATCTCCTCGACGTCGCCCGGCACGAGCTCCGTCTCGTCCGTCCGCGCGAGGAAGACGTGCGTGCGCCACGGGACGTCGTGCGGCTCGTAGAGAAACCGCGCGTCGGCGGCGACGAGGTAGCGCTCGAGGCGCACGGCGAGCCCCGTCTCCTCGAGCGCCTCCCGCACCGCGCCGGCCTCGAAGTCCTCGTCGACCTTGATCCCGCCGCCGGGCGGCCGCCACACGCCCTCGCCGAAGTGCGGCTTGCGGATCAGCGCCAGGCGATCCTGCGGATCCAGGATGAAGAGCGTCACGTCGTGCGTCCGGCGCGGGTCGTACGTCGCGAGCGCGTGCTCGGTTGGTGAGATCTCGCCCTCCCACTCGAGCAGCGCCGGCTCGCCGTACCGCTTGCGGAGCGGCTTCAGGACGGCGTCCGTGACGTGCATGATCCGATCATGCCGAGACACCGGCGCGCGAGGCGCGAGACGGCGACGCTCGAGCTTCTGGCGGCCACGCTTCCGGAGCTCCGCCGCGGGTTGTCCGAGAGCGCCGCGCGCACCGTCGCCTACGAGCTGTTCGAGAAGCTCGGCGTCGGCGCGGTCGCGGTCACCGACCGGCGGCACGTGCTGGCGTTCGTCGGCGCCGGCGCCGACCACCACGCCGCCGGCGACGCCGCCATCCGCCCGGTGTTCGAGGCGCTCGCTCAGGACCGCCCGCTGCTCGCGCCGCTTGCGCTGCGCGTCGAGTGCGGCCACCCGGCGTGCCCGCTCGGTGCCGCGGCCGTCGTCCCGCTGCGGCTCTCGGACGGCGTCGCCGGGGCCGTCGTCGCCTACGCGACCGACGGGTCGCCGCTCCACGAGGAGACGGTGGCGACGCTCGAGCGGCTCGGCGACCAGCTCTCGGCGCAGCTCCAGCTCTCCCAGCTCGCGACGGCGACCACGACCGCGATGCAGGCGCAGATGGAGCCGCACTTCGTCTTCAACGCGCTGAACACGATCGCGTCGCTGATCCGCACCGATCCCGACCGCGCGCGCGACCTCGTGCGGGCATTCGCCGACTACACACGGTGGAAGCTGTCGCGCCCGGGCGACTTCGTCACGCTCGACGAGGAGCTGCGCCACGTGCAGAGCTACCTCGCGCTCGAGCAGGCGCGCTTCGGCTCGCAGCTCGAGGTCACCGTCGTCGCGTCGCCCGAGGCGCGCGCGGTGCGGCTGCCGCCGTTCCTCGTCCAGCCGCTGGTCGAGAACGCGGTCAAGCACGGCAAGACCGAGCGGCCCCTGCACCTGCTCGTGCGCGCCCGCGTCCGCCGGGGCCGCCTGCGTGTCACCGTCCGCGACGACGGGCGCGGGATCGCCCGCGAGGCGCTCGAGCGCGTGCTCGAGCCCGGTGTGTCGGAGGGCGAGTCGGCAGGGACGGGGCTCGGGCTCGCAAATGTGCACCACCGGCTGACGGCGTTCTACGGCGAGGGCGTGAAGCTGCGCTCCTTCCCGTTCGGGACGGTCGTGCGCCTCGAGGTGCCGGCGGCGTGACCATCAGCGCCCTCATCGTCGACGACGAGGCGCCGGCGCGATCGGAGCTGCGCTACCTGCTCGACGCGCACGAAGGCGTCGAGGTCGTCGGCGAGGCTGCCGGAGCGGCGGAGGCGCTCGCGCTCGCGAAGGCCGTCCACTACGACGTGGTCTTCCTCGACGTGCAGATGCCGGGCCTGACCGGGCTCGAGGCGGCTCCGCTCGTGCGCGAGCAACGCGAGCCGCCCGCGGTCGTGTTCGTGACGGCACATCCGGAGTACGCCGTCGACGCGTTCGCCGTCGAGGCGTTCGACTACCTGCTGAAGCCGGTCGATCCCGAGCGTCTGGCGCGCGTGCTCGAGCGGCTGGCCGAGCGGGTGACGCCGCAGGCGCCGCCGGTGGAGAAGATCCCGGTCGTCGCCGGCGGCCGCACAGAGCTCGTCGACTACGAGGCGATCCACTACGTGGAGGCCGACGGCGACTACAGCCGCGTCCACACCTACGACCGCTCCTACCTCTGCACCGCATCGCTCGGCGAGCTGGAGGAGAAGCTGCCGGGTCATCGCTTCGCGCGCATCCACCGCTCGCACCTCGTCAACCTCGCGAAGGTGGCGGCCGTGAAGCGCGCCGGCCCGGACCGGATCAGGCTCGCGCTCGCCGACGCCGAGCGGACGGAGCTCGACGTGGCGCGCCGCCAGTCGCGCCAGCTGCGCGAGCGGCTGCGCCTGTGACGCGGCGGCTCGCACCGGTGGCGCTCGCCGCGTCGGCGGCTCTCGCGTTGCCCGTCGCCGTCGAGCGCGCCGAGCGGCGTCCGGCGGGGCGGTCGCTCGCGCCGCACCGCGTGGCGGCCTCGGGCGCGGCGGTGCGCGTTCGCGGCCGCGGCGTGCGCGGCGACGTCAACGTCTCGCGCGCGAGGGGCGCGCAGGCCGAGGTCGCGATCGCGGTCGACCCCTCCCGCCCGGCCGTGCTCGTGGCCGGGTCGGCGTCGTACGCGTCGGCGAGTCGCGTCTACGGCTCGGCCAACGGCGGGAGGACGTGGACGTCGCGCCCGCTGCCGCCGCCGCGCGGCACCTGCTCCTACGGCGACCCCGCGGTGGCGATCGGTCCGGACGGCCGCCAGTTCTACGCGTTCCTCGCCGGCTCGTGCGACGGGCAGTCCGAGCGCATCTCGCTGGCCCTCGCGACTCGGCGTCGGGCCGGGGCGCCGTGGTCGTCCCGCCTCCTGCGGATCGAGGGGGCGACTGCCATGAGCGACAAGAACGCGCTGGCCGTCGACGTGTCCGCCGCGAGCCCATACGCCGGGCGCCTCTACCTCGCCTGGAGCCGCCTGTTCGCGCCGACGGCGTCGTACGAAGTGGTGGTCTCACACAGCGACGACGACGGTGCGACGTGGTCGCGCGCCGTCCGCGTCAGCGGCGCACGCCGGACCTACCAGACCTACGCGAGCCTCGCCGTCGGCGACGACGGGACGCTGTACGTCGCGTGGCTGACCGAGGACGGGCGCGTGCTCCTCGACCGCTCGGACGACGGCGGCGATCACTTCCGGCGCGACCTCCCGATCGCGACGCTGCCCTTCACGGGCGCGTCGTGCCCGTTCGCCGGCTCGGCGATCCCCGCGCAGGCGACGCGGTGCGCGGCGCCGGCGCCGCAGGTGACCGCCGACGCCGCCCACGGCCGCGTCCACGTGACCTACGCCGCGCGCACGCCCGGCGGAACCGGCCAGGACGTCTGGGTGAGGTCGTTCGACGCCGCGACGCTGAGCGCGCTCGGAACCCGCCGCCGCGTCAATCCGCCCGACGGGCGCGCGCCCTCCGACCAGTTCCTCCCGGCCTCGACCGTGGACGCGACGACGGGCCGCCTCTGGGCCTGTTGGTACGACACGAGAGGCGACCCCACACGCCGGCGCGCGCGCTACACCTGCTCGTCGTCGGCCGACGGCGGCACGACGTGGACGTTGCCGCGGCGGGCCGCCCACGCCTTCTCCGACGAGACGGCGCGCGCCGCCTCTCCCTTCCAGTACGGCGACTACGCGGGAGTCGCGGCCGCGGCCGGGGTCGCCCATCCGATCTGGACGGACTCGCGGCGCCTCGGCTCGCTCGGCGAGGAGATCTACGCGAACGCTCTACAGTTGCCGTAGCAACTCGACCAGGGCCGCAGGCGAGCCCAGGACGACGTCGGCGCGCTCGCCGAGCTCCGTCGGGCCCTCCGGCGAGGCGATCGCGACCCGCACCGCGGCCTCGAGGCCGTCGAGCGCCGCGAAGCCGTCGAGGTCGGTCGTGTCGTCGCCGGCGTAGAGCGCGCGCCCCAGTCCGTCCCGCTCCAGCAGCCGGCGCACCGCGGTCCCTTTCGACGCGTCGACCGGCGGCAGAACCTCGAGCACCATCCGCCCCCAGCGCGTCCGGAAGCCCTCGCCGAGCGCCTCGGCGGCCACCTCCTCGAGCACCTCCCGCGCCTCGGCGGGCCGCTCGGCGGTGCGGTAGTGGAACGCGGCCGTGAGCGGCTTGTCCTCGGCCGGCCACCGGGCGCGGGCCGCGAACGCACGGATCCGCTTGCCCCACTCCGCCGCCTCCGGCTCCAGCTCCAGGCCGTGCTCGCCGACGTAGGTCACCTCCGGGACGCCGACGATCGCGCGCGCGACCTCGGAGGCGCGGCCCGTGACGCACGCGACGAGTGCGTAGCGCGTCGCCAACTCACGCAGGACGGCCCGCGTCTCGTCGGGCACGCGCGCGTCGTCGGGGTCGGCGACGATCGGCGCGAGGACGCCGTCGATGTCGAGGAAGAGGGCGGCGCGCTCCGGCTCTGAGGCGAGGCGTGCCAGCGCGTCCACGGCCGTACAGTAGACGGGTGCGCCTGCTCCTGATCGGGCTTGCCGCCGGCTTCCTCGGCGCTCTGTTCGGCGTCGGCGGCGGGATCGTGATCGTTCCGGCGCTGACGATCCTGTGCGCGTTCGCGGCCAGGCGCGCCGCTGCGACCTCGTTGACGGCGGTGATGGTGACGGCGATCACGGGATCGATCACCTACGCCTTCCACGGCGCGGTCGATCCCGGCGCCGCCGCGCTCGTCGGCATTCCTGCGGTGGTCGGCGTCGTCGCCGGCACGTCGCTGCAGCAGCGGATCCCGGTCCGCGGCCTCTCCTACGCCTTCGCCGCGCTGCTCGTGATCGTCGCCGGGAGGCTGCTGATCGCATGACGACGGCGCTGGTGATCGTCGTCGGGCTCGTCGGCGGCGTCCTCGCCGGTCTCTTCGGGGTCGGCGGCGGGATCGTGTTCGTCCCGACGCTCGCGCTCGGGCTCGGACTCTCGCAGCTCGAGGCGGAGGCGACGTCGCTGCTCGCGATCCTGCCGACCGCGGCCGTCGGATCGTGGCGCCAGTACCGTTACGGCAACGTCGACCTCCGCGCGGCCGGCATCGTCGGCGTCGGGAGCGTCGTCGGCGTCCAGTTCGGCGCGGTCGTCGCGACGTCGCTGCCGGAGGACGTGCTGCGACGACTCTTCGGCGCGTTCCTGCTCCTGACCGCGGTACACCTGGTCTGGCGCACGAGCCGCTCATAGTTCACACTTCGCCGATGGCCGAGTTGGAGGAAGTCTGGATCCCGCTCGTCGACGAGCCGATCGGCTCGATCGTGACGCAGATCGTGGAGGAGAGCCCCGAGGTCGCCGAGCTCGTCGACTCGCCGCGCCGGATCCTCGCGTTCCGCACCTTCGCGTACATCCGGGTGGGCCTGCTCCTCGGGCAGCTGCTCGTCGAGCACGACATCGGCGAGTACGACGGGAGCGAGACCTGGATCGACTCGATCCTGCGCGATCCGCGCCACCACGACGCCGTCGCGCGCGAGATCCGCGCCGTCGCCGAGGAGGTCGCCGCCGACGAGCGGCTCGCGGCCGAGGAGCCGATGGGCCCGGACGACGAAGCCCGCGCGCGGTTTCGCGCCTTCGCGCGCGAGCGCCTCGGGGCGTGATCGAAGCCGATCCGCGCTGGTACGAGTCGTTCTTCGACGACGACTGGCTCGTCATCGCTCTCGGGCACGACGACCAGCGGACGCCCGAGCAGGTCGACGCGATCGTCGAGCGCCTCGGGCTGGAGCCCGGTGCGCGCGTCCTCGACGTCGCGTGCGGGCACGGGAGGCACGCGCTGCGGCTCGCGCAGCGCGGCTTGCGCGTCACGGGGATCGACGCGTCCGAGTCGTCGCTCGCGCACGCGCGCCTCGCGGCGGCCGACGCCGGCGTCGAGATCGAGTACGTGCAAGGCGACATGCGGGAGCTTCCGTCGGCCGACGAGTTCGACGCCGCGATCAACCTCTACACGGCGTTCGGCTACTTCGCGGAGGAGAGCGAGGACGAGCGTGCGCTGCGGGCGGTCGCGCGCGCGCTTCGGCCCGGCGGTTCGTTCTTCATCGACACGTTCAACCCGACCGCGCTCGTGAAGGGGTTCCGGCCACAGGGGTGGAGCGACCTCGCGGACGGGCGCGTGCTGCTCGAGTCCCGCGAGTACGACGTACGCACAGGCCGGTCGAACGCCGTCTGGACGCTCGTCGGCGACGACCGGCGCGAGCTCCGGCACTCGGTGCGCGCGTACACCTACCCGGAGCTGGCAGCGATGTTGCTGCGCGCCGGCCTCGAGCCCGTCGCCGACTGGGGCGGGTTCGACGGTGCCGAGTTCAGTATCGACACCTGGCGGATGCAGATCCTCGCGCGCCGCGTCCCGTCGTAGCCGCTTGGAGAGTCAGACCCTGGCCGCCGCTCCCGGGCGGTTGTCCCGATTCGTGGCCATAATGGGAGCGGGGTGTCTCGCCGTCTCCTTGCCATGCTCGGATTGCTTGCGGTCGTCGCCGCGGCGGGCGGCGCGTCCGCGACGGGCGCCGACCAGACGCCCACCGCCTCGGCCGGTGCGTGGGCGATTCGCCTCACGACGGGCGGCGGCACCACCGCCGTGCAGGCTCCGCCGTCGACCGGCCCCGCCTACACGGGCGGGTTCGCGTACCCGGGCGACGGCTCGGTCATCTCGACCGGCGCGACCTCCGCGTCGGCCTCGACCACGATCGGCGACACGAACGCGGTTGCGCGCGGATCGTCGGACGTCTCTTCGATCAGCATCTTCGGCGGCGAGATCACGGCCTCGGCCGTCTCCGCGCGCGCGCAGGCGGGCGCGCAGGCGGGCGGCGCCGCCGGGGACTTCAACGGCACGGGCGTCTCGGGCTTTCAGGCGCTCGGGCAGGGTGCCTCGGGGGGCCGCGTCAACCTCGGCGACTGGGGCTATGCGATCGTCAACGCGCAGACCTCCGACGCCTCGGCCCCGGCGGGGCGGCACGGCTTCCGCGGCTCCGTTACGACGCTGGTCATCCACCTGAACGCCGACCACGGCGGGCTGCCGGCTGGGAGTGAGATCCAGATCGGCCACGCCGAGGCCGCCGCGCAGACGGCGCCGCCGCCGCCGCCCCCGGCCACGACCGCGGCGACGACGACGACGACCACCACGACCGCCGCCACCACCACGACCTCGACGCCCACCCCGGCCGATCCGGTGCCGGCCGACCGGCCGCAGGCGCGCGCGAAGGCGAAGCCGGGACACGCTCCGACCTTCCGCGAGGCGCCGCGCGTCCACCCGCCGCTGACGGGGCGCCGGTACGTGTTCCCCGTCTACGGCCCGTCGTCGTACAGCGACTCCTACGGCTTCCCGCGCGCCGACGTCTCCTACCACCACGGCGTCGACGTCTTCGGCCAGCTCGGGCAGCCGCTGCTCGCCGTCGCCGACGGGACGATCTTCTCCGTCGGCTGGAACCGCCTCGGCGGCAACCGGCTGTGGCTCCGCGACGAGAAGGGCAACGAGTTCTACTACGCGCACCTCTCCGCCTTCTCGACCCTCGCCGTCGACGGCGCGCACGTGAAGGCAGGCCAGGTGGTCGGCTTCATGGGCAACACGGGCGACGCCGAGGCGACGCCCTACCACCTCCATTTCGAGGTGCACCCGGTGTCGCGCCTGTACCTCGGCTACGACGGCGCCGTCGACCCGTACCCCTACGTCCAGGCGTGGCAGCGGCTCGAGGACCTGCCGTTCCCGATCGCGACCGCGTGGCTCGCGGCCTTCGGCGGCAAGGGCTCGTCCTCGCGCCTGCCCGCGCCGCAGGCGGGGGCGATGCTGCTCGCGATGAGCGACATCTCGTCCGCCGACGGGCTCGACCCCGCCTCGCTTCGGCGCGCGCTCGCGCCGCCGAAGACGAACCTCGACGGTTTGCCGCCGAGCGGCGTGCCGACGACCGTCCCGCCCGCGGGCGACCTCGGGCGCAGCTAACGCTCAGGGCTTCGCCGTGACGCGCCGCCTCCGCGAGCGCGTCGCGCTGCGGCTGACGATCTTCCGGATCCTGCCGTACGCCGGGAAGGGCGTGCTGGCGCTCGCGGCGCTGCTCCAGGTGTTCACAGGACTCGCGCCCGTGGCGTTCATCGTCGCCACGAGCGCGGTCGTCGGCCGCGTGCCGGACGCCGTCGCGGAGGGACTCGACTCGCCCGAATGGCGCTCCCTCCGCGACGCCCTGGTCGTCGCCGGCGCGCTCTTCGTCGTCCAGCAGGTGCTGGCGCCGCTCGAGTGGGCGGTCGGAGAGCTGGTCGCGTGGCGCGTCGACGACCGGCTCCGCGAGCGCGCAGCGGACGCGTCGTTCCGCCCGCCCGGGATCGCCGCGCTGGAGGACCAGGAGACGCTCGACATGCTCGCCGACATCGCCGACCCGCGCCGTGGCGTCGGATTCTCCCCCGGCGCGGCGTGCTCGGGGATGCTCTTCCTGCTCGCGCGCTACATCCAGTGCGCTGTCGCGGCCGCGTTCATCGGCGTCGTCTACACGTGGTGGGCCGCCGTCGCGACCGCCGCGGGCGCGCTCGCCCTGCGCGCGGGGATCCGGTCCGGGATCGGGCGGCTCGGCGAGGTCGAGCAGGGCTTCGCGCCGGACCGCCGCCGCCGCGACTACTACCGCAACCTCCTGACCTCGGGCGGCGCCGCGAAGGAAATCCGCGTCTTCGGCCTCCTCGACTGGCTCCGCGACCGGTACGCGGCGCACGCGCTCGCCGCCGTCCTGCCGGTCTGGAAGGCGCGGCGGCGGTACATCTACGGCCGCTATCTCATCTCGGCGCCGGCGTGGCTGCTGCTCTCGGGCGCCGCGACCGTCGGCGCGGCCCGCGCGGCGGCCGCCGGCGATCTCACGCTGGGCGAGCTGGTCTACGTGCTCCAGGGAATCGTGCTCGTCGGGTCGATCGGGACGTTCATCAACGAGGCCGATTGGCAGATCGAGCTCGGCCTGCGCGCGTACCGCGGGCTCGAGCGGTTCGAGGAACGGGTCGCGGCCGCCGCCGAGCGGGGGGAGGCGGAGGAGACGGCGGACCCGTCGACGGCGCCTCGCGCCGAGATCCGCTTCGAGGGCGTGAGCTTCGCCTACGGCGAAGGCGGCCGCCCGGTGCTGCGCGACCTCGACCTGACGATCCCCGCCGGGCGCTCGCTCGCGATCGTCGGCCTGAACGGCGCCGGCAAGACGACGCTCGTCAAGCTCCTCGCCCGCCTCTACGAGCCGCAGGCGGGACGGATCACCGTCGACGGCACCGACCTGCGCTCGTTCCCGGTCCGCGCTTGGCGTCGGCGCCTCGGGGCGATCTTCCAGGACTTCGTGCACTACGACTTCTCCGTGCGTGACAACGTCGGCTTTGGCGCGCCGCAGCTCCTGCACGACGACGGCCGGCTTCGCTCGGCGCTCGCGCGCGCGGATGCCCTGAAGCTGGTCGAACGGCTGCCGCGCGGCCTCGAGACGACGCTCTCGCGGGAGTACGCCGACGGCGTCGAGCTTTCGGGCGGGCAGTGGCAGCGGATCGCGATCGCGCGCGCGCTGATGGCGGTCGAGGGCGGGGCGGGCGTTCTCGTGCTCGACGAGCCGACGGCGAACCTCGACGTGCGGGCGGAGGCGGAGTTCTTCGACAGCTTTCTCGAGCTGACCCGCGGGCTGACGACGATCCTGATCTCGCATCGTTTCTCGACCGTCCGCCGCGCCGACCGGATCGTCGTGCTCGAGGAGGGACGGGTCGTCGAGGACGGGACGCACGCAGAGCTCGTCGCCGCCGACGGAGGGTATGCGCGGCTCTTCCGCCTGCAGGCCGCGAGGTTCGGGTCGTGACCGTCCGGGGGTTCGTCACGATCCTCGTCGGAGCCTGGCGCGTGAGCCCCGCGCGCCTGGTCGTCGTCTTCGCGCTCGTCGTGCTCAACTACGTGAGCTGGCCGCTCGCGCCGCTCGTGCTCAAGCACCTGACCGACGCGGTCGTCGCCGGCGACGTTCACGGCGCGAGCGTCGTAGCGCTGTTCCTGCCGCTGCTCGCGCTCCTGACGCAGACAGGCACGCACGTCTCGAAGGTAATGCTCGTCGAGCTCGCCGACCTCAACGTGATCGACGTGACGGCCGAGACCGCGGAGCTCGCGCAGCGCCCGCGGGGACTCGCCCACCTCGAGCGCGCGGACTACGCCGACCAGCTCGAGCTGATCCGGAACGAGGGCGCCTGGCGGTACAACGCGGTGCGCGCGGCGACGGGGACAGTCGGGCTCGCAATCCAGCTGGTCCTCACGGTGGTGCTGCTCGCGAGCCTCCAACCGGTGCTGCTGCTGCTGCTCCTCTTCGCGGTGCCGCCGCTCCTCGGCACCCGCTGGTCGTGGCGCCGGTTCGAGCGGTACTGGCTCGGCCGCGCCGACACGCTGCGGCGCGCCACGCATCTCGTCGACCTTGCACTGCGCGCGGACGCCGCCAAGGAGGTGCGCGTGTTCGGGCTCGAGGACGAGCTCGGCCGGCGGCTCCGCGAGACGAGGACCGAGCTCCGCCGAACGCGCTTCCGGGCGCAGCTCGAGGGCGTCGTCGCGATGTCGGCCGGGCACCTCGTGTTTGCACTCGGCTACGTCGGCGCACTGCTGGTGGTCGTGCGCGGTGCGGTCGACGGCGCGCAGACTCCGGGGGACGTCGTCCTCGCGGTCGCGCTCGCGGCTCAGGCAAACCGGCTCGTGTTCAACGTCGTCGAGACCACGCAGACGCTGCAGTGGAGCACGCGGGCCATGGAGCGCGTGTCGTCGCTGCGTCGGCTCGTGCGCGGGCTCTACCCGCCGAGGGCTCACGACGCACCCGTGCCCGTGCGGCTCGAGGACGCGATCCGCTTCGAGGGTGTCGCCTTCCGCTACCCCGGCACGCACTCGGACGTGCTCCGCGACGTCGACCTCGAGCTTCCCGCGGGCTCGACGGTCGCCCTCGTCGGCGAGAACGGCGCCGGCAAAACGACGCTCGTCAAGCTGCTCTGCCGCTTCTACGAGCCGACTCAAGGCGCCGTCACCGTCGACGGCGTCGACCTCGCGCGGATTGCGCCCGAGCGATGGCGCGCGCAGATCGCCGCCGGGTTCCAGGACTTCGTGCGCTTCGAGGTCATCGCGCGCGAGAGCGTCGGCGTCGGCGACCTCGCGGCGATCGAGGACCGGCGCGCCGTCGCCGCCGCGGTCGGACGCGCGGCGGCGGGCGACGTGATCGAGATGCTCCCCGACGGACTCGACGCGCTCCTCGGCGTGTCGCACGCGAGCGGCGTGGAGCTCTCCGGCGGCCAGTGGCAAAAGATCGCGCTCGCGCGCGCGATGATGCGTGAGCGGCCGCTCCTGCTCATCCTCGACGAGCCGACCTCCGCGCTCGACGCGCACGCGGAGCACGAGCTGTTCGAGCGCTACGCCGCCTCGGCGCGCGCCGTCGCCCGCGCGACGGGCGCGACCGCCGTCTTCGTCTCACACCGCTTCTCGACCGTTCGGATGGCGGACCTGATCGTCGTCGTGGACGATGGGCGAATCGCCGAGCGCGGCACGCACGACGACCTCGTGGCCCAACGCGGCATCTACGCGGACCTGTTCGCGCTTCAGGCCGCCGCCTATCGCTGACGCGCGCGCTCAGGCGACGGGGTTGCTGTTGCCCGACGGCGGATAGTCGCCGCCGAAGTCGTCGCCGCCGCCGATCATGTCCTTGACCCAGCGCCTCGTCTCGGGTCCCGTGATCGGGTTGAACAGGAGTCCGAGGGCGATGCCCGCGATCAGGAGCGTCGTGTTCCGTCCCGAATGCGGCTTCCTGCCCTGGAGCCGGTCGGCTGCGCTGCGCAGGTCGTCGACGGCCTCCTTCAGGCGGTCGCGGATGTCGTCGTCGGTCGCGACGCGCGTGGCGAGCGTGACCGCGCCGCGGCCGCCGATCAGCTCGTTGTAGAGGTCGCGGGCGGTCCCGAACGCGCTCATCACGTCCTCGCGCAGCTTCTCGTCCTTCATCGCGCGCTCGACGTACGGCCTCACGTCGCCGACCGTGTCGTAAACCCTGTCCTTCGCTCTCGCCATGCTCGTCGCATCCTTTCGCTCGCGTGCGGGCGGACTGTACCCGGCCCCGACCGGTGCAAACCGTAGGTCTTGAAGTCGGGCCGCGCATGTGCTGCTATTCGTGCACCTGCGGTCGAAGCGAGGAGGAGCATCGGATGGAAGGCGTTCGGCGAGTCGCACGTACGATCCTGCGGTACCTCGCGCCGCTGCTCGTGCTGATGATCATCGTGCAGGTGTACCTCGCCGGCGAGGGCATCTTCGGCGCGCGTGACAGCGACACGCCGATCGAAGACGCCGACGAGCTGACCCTTCACCGTGACTTCGGCTGGATCTTCGGGCAGTTCGGCGCGATCCTGTTCCTGATCGTCGCGCTCCTCGCCTGGCTGCCGAACGTGCGGCAGCGCGTGATCTCGATCGTCCTTCCGTTCCTGCTCTTCATCCAGCTCCTCCTCCCCGAGGGCGGACGCTGGGTCGCCGCGCTCCACCCCGTGAACGCATTCCTGCTCCTCGGTCTCTTCGGCTACCTGTCGGGCCAGCTCTGGCGCGCCCACCGCGCCGCGGCGGTCACGACCGCCTGACGGCCGTGGGCGTGCGGGCACTGCAGGCCGCCTCGGCGGTCGTGGTCACGCTCGTCCTCGTCGCAGCCGTCGTGTGGGCCGCGCGCGCGTGGAACGCGAGCCGCGTCCCCGCGCGCTACGACGCGACCGAGCTCGGCCCCGTCGACCTCGGCGGCGCGCCGCCGGTCCACCACCATGACGGCGCCGCCGTCGACGGCGTCAGCGTCGCCGCGCTCCGCGAGCGCGGGACGCCGGATGTCCGCTTCACGCTGACCGCCGCCCACGCGACCGTCCGGCTGCCGTCGCGGCGCGTGCTCGACGGGCTCGCGTTCGACGGACGCATTCCCGGCCCGGAGCTGCGCGTGCGGCAGGGCGATGTCGTCGAGGTGACGCTCGTGAACCGCGACATCCGCGACGGCGTCTCGATCCACTGGCACGGCGTCGACGTGCCGAACGGGGAGGACGGCGTCGCGGGGATGACGCAGGACGCGGTTCCGGTCGGCGGCCGCTTCACGTACCGGTTCCGCGCCGAGGACGCCGGCACGTACTGGTACCACTCGCACCAGCGCTCGGCCGACGAGGTGCGCCGCGGGCTCTTCGGCGCGCTCGTCGTCGAGCCGCGCGACCCGCCGCCCGGCGAGGACCTCGTGGTCGCGGCGCACAGCTTCGGCGGGCCGGTCGCGCTCCTCCCGTCCGGCGGCCGGATGCACCGCCGGGTCGCGCCTGGAACGCCCGTCCGCCTGCGGCTGCTGAATGCGGACGACCACGTCCACGAGTTCGGCCTCGGCGGGACGGCGTTCCGCGTCGTCGGGATCGACGGCCGCGAGCTGGAGGCGCCGGAGGTCGTGCGCGCACAGACGCTCGCCGTGCCCGCCGGCGGCCGCTACGACGTCGCGTTCGCGATGCCCCGCTCTCCCGTGACGCTCGCCGCGAACGGCTCGGGCGACCGGATCTCGCTCGGTGACGGCGAGGCGACCGTCGACTTCTCGCGAATGCTCGACCTGACGACCTACCGCGCGCGCGCACCTGCCGTGCCGACGCGCTTCGACCGCACCTTTCGCATCGAGCTCGGGCGGAAGCTCGGGTTCTTCCACGGGGGCGTGAAGCTCGGCCGCCAGTGGTCGATCAACGGGAGGATCCACCCCCACATGCCGATGCTGATGGTCGCCGAGGGCGAGGTCGACCGGATCGTGTTCGTCAACCGCTCGGGCTCGCCGCACCCGATGCACCTGCACGGCCACCACATGCTCGTCCTGGCGCGCAACGGCCGCCCCGTCACGACGCCGTGGCTCGTCGACTCGCTCGACATTCGCTCGGGCGAGCAATGGGACGTCGCGTTCCGCACCGACAACCCGGGGATCTGGATGCTGCACTGCCACAACCTCCCGCACGCCGCGAAGGGACTCGTCACGCATCTCGCCTACGAGGGCGTCCACACGCCGTACCGGATGGGCACCGGTAGCGGCAACGAGCCCGAGTAGACGCGCTACGCGCTACGCGCCACGGGCGGCCTGCGGCGTGCGGCCGACGGCGGTCGGCCTGCGCCGGGCGCGGCGCTTGCCGTCGAAGGCGGCGTCGAACACCTCTTCGATCGTGTCCGCCGGGACGAACTCGATCGCCTGCCGCGTCTCCGGGGGCAGCTCGGCGAGCTCCGGCTCGTTCTCGCGCGGGAAGATCACGCGTTTGAGGCCCGCGCGCTGGGCCGCGAGCGTCTTCTCGCGCAGCCCGCCGATCGGGAGCACCTGGCCGGTGAGCGTGATCTCGCCGGTCATCCCGACCTCGTCCGAGACGGGCTCGCCGAGCACGAGCGACGCGAGCGCCGTCGCCATCGTCACCCCCGCCGACGGTCCGTCCTTCGGCACCGCGCCTGCCGGCACGTGCACGTGGACGTCGTGCGTCGCGAACCAGTCCTCCGGCAGCCCCAGCGTCTCCGTGTGCGCACGCACCCAGGACAGGGCCGCCTGCGCCGACTCCTGCATCACCTCGCCGAGCTGGCCCGTGATCGTCAGCCGGCCCTTCCCCGGATAGGCCGTCGCCTCGATGAACAGGACGTCGCCGCCCACGGCCGTGTAGGCGAGCCCCGTCGCGACGCCCGCGTCCGAGGTCCGCTTCCGCACCTCGCCCGAGAAGCGCCTCGAGCCGAGCCACTCGCGCAGCTTCGCGTCGTCGGCGCGCATCCGCTTCGCCTTCCCTTTCGCAACCTGCGTCGCCGCCTTCCGGCAGACGTCGGCGAGCCGCCGCTCGAGGTTGCGCACGCCCGCCTCGCGCGTGTACTCGCGGATGATCGTGCGCAGGATCGTGTCCGACACGGTCAGCTGCGAGCGCTGCAGGCCGTGCGCCTCGCGCTGCTTCGGGAGCAGGTAGCGCTTCGCAATCCCGAGCTTCTCGTCCTCGGTG
Organism: Gaiellaceae bacterium; assembly: GCA_035296805.1. Classification (GTDB taxonomy): domain Bacteria; phylum Actinomycetota; class Thermoleophilia; order Gaiellales; family Gaiellaceae; genus PALSA-600. Next base: position 27,066 of record DATHAE010000134.1, on the reverse strand, counting down.
TACCCGGACAGCTGGATCACGTCCATGCGGTCGAGGAGCGGGCCCGGGATCGTGTCGAGCGTGTTGGCGGTGCAGATGAACAGCACCTTCGAGAGGTCGAACGGGAGGTCGAGGTAGTGGTCGCGAAACGCCCGGTTCTGCTCCGGGTCGAGCACCTCGAGCATCGCGGAAGCCGGGTCGCCGCGGAAGTCGGCGCCCATCTTGTCGATCTCGTCGATCAGGAGCAGCGGGTTCGTGGACTCGGCGTCGCGGAGCGCGCGGATGATCGTCCCCGGCATCGCGCCGATGTAGGTGCGGCGGTGGCCGCGGACCTCCGCCTCGTCGCGGACGCCGCCGACCGAGATGCGCTGGAACTTGCGCCCGAGCGTGCGCGCGATCGAGTGGCCGAGCGACGTCTTGCCGACGCCGGGCGGACCAACGAAGCAGAGGATCTGCCCCGAGATCTCGTTGCGCAGCTTCGCGACCGCGAGGTACTCGATGATCCGGTCCTTCACCTTCTCGAGGTCGAAGTGGTCCTCGTCGAGGACGCCGCGCGCGTGGTCGAGGTCGAGGTTGTCGTCGGTGAGCGAGTTCCAGGGCAGCGTGAGGATCCACTCCAGGTACGTGCGGATGACCCCGTACTCGGCGGCGGCGGGCGGCAGCTTCTCCAGCCGCGCGAGCTCGCGGTCGACGGCCTTTCGCACCTCCTCGGGCAGCTCGCCGAGTGCGTCGATCCGCTCGCGGAGCTCCGCGACCTCCGCCTGCTCCGGGTCGGCCTCGCCGAGCTCCTGCTGGATCGCCTTCAGCTGCTGGCGCAGGAAGTACTCGCGCTGGCCCTTCTCCATCTCCGACTGGACCTGCGACTGGATCCGCGAGCCGAGCTCGAACACCTCCAGCTCGCGGTTCAGGATCGCCGAGACCTGCCGCAGGCGCGCCTCGACGTCGATCTGCTCGAGGATCTCCTGGCGCTCCTCAGTCTTGATCGTTCGCAGCGTCGATGCGACGAGGTGGCAGAGCGCGCTCGGATCGTCGACGTTCGCGGCCGCGATCTGCAGCTCCTCCGGCAGGTAGGGGGCGAGGCCGATGATGCGCGCGAAGAGGCCCTGGACGTTGCGCGTCAGCGCCTCGAGCTCGGGCGTCTCCGCCAGCAGGTCGGGCAGTTCGCCGAACGTGCCGAGCAGGTACGGCGTCTCCGTCACGCGCTCGACGAGATCGATCCGCTGCAGCCCCTGGACGAGGATCCGGAGCGTCCCGTCGGGGACCTTGATCATCTTGTGGATCACGGCCGCGGTGCCGACCTCGTAGAGGTCGTCCCAGTCGGGTGCGTCCACCGATCCGTCGCGCGCAGTCAGGAGCGCGAGCAGCCGATCGCCCGAGACGACGTCGTCGATCAGGCGCACCGAGCGCTCCTGGCCGATCGCGAGCGGCGTCATCGACTGCGGGAAGACGACCGTCTCCTTCAGCGGCAGGAGCGGCAGCGTGGCCGGAAACACGAGCTGGTCCTCCGCCGCCGCCGGCGGATCGAAGCTGATCTCTGTCACGTGGCCCGCTCGACCCGGATCAGGACGCGTCCGCGCGCCGGCGCCTTCTCGGCGACCGGCAGCGTCACCGTCAGGACGCCGCGGTCGTAGCGTGCGTCGGCCCGTTCGAGGTCGACGTCCTCGGCGAGACGAACCTTGCGCTGGAACGGGCCGTACTCGATCTCCATCTGCTGGTAGACCCGCCCGTCGCCCTTCGGCCGCACGCGCTCGCCCTGGACGAGGAGCGCCCGCTCCGCCGCCACCACCGTCACGCTCTCCGGGTCGACGCCCGGCAGCTCGACGACGACCGTGAGCGCGTGCGGGTCGTCGGTGTGGTAGCAGTCGACGTTGGGCCGGAACCCGTGCCGAAGCCCCGCGAACCGCGGGACCTGCCACAGGTCGGCGAACAGCTCCTCGATCTCCTCGCGGCGGTCAGCCATCCGGTGAACCGTACCCCTGCGACTAGCGTTTACCCACATGGTCGTCTGGACGCGCTTCGTCCTCCGCCACCGCTGGATCGTGCTCGGGGCCTGGCTGGCAGTGCTGCTGGCCGGCGGCGCGGCGAGCTCCGGCCTCAGCAAGCTGCTCTCGAACGAGTTCACCGTCCCCGGCACGGACTCCGAGGAGGCGCGGACGATCATGCGGGAGCGGTTCGGCCAGCGCGACGACGGCTCGTTCCTCGTCGTCTTCCGCGTCCCCGACTCGACCGACCCGGCGACGAGGGGCGCGCTCCGGGCCGCGCTGCGCCGCGGCGCCACGGCCGTCGAGGGCGGACGCGCACAACCGCTCCAGACCGCGAGCCGGACCGTCGTCTTCGGCACGATCGGCTCGCCGCTCGAGCTGACGGAGGGGAAGCGTGCGACCCCCGCGGTGCGGCGCGCCGTCGGTCGGCCGGCCGACGCGGAGACGTGGGTCAGCGGGACGCCCGCGATCCAGGCCGACCTCGACCCGATCTTCGCGGACGACCTGCTCAAGGGCGAGGCGATCGCGCTCCCCGTCGCGCTGATCGTCCTGCTCGCGGTGTTCGGCCTCTCGCTCGCCGTCCTCATCCCGTTCGCGATGGCCGCGTGCACGATCACGGCGACCCTCGGGATCGTCTGGATCGTCGCGCACTACATGACGACGGCGATCTACGTCACGAACCTCGTGCAGCTGATCGGGCTCGGGATCGCGATCGACTACTCGCTGCTCGTCGTCTACCGCTTCCGCGAGGAGCTCGCGCGCACCGAGTCGAAGGACGAGGCGATCGTCCAGACGATGGCGACCGCCGGACGCGCGGTCGTGTTCTCGGGCGCGACGGTCGCGATCGGGCTCGCGCTGCTCCTCTTCATGCCGCTGCCGTTCATGCAGTCGATGGGCGTGGGCGGATTCCTGATCCCGCTGATGTCGATCGTCGCAGCCTCGACGCTCCAGCCCGCGCTGCTCTCGGTCTTCGGGCGGCGCGGGACGAGGCGTCTCCACGTCGCCGACTTCGTGCGCGACCGGCTGCGCGTGCCCCTGCCGCGACTCGCGGGAGCGGCCGATCCCGAGCGCGGCTTCTGGGCGCGGCTCGCGCGGTCGATCATGCGCACGCCGGTCGCCTACCTCGCGGTCGGCGCCACCGTCCTCGTCGCCGCGGCCGTGCCGGTGCTCGATCTCGAGCTGACGCCGGGGTCGGCGTCGGGGACGCCGCAGTCGCCCGAGTCGATCCGCGGCTTCAACGTGCTGCGGCGCGCGGTCGGTCCGGGTGCGCTCGCGCCGACCCAGATCGTGGTGGAGGCGCGCGGCGGGAGCGTCGTCGACGCACGCCACGAGGGCGCGCTCGCGGAGCTGGTCGCGCGCGTCCGGCGCGACCCGGAGGTGGCGCGGGTCGAATTCGCGCCACGCCCGCCGTATGTGCTGCCGGGCGGCCGCTACGGCTACGTCAGCGTTGCCGGCCGCCACGAATACGGCGCGCACGAGGCGCAGCAGTTCGCGCGCAGGCTGAGAAGCGAGATCGTCCCGTCGGTCGACTTCCCACCCGGCACACGCGTGCTCGCCGGCGGGGGCCCGCCGCAGGGGATCGACTTCCTCGACCGCTCGTACGGCGCCTTCCCGTGGCTCGTGATCGCGGTGCTCGTCCTGACCTACCTCACGCTGATGCGAGCGTTCAGGTCGCTGATCCTGCCGTTGAAGGCCGTGCTGCTGAACCTGCTCGCGATCGGCGCCACCTACGGCCTGCTCGTGATCGTGTTCAAGTACGGCGTCGGCGCCGACCTCTTCGGCCTCTACCAGTTCGACCAGGTCGAGGGCTGGATCCCGATCTTCCTGTTCGCGATGCTGTTCGGCCTCTCGATGGACTATGAGGTCTTCCTGGTCTCGCGGATGCGCGAGTTCTGGGACGAGGGGTACACGAACGAGGAGGCGGTGGCGCACGGGCTCGAGCGGACCGGCCGCATCGTGACCGCGGCGGCGATCATCATGTGCGCCGCGTTCGCCGGCTTCGCCGCGGGGTCGATCGTCGGCCTGCAGGAGTTCGGCCTCGGGCTCGCGATCGCGATCTTCATCGACGCGACGCTGATCCGCGCGATCCTCGTGCCGGCGCTGATGAAGCTCTTCGGGCGCTGGAACTGGTGGCTGCCCAAGCGCGTCGCCCGCGTCGTGCGCGTCGCGCCGTCACCGCTCGTCGACCGCGAGCCGCGGCCGGCGCTCGTGGGCGAGTAGGCGCGCCGTCGCGCCGGCGCAGTGCGATGATCGGGCCGTGACGGCCGGGGCTCAGGACGAGCTCGTGCGGGAAGGCTGCGACGCGCTCGCGGCGGCCGACTGGGGCCACGCGCGCTCCTGCTTCGAGCAGGCCCGCGACCTGGGCGAGCGCCCCGACGTGCTGGACGGGCTGAGCCGGGCGCTCCACTTCCAGCGCGACTACCCGCAGGCGATCGAGCTGACCGAGCGGGCGTTCGTCGCATACCGGGAGCTCGGGCGGGTGGTGGAGGCGGCCGACACGGCGCGCCGGCTCGCGTTCCTCCACGGCACGATCAACGGGAACATGGCCGTCGCGAGCGGTTGGATGGCGCGCGCGGAGACGCTCCTGGCCGACGCTGAGGAGTGCGCCGGGCACGGCTGGCTCGTGCTCGACCGCGCGCCGTTCACTGACGACGCAGCGGACCGCGAGCGGCTCGCAGCGTCGGCGCTCGCGATCGCGCGCCGCCACGGCGACGCCGACCTCGAGTACGACGCGCTCGCCTTGCTCGGCGAGGCGCACGTCGCCGGTGGGCGCGTCGACGCGGGGATGAAGCTGATCGACGAGGCGATGACCGCCGTCTCGGCGGGGGAGGTGACGGGCGTCGTCCCGGTCGGCGACATCTTCTGCCGCCTGCTGAGCGCGTGCGAGATCGCGCTCGACGTCGTGCGCGCGGAGCAGTGGATGTCGGTGGCGGGACAGTTCGAGGCGTGGAGCGACTTCGTCTCGCCCGTGTGCCGCAACCACTACGGCGGCATCCTCGTCGCGGTCGGCCGCTGGGCCGAGGCCGAGGCCGAGTTGCTCGCAGCGATTCGCACCTTCGAGAGCGGCTATCGGGCGATGCGCGGGTCGCCGCTCGTCAAGCTCGCCGACCTGCGCGTGCGGCAGGGACGACTCGACGAGGCGCGGCACCTCCTCGAGGGGAGCGAGTTCCACCCGGTCGCGCGGCGCGCCCTCGCGACGATCGCCCTCGCGCGCGGCGAGACCGCGCTCGCCGAGGACCTCGTGCGCCTGTGCCTCGAGGGGGCCGGCGGATCGGATCCCGCGTGTGCGCCGGCGCTCGACCTGCTCGTGCAGGTCCGGCTCGCGCGAGGGGACGCCGCCGCCGCCGCCGAGGCGGCCGCACGCCTGGCGGACATCGCGTCAGCCTCCGGGGACGGCCGCGCAGCTGCGTTCGCCGATCTCGCGGCGGGCCGCGTCGAGGCGGCACGCGGGGACGAGCGGGCCGCGAGCCGCCTCCAGGCCGCGCTCCGGAGCTTCGCGAGCCTCGACTCGCCCCTCGAGGCGGCGCGGGCGCAGCTCGAGCTGGCACGGGCGCTCGCCGGGACGGCTCCCGAGGCCGCGATCGCCGAGGCCAGGCTCGCGCTCGCGGCGTTCGAGCGGATCGGCGCCACCGGCGACGCCGATTCCGCGAGCGCCTTCCTCCGCGGGCTCGGCGCGCGCGGCCGCGCGTGGCCGAAGGCCTACGGCGCGCTGACGAAAAGGGAGACGGAGGTGCTGTCGCTGCTGGCCGCCGGGTGCTCGAACGCCGACATCGCCGGACGCCTCGTGATCAGCCGCCGCACCGCCGAGCACCACGTCGCGAGCATCCTCTCGAAGCTGAACCTGCGCACGCGCTCGGAGGCCGCCGCCTATGCCTTGCGCGACGCCGCTACGAGACCCGTAGTGGAGTAGGTAGCCCTACCGATGCTGCCGGCGGCGCGCCCCGCGATCCTCTCTCCAGCCCCGAAGTCCGACGAGAGGAGAGACCATGAGCGGCAGCGAGGAGAACAAGGCAGCAGTCCGGGCCTGCTTCGAGAATGCGGCGCGCGGGAACTTCGGCGCGCTCGACGAGATCGTCGCCCCCGGCTACGTCCTGCACCCGGAGGAGGCGCGCGGCGTCGACGGGCTGCGCGAGGTCGTCGAGGGCTACCGCGACGCGCTGAGCGGCCTGCGCGTCGCGATCGACCAGCAGTTCGCCGACGGCGACTACGTCGCGACGCGCTTCACGATCCGCGGCACCCACGACGGCGACCTGATGGGAACGCCTCCGACCGGCAAGGACGTCGCCTTCACCGGAATCACGATCAGCCGGTGCGAGGGCGGCAAGATCGCGGAGGAGTGGGAGCTCACCGACACGGTGAGCCTGCTGGGGCAGGTCGGGGCGCTCCCGCAGCCGGCCATCAGCTGACGCGCGCAAGCGGCGGCGGCCCGCGCCGCCGCCGCGACGCGAATGAAAGGAGTGCGCACATGCAACGACTGTCGCTCATCCTGTCCTCGACGGCGCTCGTCGTGGCGCTGCTCGGCGTGACTCCGCTCGGGCACGCTGCGGGTTCCGTCGCGTCGAAGGTCGTCCCGTACGCGAACAGATCCGGCTACGCGACGAACGCCGGCGCCGTGACCGGGATCAAGGCTGCGCGCCGGCCGACCGCGGGCAAGCTGGTGCCGCTCGGCGCGAACGGGAGGCTCCCGGCGACGATCGGCGCGGTCGGGCCGGCCGGGCCGGGCGGGCCAGCCGGTCAGCAGGGGCCGCCGGGCGTCTCCGGACTCCAGTTCGTGTACGGGCTCGGCGACTCGGACGTCAACGACCGCGCGGAGGCGCGCGCGACGTGCCCCGAGGGAAAGAAGCTGGTCGGCGGCGGCTTCGTGCCCAACCGGCACCTGCCCGACGGCTACGTCGCGATGACGGAGTCGGGGCCGGCACCGGCCGCGTCCGCGTGGATCGTGAAGGCGATGGAGGTGAAGCCCTACGACGGAGTCTGGGAGATCGAGGCGTGGGCGATCTGCGCCGTCGTCGGATCATGACCCGGGGTCGAGCGGAACGAGGAGGCCGCGGCCGGCGAAGCCGACGGTTCGGTCGAGGGTCGCGAGGAACCGCTTCTGTAGCGTCGGGAACCGTCCGAGCGTCCAGAGCGTCTGCGCGTTCACCCAGGCCGCGTCGCGCGCCCGGCGCACGTTCCACATCGCGATCCGGTCGTCGTCGCGGCCGAGTGCCTCGTCGACGACGCCTGCGAAGCCCGTGCTGAACCACCGCTTCACGCTCGCCTCCGTTCGCTCGAGGATCGCGTTCACGGCCAGGAAATCCCGATGCTGGCGGCGCGCGCGCAGGAGGTCGATCCCCGACGCGCGGCACGTCGAGACGAGCGCCGCCGGCAGGTCGTAGTTGATGTGCGCGTTCATTCCAGCGAGCGCGAACTGGATCGGGGCGACGCGCCGGCGGCGGCGCCACGCGAAGAGCGGCGCCCACGCGCGCGGCGTACGTGCCGGGTCGGCGAGGAACGTCTTCAACGCGCCGAAGTAGAGGTTCGCGAAGGCGACGTCGAACCGCGCTACGAACGCCGCGTCTGCAAACGTCGCCCGCGGCAGCTCCTCGGCCACCGCCTCGGTGACGCCGAGGTAGAGCTTCGTGAACCACGCGATCCCGTCACGCGTCGGCAGCGCCCCGTCGATCGCCCGCAGCCGCGCGATCGCCTCCGGCACCGAAGTCGGTGCGGGCGCCGCGACCACCTGCGCCAGGCTCGGCCTCAGCGGACGGCGGCGTACACGACGATTGCGACGACGACGAGCAGGATCGCGACCGCGGCCAACATCGCGGTGCGCGCGCGCTGCGGCGGTGAGACGTCCGGCGTGTACGGGTCGAGCTCGGTCGGCGGCAGCACGTGGTCGCGGTCGTCGCCCTCGACGATCAGCGAGTCGTCGCGCTCGTCGACCTCGGGCTGGACGAGGTCAGCCTCGGCAGGCGGATCGTGCTGGGGGACTCTGTCGCTCTCGATCTCGCTCATCGGCGAACCTTCGGGTGAACGGTCATACGGGCGGCTCCGGGTCGTACTGGATGTAGCGCCGGACTTCCTGCGCGCGTTCCCGTGAATGTAGACGAGCGACGAGATGGAGCGCCATGTCGATCCCGGCCGAGACTCCCGCGGCGGTGACGACCGCACCGGCGTCGACGAAGCGGTCGTCCGGCCGCACCTCCACGCCGAGGCTGCGGAGGGCGTCGGTCGAGCCCCAGTGCGTGGTCGCGGGGCGACCTTCGAGGAGGCCCGCAGCCTGGAGCACGAACGCGCCGGTGCAGACGCTGGTGACGAGCTTGTCGGCCGAGGCGAGGTCGCGCACGCGCGCGAGCACGCGGTCGTCGGCGCTGACGGCGCGCGTGTCGCCGCCCGGAACGAGCAGCACGTCGATCGGCGGCGCGTCCGCCCACGCGTGGTCGGCGAGCACGCGGAGCCCCTTCGCGCACGCCACCGGGCCGTCCGTGCTCTCGGCCACGGTGAAGGCCGTGACGCCGTCGTCGGGCCAGCGCCGCGCCCACGCCGACAGCACCTCCCACGGCCCGGCCCAGTCGAGCTCCTCGGCGCCGTCGAAGAGGAAGATTCCGATGTTCAGAGGCTCGCGGGTACCCACGCGGCGAACGCTACAGACGTCGGTACCCTCGACAGGTGCGGGTGTTCTCCCGGCTGTTCCGCCTCGTGTGGGGCGACGACGTCGACCGCGCGCTGCGGCCGGTGCTCGCCGTCGCACTCGTCGGCTCGACGGCGGCGTCGGCGTCGTGGGTGTTCATCGGCATCTGGGCCAAGAAGGAGCTGCACGCGACCGACACGCAGCTCGGCCTGACGTTTCTGGTCGGGGCGCTCGTCGCCGGCGTCTCCGCATATGCCGGCGGGCACATCTCCGATCACGTCGGCCGGCGGCCGCTGATCCTCGCGGGGTGGGGCGGCCAGACGCTGATGCTGCTCGGCTTCGCGCTCGTCGGCGGGCATACGACGGCGGGGCTCGTGTTCGCGGCGCTCGCGCCGGCGGCGGGCGCGGTCGGCGGCGCCGCCGACAACGCGATGGTCGCCGATCTCGTCTCGCCCGAGCGCCACGAGAAGGGGTACGCCGCGGTGCGCGTGGCGTCGAACCTGGGCGTGACGATGGGGCCGCCGATCGGCGGGCTGCTGCTGCTCGCGCACAGCTGGCCGTTCTTCTTCGTCGGCGCTGCCGCGCTCGCTGCGGGCGCCTCGCTGGTCGCGTGGCGCTTCGTCCCGCGCACGGGCGCGTACGCGCCGGACGAGCCGCCCCAGCGCGGGTCGTTCGGCGCGATCAGGCGCGACAGCCCGTTCCTTCTCTTCCTCGGCTCCTCGGTCCTCGCGTCGATGACCTACGTCGCCTACGAGGTCCTGCTGCCGATCTCGCTCGTCACGAGCTACGGCCTGGAGCCGGCGCTCTGGGGCGTGCTCGTGATCGTGAACCCCCTGTTCGTGACGGTCTTCCAGCTGCGCCTCATCCGGTGGACGGTCGGCGTGCCCGCGGCGGTGAAGCTCGGGATCGCGATGCCGCTGATGGGGCTGCCGTTCCTCCTCCTGCCGTTCAGCGCCGCGATCCCGGTCGTGGTCGTCGTCGTGACCGTCTTCGTGATCGGCGAGATGCTCTGGATCCCGACCTCGCAGGCCGCCGTCGCCTCGTTCGCGCCCGCCGACATCCGCGGCGCGTACATGGGCGTCTTCGGCGGCTCGTGGTCGGTGGCCTGGGCGCTGGGCCCGTTCCTCGGTCTGCAGGTGCGCACGAACTGGGGCGACAACACGATGTGGGCGGTCGTGGCCGCGATCTCCGTCGTCGCCGGACTCACCGGCGCGGCGGCCGTGCGGGGCCGGCGCGTTCCCGCGCCCGAGCCCATAGCATCGACCACGTGATGGAGTCGCTGTGAAGGGCCTGATCTGCGCGGGCGGTTCGGCGACGCGGCTCGAGGAGCTCACGCGCGTCACCAACAAGCACCTGCTCCCGGTCGGGCGCTGGCCGATGGTCTACTACCCGCTCCAGCTGCTGGAGCGCGTCGGCGTGCGCGACGTCCTCCTCGTGACGGGCCAGCAGCACGCGGGCGACTTCATCGACCTGCTCGGCGACGGGCGGGTGCGGGCGAGACGAGGCGACGAGCTCCTGTTCGACGTCGACCTGACCTACAAGGTGCAGGTCGAGCCGGGCGGAATCGCGCAGGTCGTCGGGATGGCGCGCGACTTCGCGCGCGGCGAGAAGCTCGTCGTGTGCCTCGGCGACAACATCTTCCAGTACTCGCAGACGGACGCGATCCGCTCGTGGGACTCGGGCGCCCTCGTCTTCGCCAAGGAGGTTCCCGATCCGGAGAGCTTCGGCGTCGTCGCCTACGACGGGGACGGCCGCGTCGTGGACATCGTCGAGAAGGCGGGCGTCGTCGACACGCGCTACGACGCGCCGCCGTCGAGCGACGCGGTCGTCGGCCTCTACTGCTACCCGCCCGACGTCTTCGAGATCATCGAGACGCTCGAGCCGTCGAGGCGCGGCGAGCTCGAGATCACCGACGTCAACCGCGAGTACGCGCGGCGCGGCCAGCTCGCGGTACGGCGCGTCGAGGGCTGGTGGCACGACGGCGGCAAGCACTGGGGCGACCTCGCCGACGTCGGGCGCCTGATCGAGGACACCGGGGTGAACAAGTGATTCGCCGAATCCCGTTGACGCGGTATGCGGACGACCGCGGCTGGTTCATGGAGCTCGCGCGGGCGAGCGCGCTCCCGAAGCCGATCCGCCAGGCCAACCTCGCCTCCTCGAGACGCGGCGTCATCCGCGCGCTCCACTACCACGAGCGTGGCCAGGACGACCTCTTCGCGTGCCTCCAGGGGATGGTGCGCGTCGTGGTCCTGAACCGCGAGTCCGGCGAGACGTTCACCGAGGACATCGGCGACGACAATCCCGTCGCGATCTACGTCGAGGGCTCCCATGCGCACGGCTACGAGGCGCTGACGGACTGCCTCTTCTGCTACTTCGTCACCGAGGAGTACGACTCGGCCGCCCCCGACGAGCACGGCGTGCCGTGGAACGACCCGCGCGTCGTCGACCTCTGGAGCACGCGATCGCCGATCCTCTCGGAACGCGACCGCTCGGTCGCGCTGTAATCACCGGCGCCGGCGGCCAGCTCGGCCGGGCGCTCGCGGAGGCGTTCCCCGGGGCTCGGGCGCTGACGCGCGCGGACTGGGACGTCGCCTTCCCGCCGCCGCCCGGGCTCGAGGCCGACCTCGTCTTGCACGCCGCGGCGTGGACGGACGTCGACGGCGCCGAGGACGACCCGCAGGGCGCCGCTGCCGTCAACGTGAGCGGGACCGCGAACGCCGCGTCGCTCGGCGCACCCCTCGTCGCGTACTCGAGCGACTACGTCTTCGACGGCTCGAAGCGCGAGCCGTACGTCGAGTCGGACGCGCCGTCGCCGCTCGGCGCGTATGGAAGGACGAAGCTGCACGGTGAGGCGGCCGCGGGCGAGGAGGCATGGATCGTCCGCAGCTCGTGGCTCTTCGGGCCGACCGGGCACAACTTCGTCCGCACGATGCTCCGGCTGGGCGTGGAGCGGGACGAGGTCGCGGTGGTCGACGACCAGCGCGGCTCGCCGACCTACGTCGCGCATCTCGCACACGCGACGCACGAGCTCGTGCCGCTGCCGTTCGGCGTGTACCACGTCGCTGCAAGCGGCGACTGCACGTGGGCCGACTTCGCCGAGGCGATCTTCGAGGAGGCCGGCGTCTCATGCCGCGTGCGCAGGATCACGTCCCGCGAGCTCGGCGCGCGGGCACCGCGTCCCGCATACTCGGTCCTGCGCAGCGAGAAGGCTGCGCCGCAGCTCCCGCACTGGCGCGACGGCCTGCGGGAGTGCCTCGCGCGACTCGGCGCGACAGTCAGCGGTCGGTGAGCGGTGGCCCCTCCGTCGGGGCCGGCTCGAGCGCGGTGGCAAGCTCGACGAGCGCGTCCTCGTCGAGGTTGTGCGAGTAGACGCGGATGTGCGTACCGCCGCGGACGAGCTGCACCTCGAGCGGCGGTCCCGGCAGGCGGTTCCCGCCGATCACGCGGAGCTGGACGCCGTCGACCTCGACCGTCCGCTCCTCCTCGCCGGTGCGCCACCCGAGCAGTGGCTCGCCCGCCTGCTCGACGACGAAGTCGTGGAGCGACTCGCTGTCGTACAGCATCAGGATCACGCTCTCGGGCACCCACGGGCCCGTTGTCTCCGGCCGGTGGATCACGTTCAGGTGCCAGCGGCCCGCGAGGTGCGCGGGCGCCCAGAGCTGGAACGACGTGTCGCGCGCCGCCTGCTCGAGCGTGACGTGACGCACCGGGTACGCCTCGTCGGCGGAGCGGACGTCACCGGCGGGGGCGGCAAAGAGCCCGTCGCCGAGCGGCTCGTCGAACGCGATCTCGGTCACCTCGAGCCGGCGGATCGGCTCGGCCGCGGCGCTCGCCTCGAAGCGGAGGATCACGCCGAGCTCGCGGTCGACGGCGAGTGAGAGCGCGTCCGCGCCGTAGGGAAAGAGCTCGACCGGACCCGGGCCCCGCGGCCGCGGCGTCGCGTCGACCGCGAGCGCCCGCCGTCCCGCCGCCTTTGCCTCTCCCGCGATGCGAAGGTCGAACCCCGGGAGGAACACCGCCGAGTCGAGGAACTCCTCGCCGATCGGCCGCGTCGTCCGCGACTCGTGCTCGACGACGCCGCTCTCGGGGGTCGCGATCCACGTCCGCGTGCCGTCGTACACGAGCGTCATGCGCTCGCGCTCCTGCCGGAATCGTCCGTCGGCGGCGATCCAGGTGCGCGAGGCGCCCGCAATCTCCCCGTAGGAGTGCGGCGGCGAGGATCCCTCGAGCCCGAGCGAGCGCTCGTACGCGTCCTGCTGGCGATCGAGGTGCGTCCAGTCGTCCATCGCGAAGCGCGCCGTCTTCCACCGCGTCCGCGCCAGGTACAGGAGCTCGAGGAGATCTCTGAGGTTCGTCATCGCTCGGCGCCGCCATCATCGCAGCGCGCCCGCGCAGCTAGGTTCCGCCGCGTGTCCCGCGCCCTCGTCCTCGGCGGCACCGGCCAGATCGGCCTCGCAACCGCGCGGCGCCTGCTCGCCGCGGGCTGGGACGTCGATCTGACGGGGCGCGACGCCGCGCGGATGCCGGCCGACGCCGCGACTGCGGGAGCGAGATTCGTCGCCGCGGACCGCGCCGACTCCGGTCAGCTCGCCGCGGCGCTGGGCGCCGGCGCCGACCTGCTCCTCGACTGCATCTGCTACACGGCCGCTGACGCGACGCGGCTGCTGCCGCTCGCGCGCGAGGCGGGCTCCACGGTGATGGTCTCGAGCAAGGCCGTCTACGTCGACGGCGCCGGCAACCACTCCAACTCGGACGTCCCGCCGCGGTTCGACGGGCCGATCCGCGAGACGCAGCCGACGATGGCGCCCGGCGACGGCGACTACGCGACGCGCGAGGGGTACGGGGCGAACAAGGTCGCGGCCGAGCGGGTGCTGCTCGACAGCGGCCTTCCGGTGAGCGTCCTCCGGCCGTCGAAGGTCCACGGGCGCGGCGCGGTCACGCCGCGCGAGTGGGTCTTCGTCAAGCGCGTCCTCGACCGCCGCCCCGCCGTGTTCCTCGCCCGCCGCGGCGTCGGCGTCGACCACCCGACGGCGGCGGCGAACATCGCCGCGCTCGTCGAGGTGCTCGCTGCGAGACCAGGGCCGCGAATCGTCAACAGCGCCGACCCCGACGCGCCGAGCGGGCTCGAGATCGCGCGCACGATCGCGCGGCTGCTCGACCACGACTGGGAGGAGGTGCCGCTCGACGAGCGAGAAGACGAGTCGCTCGGCCGCCACCCGTGGGACAGGCGACACCCGATCGTGCTGGACACGAGCGCTGCGCGCGCTGTCGGATACGTCGCCGCAGGCGACTACGCGGCCACGGTCGCGGACGAGGTCGAGTGGCTCGTGTCGCTCGCGCGCGAAGGCGATCCGACGCGCCTCGACGACGAGTTCGCGCCGTTCTTCGACTACGCGGCCGAGGATCGCTGGCTCCGCGCGCGCCAAGGCTGAGGCGGCGTGTCATCCCGTCCCGGTGTCGCCGAGCACCTCCGCGAGCCACCGCTCGCCCTCGCAGACGAGGACGGTGTTCGTCTGGTCCGGCCCGTCGGGGGCGTCGAGCGCCGCCTCCCAAGCCGCCGTCACCGCGCCGATTGGGCGTCGGCACGCGTCCTTCCGGCCAGGCTGCCGTCAGTCCACCGGGCGCAGTGATGCGCGCGCCCGCGCGACCTGCTGCGGGTCGCCGCCGGAGACGCGGCCGCCGTCGACCCGCACCCATTCGCAGCGCACGGGCATCGTCTTGCGCTTCCCGGGCTCGCACGTGCTGTAGAGGAACGGGTGCACGCGGCGCAGGGCGAGCCCTTCGAAAGTCTCCCCGAGGTAGAGCTCGCCCCGGACGGTCGGGAGCTGCCGCGTCGCCGCAGGGCTCGCCTGGACGCGCGGCGCCTGCGCCCACTGCAGTACGAAGAGCGCGACCGCGGCCGCCGCGACCGCGGCCGTTACGAGCTGCCGCTTGCGGTGCCCTCGGAGAAGCGCCACGCGCGCCACGGTAGCCTGTCCCCGATGCGTGTGCTCGTCACCGGCGGGGCCGGATTCATCGGCTCGCACTTCGTCCGGCGGCTCGCGGCGGCGGGCGACGAGGTCGTCGTCCTCGACAAGCTCACGTACGCGGGCAACCAGGCGAACCTCGACGCCGTGGAGCACGAGTTCCGCCGTGGCGACATCGCGGACGCCGACGTCGTCGCGGAGGCCGCGGCCGGATGCGACGCGATCGTCAACTTCGCGGCGGAGACGCACGTCGACCGCTCGATCCTCGGGCCGGCCGACTTCATCCTCACCGACGTCCTCGGTACGCAGGTCCTGCTCGACCACGCGCGCCACCACGGACTGCGTCATCTCCAGGTCTCGACCGACGAGGTCTACGGCGACATCGCGCCGAACGCGCCGGCGGCGACGGAGGAGTCGCCGCTGCGGGCGTCGAGCCCGTACTCGGCGTCGAAGGCGGGCGGCGACCTGCAGGTGCTCGCCTACGTACGCACCTACGGCGTCGACGCATTGATCACGCGCGGCGCGAACACGTACGGGCCGCGCCAGTACCCGGAGAAGTTCCTACCGCTCTTCATCACGAACGCGCTCGACGGCGAGCATCTCCCCGTCTACGGCGACGGCCGCCAGCGCCGGGAATGGCTGCACGTCGAGGACCACTGCGCCGGGATCGAGCTCGCGTTGCGCGAGGGCCGCGCCGGCGAGGTCTACAACGTCGGCGGCCAGGAGCGGGAGAACATGGAGGTCGTCCGCCGGATCCTCGACCTCACGGGCGGCTCGCCCGACCTCGTCCGCCACGTCGCCGACCGCCCGGGCCACGACCGCCGCTACGCCGTCGACTCCTCCAAGCTGCGCGCGCTCGGGTGGTCGCCGAAGCATTCGTTCGACGCGGGCGGCCTCGCCGCGACGGTCGAGTGGTACCGCGCAAACCGGGAGTGGTGGGAGCCGATCAAGTCGGGCGACTACCGCGCGTACTACGAGCAGCAGTACGCGGCTCGACTCGGCGCGTAGCCGGGCGGACCCGCGTCTCATCCCGCGCACGTCGCGTGGTGGGCAAAGACCCGGCGCGAGTTCTGCCCCTGCGTTCGTCAGGTTGCCGATCTCGGCGATCAGTTCTGCGACCAGTGAGTGTGGCGATCGTCTGCTGGCGGCGACGCACAAGTGCGGTCGCCCTCATTTGCAAGTCTTGTGCGCCTGCCGTTGGAGGTCCTTGATCTCCTCGCGGTGACCCTGGATGCGCTCCGAGTTCTTCAGCAGGTCCTCGACGCCTTCGCAGCTGCCGAGCGCGTACCGCGTGTAGGCGAGGTTGTAGTCGGCGTATGCCTCCGTCAGCGAACCCGTCCCCTGGAGCTTTGTGACGGCCTGCTCGAGGAGCGGTAGCGCCGATTCGTAGTCGCCCGCCTGCATGCTCGCGAACCCCGCGTCGTTGAGGTCGGACCCGCTCTGACCGGCGGGTGCGGTCTCGTTCGTCGTCGTCGCTTCGGTCGTCGTCGCTTCGGTCGTCGTCGGCTCGGCCTGGGTCGTCGGCGGCGGTGGAGGCTGCGCCGTGACCGTCCGCTCGAGCGTCGTGCCCGGCTGGGTGACCGTCTTGACGAACGTCGTCGCCGGTGGGTGGGTCGTTGCGGCCGTCGTCGCCGCGGTGTTGTCGCCGTCGCGGGTCGCAAGCACCGCGGCCAGGATGCCGCCGGCGATCATCAAGGCCAGCAGGGCCGGGATCAACCACCGGCGCCCGCCTCGCGCGACGCGCCGTTCGTCCGGTGCGTCGCGTCGCGTCGGCGCCGTCAGTGGGCGCGTCGGCGCCGCCGCGAGAACGCTCGTCGCGCCCGCCGCGTCGTCCAGCGCACCCCGAAGGTCGGCGACGAACTCGGCCGAGCTCGCGTAACGCGCAGCCGGGTCCTTGGCGAGGGCGCGCGCGAAGACGGGGTCGAGCTCGGGCGGCAGCGACGGGTTCGCCTCGTGCAGCGACGGCACCGGCGCGTGGATGTGCGCCGCGGCCTCCGCGGTCGCCGTGTCGGCCCGGAAGGGGCGGCGGCCCGTCAGCAGCTCGAACGCGACGACCCCGAGCGCGTAGAGATCGGTCGCCGCCGTCGCGCGCTCGCCCCGCGCCTGCTCGGGCGCGAGGTAGCCGGCGGTGCCGAGCACCGTCCCCGTCTGCGTGAACGAGTCGAGCCCGGCGGCGCTTGCGATCCCGAAGTCCGCGACCCGTACGTGCCCCCGATCGTCGAGGAGCAGGTTCGCCGGCTTGACGTCGCGGTGCACGACTCCGGCGGCATGCGCCGCGTCGAGCGCAGAGGCGGCATCGGAGAGCCATTCGAGCACCTGCGCGGGCGGCGTCGGCGCGCCGCGTGCGCGATCCGCCAGCGACCCGCCGCGGAGGTACTCCATGACGATGAACGGGCGCGAGTCGTACTCGCCGACGTCGAAGATCGTGACGATGTTGGGCTCGCCCGAGAGCCTTGCCGCTGCCAGGGCCTCGCGCTGGAACCGCTGCCGCAGCGCGTCGTCGCGCGCGAAGTTCGCGAACAGCACCTTCACCGCCACCTGCCGCCCGAGCTCGGTGTCGCGCGCGCGGAAGACCTCGCCCATGCCGCCCTTCGCGATCGGCTCGACGTCGGTGTACCGGTCGGGGAGCACGCGGGGACGGTAGCCGGTTCCAGGCCGCGAAAAACGGTCGTAGCGGCCTTTCGCTACCTTGGCCCGGTGCTGACGCGTGCCCTGCTCGCAGCGGCCGCCGCCGCGCTCGCGCTCGCAGGCGCCGCCTCCGCGTTCCTCGCGACGACCCCGGCGGGGGCCGGCGCGACGACGTCGACGACGACGACGACGGGAACGACGGGGACGACGACCGTCGCGACGACGAGGCCGGCGACGACGGCGACCGCGAGGACGACAACCGCCACCACTACGACGACCACCGGCACCACGACAACGACGACGACCACCGCGACCGTCGCCGCGCGCACCGCGATCGTCCTCAGCGGGCACGGCTGGGGCCACGGCCTCGGGATGAGCCAGTGGGGCGCCAACGGATTCGCGCAGCACGGCTGGACGTACGACCGGATCCTCGCCCACTACTACCGTTCCACGAAGCTCGGGCCCGCGCCGGTCGCGCGCGTCCGCGTCCTCCTGCTCGAGGGCGCGAAGACGTTGGTGCTCGGCTCAACGAAGGCGTGGCGCGCCACGGGCGCAGACGGCGTGACCGTCGACCTCCCCGCCGCGAAGATCCCGCTCACCACGGCACTGAAGTACAAGAACCTGACGCTCGCGCCGCCGGTGACGTTCTCGCCGGTCGCCGGCGTCCTCACCGTCGGCGGCAAGCAGTACCGCGGCAACCTCGTCGTCTCCGTCGAGAACAGGAAGCTCGTGGTCGTGAACTCGCTCGCCGTCGAGGCGTACCTGAAGGGAGTCGTCCCGTCCGAGATGCCGTCGGCGTGGCCGCCCGAGGCACTGAAGGCGCAGGCGGTCGCGGCGCGGTCGTACGCGCTCGCCAACCTGGCGAAGGGCCGCACGTACGACCTCTACAGCGACGTGCGCAGCCAGGTCTACGGCGGGATGGCGGCCGAGGCCGCGTCGGCGAGCGCCGCGATCGACGCGACCGCGGGCGAGGTCGTGCTGTACGACGGCAAGGTCGCCACGACGTACTTCTTCTCGACCTCGGGCGGCCGGACCGCCTCCGCGCTCGAGGCGACCGGTCGCTCGATCCCGTACCTCGTCTCGGTCCCGGACCCCTTCGACGACGCCTCGCCCCATCACAACTGGGGCCCGGTCGTGTTCGACGCGGCGCAGGTCGCGAAGCGCCTGAGCGTGCCGGCGGTGCTCGACCTGCGCACGACGCTCGGCCCGTCCGCGCGCGTGCAGCGCGTCGCGGCCGTGACGCCGCTCGGCGAGAGGTCGTTCACCGGCTCGCAGCTCCGGACCCTGCTCGGGCTGGACTCGACGTGGTTCACCGTCGGCTGGCTGTCGCTCGCGCCGCCGAAGGCGCCCGTCACCTACGGCGGCGCCGGCTCGGTCAAGGGCATCGCGCGCAGCGTCGGCGCGGCGATGCTCGAGGCGCGCCCCGTCGGAGGGCTGTGGCAGACGGTCCGCGCCGTCGCGCCCGCCGCGAACGGCTCGTTCGCTGCGATCGTCAGGCCTCGGGTGACGACCGAGTACAGGCTCGCGACCGCCGCCGTCCGCGCTGCGGTCGTGAAGGTCGGCGTCGCCCCGCGTGTGACCGCGCAGCTCGGTGCAGGGTCGGTGACCGGCAACATCCGGCCCGCGCTCCCGCGCGCGGCGGTGCAGCTCCAGCGGCAGACCGGCACCACGTGGAGGACCGTCGCCTCCGGCGTGACCGACACCTCGGGCTCGTTCTCGCTCGCCGTCGCCAACGCGGCCGGGTCCGTCTACCGCGTCCGCGCGGCACCCGGACGAGGGTTGGTGCCGGGCTTGTCCGCGTCGGTGCTGCCGAGATGAGACGGGTCGCGCTCGCAGTCGCCGTTGTGGCGCTCGGCGCGCCGAGCAGTGCCGCTGCCGGCACCTGGGCCGTCGGCGTCCCCTCGCTTCCCGGCGCGAGGACGATCGTGCCCGGGAAGGCCGTCGTCCTCGAATCGCCCACGCGTCCGCGTGTGCCGGGGGCGGCGTTCGTGGAGCGGCTCGACGGCAAGCGGCGCCTCGCGTTCGACAACACGGAGCCGCTCGCCGCGAAGCAGTGGTACCTCCAGCGCGACCACGCGTGGGAGTTCTGGGCCGAGCCGCCGAAGCTCTTCACGACGCGCGTGGCCGTGATCGACTCCGGGATCGACGGCGGCCACCCGGAGTTCTTCGGTCGCGTCGTCGCGGCGAAGAGCTTCGTCGGCGGCTCGCCCTACGACGACACCGAGGGCCACGGCACCTTCGTGGCGGGCGAGATCGCTGCCAACCCCTTCAACGGCGAGGGGATCGCCGGAATCGGCGTCAACGCGCGACTCGTCGTGGCGAAGGTGGTGCAGCCCGACGGCTCGGTCTCGCTGCAGGGCGAGGTGGAGGCAATCCGCTGGGCCGTCGACCAGGGCGCGCGCGTGATCAACCTCAGCCTCGGCGGCGTGCGCGACCCGCAGAACCCGAAGGCCGACACGTACTCGCCGCTCGAGCAGGCCGCGGTCAACTACGCCTACGCGCGCGGCGCAGTCGTCGTCGCGGCGGTGGGGAACGGCTCGCAGTCGCCGGCGACGCCGTGGAACAACGCAAACTACCCGGCGGCGCTGCCGCACGTGATCGGTGTCAGCGCGCTGCGCCAGGATGGGTCGATCCCCGAGTACTCGAACCGCGACTCGATCTACAACGACGTCACCGCGCCCGGGGACGCGATCTACTCGACGATTCCGCGCCAACGCGCCACGGCCGGTTGTGTCGCGGGCCCCTACTCCGACTGCGGGCCGTTTGAGTTCCAGAACGCGATCGGCACCTCGTTCTCGGCGCCGCAGGTGGCGGCTGCGGCCGCGCTCCTCATCGGCCAGAACCCGGCGCTGAAGCCGGAGCAGGTGGCGTGGCTGCTCGAGCGGAGCGCCGACGACGTCAACCCCTCCAACGGCTGTCCGAACTGCGCCAACGGCCGCGACGCGCTCTCCGGGTGGGGGAGCCTGAACGTGCTCGCGGCGCTCAACCGCCTCACCGCCGGGTCGGCGCTCCCGCACCGGGACGGCTTCGAGCCCAACGACGAGGCGGGCGGGTGGGCGCGCGCGTTCGGCCCGCCCCGCTCGATCGTCGCGACCGTCGACTACTGGGACGACCGGATCGACGTCTACTCGGTGCAGCTGCGCAAGGGTCAGCGGGTCTTTGCGCGGCTGACGCGGCCCGGCCGGATCGGGATGAAGATGACGCTGTGGCGGCCCGGTACGCAGCGCGTCGAGGGCGTCACCGCGTCGCGCTCGCTGCTTGCGGCGCAGTCGGCGCGGGTCGGCGCGCAGGAGCGGATCGCCTACACCGTGCCGGTGACGGGCCGCTGGTACGTCGAGGTGAAGGTGCTCGGCGCGACGACGATCCCCGCGCTCTACACGCTCGCGCTCGCGACGAAGAACTCACAGCCCGCCCACTAGGATTTCCCATCCGGAGGCGTTAGGGTCGGACGCGTCCGATGGGAGGCGGATCTGCGGCGAAGGCGTGCGCGTGCGCGAGGAGCGTCCTCGTTCTCGCGGCCGCCGCCTGCGCGTTCGCCGTGGCGGCGCAGCGCGCGGCGGCGAGCGAGATTCTCGCGCGCGACGCGACGAACGTGACGCTTCGCGTGAACGCGAAAGGGGAGGCGCTCGTCTCCTACACGGAGGCCGGGAGGGCGAGGAAGCTGCTCGCGTGGGGCGCCGTGAACGCGATTGCGCCGACGACCGCGCGCGCGCAGGTCTCCTTCCGGCTCGACTACGCCGGCGGCTGGGGCAAGTACCGCGCGCCGTCGTATGCCTCCTCGTTTCTGAACAGATGCCGCCGCTACGACGGCCCCGCGCTCGCGTGGTTCGTCGCTGCGTGCAAGGCGCCCGACGGCTCGTACTGGGCGCTCCAGTCGTGGCAGCGGATGCTGCCGAACCTCGGCCTCGCGCCCTGGACGCGAAAGCTCGGCGTTCACGAGCTGCACCTCTCGCACTGGAGTGGCGAGCTCGCGAAGCTCGGGATCTACACGGACTGGGTGTACCCGAAGCACTTCCACCATCTGTTCGGCCGCTACACCTATCGCGGCCTGCCGGTGTACGGGTTCCGGTCGACGTCGACCGGCGTGCCGCTCGACTCGTTCGGCCGCAACGTCTTCCTCGATACGTTCGACTCCGCCTACGGCGCCGGGTGGAGGCGCGAGAACAGCTTCCTGGCGCAGACCGGGAGCGGGAGCTTCTGCTACGGCTTCTACCCGCACGCGCCGTACGGGGGCTACCCCGACGTCGGCACGCGCCCCGAGGGCAACGGCACGCGCTACCGCGTGACGGCGAAGGGTCCCGGCGTGACGCCGCTCGTCACCTGGGAGGGCGCGGGTCTGCCGGACTTCGAGCCGTCGAACCCGGCGCACGTCGCGCTGGAGGCGCGAATGAACACGCTGCAGCGCGAGCTCGCCGGCCCGACCGGCCGCTGCAGGATCAACTGACGGGAGCCGCCGCCGCTACTGGCTCTCGAGCAGCTCGTCGTCCGGCACGTCGCGCAGGACGCGCGCCGGATTGCCGACGACGAGCTTGCGCGGCGGGACGTCCTTCGTCACCACCGCCCCGGCGCCGACGAACGCCTCCTCGCCGATCTCCACTCCGGGGAGGAGGATCGCGCCGCCGCCGATGCGCGCGCCGCGTCGGATCGTCGGCCCCTTGATCCGGTCGTGGCGGCGCTCCGTCCGCCCCATGAAGTCGTCGTTCGTCGTCACGACGCACGGCGCGATGAACACGTTCTCCTCGAGCGTCGAGTACGCGGTCACGTACGCGTCCGCCTGGATCTTCGTCAGCGCTCCGATCGTCGTGTCGTTCTCGACCAGCGAGCCGCGGCCGACCACGACGTCGTCCCCGATCACGCAGCGCTCGCGCACGCACGCCTGGTCGCCCAGGATCACGCGCGCGCCGAGCCGCGTCCCGGCGAAGAGGATCGCGCCGGTCGAGACGATCGTCCCGTCGCCGATCTCCGCCGGCGGAAGCGGCTCGCGCTTCGCGGTCGAGCGCGGCGAGAGCGTCGGCTGCTTCCCGACGACGGCGTTCTCGAGCACCTTCGCACCTTCGCCGAGCACCGTCCCGGGGTAGACCGTCGCCGTCGGGTGGACCTCAGCCGCCACGCAGCGACTCCGTCAGCATGTCGAGCGCGCGCACCACGCGGGCGCCGTCGCGCGCGACGCGCGAGCGGTCGGCGCCGTCGCCGCCGACGAGGTCGAGGAACGCCTGGCACTCGAGGCGCAACGGCTCGGTGTTCGGGATCTTCGGGCTGAAGATGTCGCCGGTCCGCGTGCGCCACTCGCCGTAGGTCGCCGACGGCTGCTCGGGCGCCTTGTCGTAGATCGTGACCTTGCGCTCGAGCTCCATGTCGTCGAACACCGCCATCTTCTCGGTCCCGACCACGGTCATCTTCCGCATCTTGTGCGGGTCGAGCCACGACAGGTGCATGTGCGCGATCTTCCCCGACGGGAAGCGGAGGTAGCAGAAGACGACGTCCTCGACTCCCGGCGTGAGGAAGTCGCGGCCGTGCGCGACCGCCTCGACCGGGTCCTCGCCCACGAGGTAGAGGATCACGGACAGGTCGTGCACGCCGAGCGACCAGAGCGCGTTCTCGTTCTGGCGGATGATCCCGAGGTTCTGGCGGTTGCCGTAGACGCACAGAACCTCGCCGAGCTCGCCCGCGTCGACGAGCTCCTTCAGCTTGAGCACGCCGGGGTGGTAGAGGAGCAGGTGCCCAGGCATGAGCGTCAGGTGCCGCTCCTCCGCTGCCGCGACCAGCTCGTCCATCTCCGTCTCGCGCATCGCCGGCGGCTTCTCGACGAACACGTGCTTGCCCGCCTCGAGCGCGCGGAGCGCCAGCTCGTGGTGGGTCGGCACCGGGGTCGCGATCACGACCGCCTCGACGCCGTCGTCAGCGAGCACGTCGTCGAACGATTCGGTCACGCGCGCCTGCGGGTGGCGCCGCGCGAACTCCTCGCGCAGGTCGGGCGCCGAGTCGCACAGCCACGTCAGCTCGGCCAGCTCGTCGAAGTTCCGCACGAGGTTCTTGCCCCAGTAGCCGAGGCCGACCTGGCCGAGCTTCGTCACAGCTTCCAGACCTTGCCGTCGACCTCGTGTCCCTTGGTCGCGTTGCGGAAGTCGACGACGAGGTTCGCGCGCCGCACGACGTCGCCGTAGTCGACCGACGAGTGCGCGGTCACGATCGCGACGCAGTCGTAGTCCTCCGGGCGGAGCGCGACGGAGCGGCGGCCGTCGAACTGCGGCACGTGCGGGTCGTGGTAGTCGACATTCGCGCCGGCGTTCTGCAGCAGGTGGATGATCTTCTCCGCGGGAGACTCGCGCATGTCGCCGATGTCGGCCTTGTAGGCGACGCCGAGGACGAGGATCCGCGAGCCGCTGAGCGACTTCCGCGCGCCGTGGTTCATCGCCTGCGAGATCACGGAGCGGCAGAAGTACGGCATGTTGTTGTTCACCTCGCCCGCGAGCTCGATGAAGCGGGTCGAGAAGTCGAACTCGCGCGCCTTCCACGTGAGGTAAAAGGGGTCGATCGGGATGCAGTGGCCGCCGAGGCCGGGCCCGGGCTTGAACGACATGAAGCCGAACGGCTTCGTCGCCGCGGCCTCGACCACCTCCCAGACGTCGATGTTCATCCTGTCCGTGAGCTGTGCGAGCTCGTTGACGAGCGCGATGTTGACGGCGCGGAAGATGTTCTCGAGCAGCTTCGAGAGCTCCGCCGCGTCCGGGGTCGAGACGACGTGCACGGTGTCCATGGCGCCGCGGTACACATCCGCCGCCGCCTCACCGCACGCAGCGGTCATCCCACCGACGATCTTCGGCGTGGTCTTCGTCGTCCAGTCCTCGCGGCCCGGGTCGACGCGCTCGGGAGACATCGCGAGGTGGAAGTCGTCGCCGGCCTTCAGGCCGCTGCCCTCCTCGAGGATCGGCTGCAGCACCTCGCGGGTCGTTCCCGGCCACGTCGTCGACTCGAGCACGATCACCTGGTCGCGCTGCACGAACGGTGCAAATGTCCGCGCTGCTCCCTCGATGATCGAGAGATCCGGCTCGCGCTGCATCGACAGCGGCGTCGGCAGCGCGATCAGGACGGCTCGCGCGTTCCTCAGCTGCTCGTAGTCGGTCGTCGCCGTGATCGCGCCCGAGTCCGTGAACGGCTTCAGCTTCTCCGAGGGGACGTCCTCGATGTGGCTCTCTCCGCGATTGAGCGCCTCGACGAGGCCGGGCTGCACGTCGACGAGCAGGACGCGCTTTCCGGCGTCGGCGAAGGTATACGCGAGGGGGACGCCGACGTAGCCGGCGCCGATGACTGCGACGTCCCAGGTCATGACGGCGGCGTAGCGTACAGAGCGGCTGCGACGCGCTCGCTCGCGTGGCCGTCGCCATAGAGCGGCGGTACGTCCTTCGGAAACCGCGCCGCGGTGACCGCCGGCGAGATCTCGTCCGGCTCGACGAGGACGTTCGCGCCGGCCGCCACGGTATCGACCCACTCGGTCGAGGACCGCACCGTGACGCACGGGACGCGGTACCAGTACGCCTCCTTCTGGAGCCCGCCCGAGTCGGTGACGATCGTCCTCGCCTGCGACGCGAGCGCCGCGAAGTCGAGGTAGCCGAGCGGCTCGATCGTCGGGAGGTCGAGGCCGAGGCGCTCGAGGGCCGCGCGCGTCCGTGGGTGTGCGGGGAAGACGACGCGGTTCTCGAGCGACGCGAGCCCGTGTGCGATCGCCTTCAGTCGATCGGCGGTCGTGACGTTCCCCTCGCGGTGGATCGTCGCCAGCACGTACTCACGGGGGCGGAGGCCGAGCCGGTCGAGCACGCACGACCGCTCGCGCGCAATCGGTGCGAAGACGCGCGTCGCGTCGGCCATCACGTCGCCGACGACCTCGCGGCGCCCGCGTACGCCCTCCGACTCGAGCTGCCGCGCCGACCGTTCGTCCGGGCAGAGGAGGAGCGCCGCCGTCCGGTCGACGGCGATCCGGTTGTGCTCCTCGGGCATCGAGAGGTCGAAGCTGCGCAGCCCTGCCTCGACGTGCGCGACCGGCACCTTGCCCGCGGCCTCGGCGCCGGCGCGGGTCGAGTTCGTGTCGCCGTACACGAGCAGCCAGTCGGGGTGCTCCCGCGCGACCGCCTCTCCGATCGGAGCTCGCATCGCGTCCACGTCGCGCGTGTGCAGGTCGAGGCGGTAGCGCGGCTCGGCGAGGCCGAGCTCGTCGAAGAAGACGTGCGACATCTCGCGGTCCCAGTGCTGCCCCGTGTGCAGCACGACCTCCTCGATCCCGGCGGTGCGAAGCGCGAGCGAGAGCGGCGCGGACTTGACGAACTGCGGCCGGTTCCCGACCACGGAGAACACCTTCACCGGCCGAACCGTATTCGAGGCTGGACAACGCACCGGTCGCGGGCGCACAATCGAAGCTGTCGCCGCGAACGTTCCTCCCCTGAACGCGCACATCACGCCACGCGAATGGCAACGCCTGCTCGCGCGCGTCGGCGGCGGTCACTGCACGCCGTTCCTCGGCGCCGGCGCGTGCGCCGGGACGCTCCCGCTCGGCGGCGACGTCGCGCGGCGCTGGGCGCAGGAGGAGGGGTACCCGCTGGACGACGACTGGGACCTGCCGCGCGTGGCGCAGTTCGTGAGCGTGAACGGCGATCCGATGTGGCCGAAGGAGAAGATCTGCAGCGAGCTGCGCGGGATCGGACCGCCCGACTTCGACCGCCCGGGCGAGCCGCATGCGGTGCTCGCGGAGCTTCCGATCCGCATCTTCGTGACGACGAACTACGACGACTTCATGGTCCAGGCGCTCCGCCGCGCGGGCAAGACGCCGCACCGCGAGCTCTGCCGCTGGAACGACTTCCTCGACGGCACTCCGAGCGTGTTCGACGCCGCCGGCGGTTTCGTGCCGTCGGTCGACGAGCCCGTCGTTTACCACCTCCACGGGACGCTCGACGTGCCCGAGTCGATCGTGCTCACCGAGGACGACTACCTCGACTTCCTCGTCTCGGTCTCGCGGCGCCAGAACGTGCTGCCGCTGCAGGTCCAGAGCGCGCTCGCGAGCA
This sequence comes from Gaiellaceae bacterium, assembly GCA_035296805.1. Lineage (GTDB taxonomy): Bacteria > Actinomycetota > Thermoleophilia > Gaiellales > Gaiellaceae > PALSA-600. The sequence goes on along the minus strand of DATHAE010000134.1, from coordinate 845 downwards.
CGTCGCTGCTCTTCCTCGGCTACAGCCTCGCCGACGCCAACTTCCGCGTCTTGCACCGCGGCCTCGTCGCCACCTCACCCCCGGGCCTGCGCCGCCTGAGCGTCGCCGTGCAACTGCCGCCGCGCGACTCCGAGACGGCACGCACCTACCTCGGCCGCTACTTCAACGCGATGAGCGTGATCGTGTACTGGGGCGACGCGAGCGAGTTCGCGGAGACGCTGCGCCAGAAATGGGTCGAGCACGCAGCCGAGACCCATGCCGCCTGACGAGAACCCCTACGTCGGGCCGCGGCCCTTCGAGAGCGCCGACGCGCGCTTCTTCTTCGGGCGCGACCGCGAGATCCATGATCTCGTCGCGCTGATCGTCTCGAACCCGATCGTCCTGCTGTACGCGGCGTCGGGCGCCGGCAAGAGCTCGCTGCTCAATGCCGCGGTTGTGGCCCGGCTCGAGCACGACCAGGAGTGCGAGGTGCTCCCGGTCGCACGGGTCGTCGGCCTGCGCGAGGGGGAGGTCGCCGCCGACCGCAACGTCTTCGTCGCCGCCGTCGTCTCGCACCTCGCGGGCGGCGAATCGAGCGCTGCGTCGCTCCGCGGCCACCTGCAAGAGCGCGAGCATCCGGACACCTCCGACGGCTTCCCCGCGCCGCGCGCGCTCGTGATCGACCAGTTCGAGGAGCTCTTCACCGCGTACCCCGACCGCTGGGAGGACCGGCCCGGATTCTTCGAGGACCTCGGCGGCGCGCTCCGTGACGACCCGCTGCTGCGCGTCGTCCTCTCGATCCGCGAGGACTTCCTGGCTCAGCTCGACCCGTACGCGCGGCTGCTCCCCGACGGGCTGCGCGCGCG
>DATHAE010000133.1:0-2654 GCA_035296805.1 Gaiellaceae bacterium | reverse complement strand
GTTCGCGAGGTCCGCGCCCGTGAACCCCGGCGTACCCGACGCGAGCGCGTCGAGGTCGATCGAGGGCGCGAGCGGCTTGCCCTTCGAATGCACCTCGAGGATCTTGCGGCGGCCGTTTCGGTCGGGGCGGTCGACGACGATCTGGCGGTCGAAGCGGCCGGGGCGCAGCAGCGCCGGGTCGAGGATGTCGGGGCGGTTCGTCGCGGCGACGAGAATGATGTTGTCCTTCATCTCGAATCCGTCCATCTCGACGAGGAGCTGGTTCAGCGTCTGCTCGCGCTCGTCATGGCCGCCGCCGAGGCCCGCGCCGCGGTGGCGGCCGACGGCGTCGATCTCGTCCATGAAGACGATGCACGGCGCCGCCTGCTTGGCCTGCTCGAAGAGGTCGCGGACGCGCGACGCGCCGACGCCGACGAACATCTCGACGAAGTCCGAGCCCGAGATGGAGAAGAACGGCACGCCCGCCTCGCCGGCCACCGCGCGCGCGAGCAGCGTCTTCCCGGTGCCTGGGGGCCCGTAGAGCAGGACGCCCTTGGGGATGCGCGCGCCGAGCGCCTGGAACTTCTTCGGGTTCTCGAGGAACTCCTTGATCTCCTGGAGCTCCTCGACGGCCTCGTCGACGCCCGCGACGTCCTTGAAGCCGATCTTCGGCGAATCGGGCGCCATCCGCTTCGCGCGCGACTTGCCGAAGCTCATCACCTTCGAGCCGCCGCCCTGCACCTGGTTCATGAGGAAGATCCAGAACCCGATCAGGAGCAGGAAGGGCAGGAACGAGCCGATCAGGGCCGTCCACGAGAAGCCGCCCGTGCCCTTCGAGTCGAAGACGACCTTCTTTTCCTGGAGCAGATCCTGGAATTGGATCTGCGACTCGTCGCTCGGATAGTTGACCTTGATCTTGGTCTTGTCCGTGTCCGCGACGCTCGCGACGATCTCGCGCTTGGACGGGTTGAAGAGGATCTTCTCCCAGTGCTCGGGCGGCTGGCTCTGGACTTCGGCGATCAGCTCGGAATAGGTCCGCTTCTGCTCGTTCTTGTTCTTCGGGATCAACGTCTGGCTCGCCAGCCAGACGAGCACGACGATCACGATCAGGGGGAAGAACGCGCTGCGGACGAAGCGATTCACGAGAGTGTGACTCAGCGTAGCCGAGTGGCGGCGCCAGGGGTACCCAACCGCGGCTCAGACTGCGTTCACGCCGGCGCCGTCGTCACGCTCCTTCCGGCATCAGATCGGGGTGGAGGACGCCCACGTAGGGCAGGTTGCGGTACCGCTCGGCGAAGTCGAGCCCGTATCCGATCACGAACCGGTTCGGGATCTCGAACCCGACGTAGCGGACCGGAACGTGGATCTCGCGCCGCTCCGGCTTCGTCAGCAGCGCGCAGATCTCGAGGCTCGCAGGCTCGCGCGACTCGAGGTTGCGCATCAGGTACGAGAGCGTGAGGCCCGAGTCGATGATGTCCTCGACGACGAGGACGTCGCGGCCGTCGATGTTGATGTCGAGGTCCTTGAGGATCCGCACGACTCCGGACGAATCGGTGGCGGCGCCGTAACTCGAGATCGCCATGAAGTCGATCTCGCACGGCACCGTCAGCGAGCGCATCAGGTCGGCCATGAAGAAGACGGCGCCCTTCAGGACGCCGACGAGGAGCAACTCGCGGCCCGCGTAGTCGGCCGAGATCTCGCGTCCGAGCTCGCGGATGCGCGCCTGGAGCGCGTCCTCCTCGATCAGGACTTCGCCGACGCCCTGTTCCACCTCAGTCTGCGACATGCGTCACCTCGATATCGCCGTGGGGCACGATCCCCGGGACCGCGACGACCTCGTCGCCACGCACCACGAGCGGCCAGCCTTCGCGGTCGGAGCGCGGGATCTTCGCGTCGACGAACACATCCTGGATCTTCGTGGACCGGCCGGCGAGTCGGTCGCCGGGGCGCCAGCCGCGAACCCTAAGCCCCGGCAGGGCCGAGCGGATCGACCACCGGCCCCACCGCACCTCGCCGTGGAGGTCGACGGGCGCGCGCTCGAGCCACAGCCGCGTGTGCTCGCGGACGGCGTGCGTGCCGCCGCCGAGATCGACCCGCTTCGACCCGACCGGCGCGTCGAGGAGCTCTGCGAGCGCGGGTGGCAGCGTCCGCCGCTCGTCGAGCGCGCGGAGGACGTTCTCGCGCGCCGCCGGGTGGATCCGCTCGAGCACCGGGACGATCTCGTCGCGGATCAGGCCGCGGACCGTGTCGCGGTTGGTCGTGTCGACGCGGAACGGGAGCCCGCGCTCGCGGCAGAAAGCCTCCGTCTCCTCGCGCCAGAGGCAGAGCAGCGGACGGACGACGCCGTCCTCGCGGCGCACCTTGATCCCGGTGGTCGTCCCGCGGGCGGCGAGCCGGTAGAGGATCGTCTCGACCTGGTCGCTCGCGGTATGGCCGGTCGCACGGAGGCGGGGGGCGGCGAGGGCGTAGCGCGTTTCGCGGAGGTCGGCCTCGCTCGTGCCGCCGGGCGCGGGCCGTACGATGTGCGCGGAGAACTCGTCGGCGCAGAAGCGGGCGTCCTCGTCGGACTCGGCGCCGCGGAGGCCGTGGTCGACGTGCAGCGCGGAGACGCGGTAGCCGAGCTCGCGCAGCGTGTGGTAAAGGCAGGTCGAGTCGGCGCCGCCGGAGACGAGGCA